>CAYMUE010000203.1:0-10283 GCA_964393505.1 uncultured Polyangiaceae bacterium
GGAGCGGCCGGTGCCCCGGTGGACGGCTCGACCTCAACGGATACCGGCGCTGCCGACGAAGCGTCGCAAGACGTGTCGCGACCCGATGTGTCGCAGTCCGATGGGTCCCAGCCGGACGTGTCGGCCCCGGATGTGTTCCAGCAGGACGTCTCCGAGCCGGACGCGGATGCTCTGCCCGACGTGGTGTCGGACTTGCCCGTCGTGGAGGAGGACGTGGTCGGGGACGAACCCTCGCCGCTGCAGTGCGAGGGAGGGGTCGGGGACTGCAACCATGATCCCGCGGACGGGTGCGAGGAGGCGCTGAACACGGTGCAGCATTGCGGCGCATGCGGGAACGCATGTGCGGCGGGCATGAGTTGCTCCGGTGGCGTGTGTGCGTGCGAAGTCCCGAATGCGACTTGCGGACAGGATTGTGTGGACCCGCAGAGTGACACGAACAACTGCGGCACATGCGGCCACGCATGTGCCGGAGCGCAGAGCTGCGTTTCGGGCAGCTGCGCATGTGTTTCGCCCGCCAAGAACTGTTGGGGACAGTGCGTCGATGTGCTGTCCGACAAGTGGAACTGCGGCGGTTGCGCCTGGCCGTGTCCGCAGCAGCAGATCTGCGTGAACGGCGTGTGCGGCTGCCCGGCCGGTCTTCAGGCGTGCGGCTGGGGCAGCTGTGTGGATCTGCAGAGCGACGCGAAGAACTGCGGGACGTGCGGGCACGAATGCAAGGGCGGCGAGACTTGCCAGGGCGGTGTGTGCGGATGCTATGCACCGAAGACCAAGTGCTCCACCTCGTGCGTCGATCTCACCACGAGCGCCAACAACTGCGGAAGCTGCGGCAAGTCGTGCGGCAGCGGATTCACCTGCGTCGCCTCCACCTGCACCTGCGCCGCTCCCAAGGCCGTCTGCGGCTCCTCGTGCGTCAACCTCGACACGAGCGAGGCCCACTGCGGCTCGTGCAACCACGCCTGCGGGTCCGGGTTCACGTGCTCCTCGGGCGACTGCGAATGCAACGGCACGGTCTGCGCGGGGAGCTGTGTCGACACGGCTACCGACGAGGGCAACTGCGGGGCCTGCGGGGTCGCGTGCGCGGCCGGACTGACGTGTCTGAGTGGAACGTGCGGTTGTAGTGGGAGCCTGACGTTGTGCGCGGGCAGTTGCGTGGACACGACCTCGGACACGTCCAACTGCGGCGCCTGCGGGACCGTGTGCTCCGAGGGCATGGTGTGCACCTCGAGCGCGTGCGTCGCGCCGTGAGCTCGACCCGGTTTCGGGCCTTCGGCGAAGACACCCCGGGGCTTCAGGCCAACCCCGCCTTGCGACGGGCAATCCAGTGGGCCCCGAGCAGCGCTGCTGCGGCCACCGTCCATGCCCACGGTGGGAGCACAGGGGTGACACTTCGCTCGGCGCTGATTGTCGTCGCCGGGGCGAACGACAGCGAGCCCGCATCCTTCCAGCTCACCGCCTCGCCGCCATTCGCCTTTGCGATGCCTCGCATGCGATCAAGGTCGGGTCGCGCGTCGGCCCACTCGTCGCCCCCGCGCTCACACGCGATCTCGCGTCGCGTGGCCGGCCCGTTGCCCGTGCGCACGCGCACCGAGTAGGCGCCTACGGACAACGGCGGCAGGGTGACCTCGAGGCTTCGTCCCGGCTCAGCATCGGGAGGCGCGGGGATCGTGATCGGCGGATCGTGGGTTCCCAGCCTTCGCACGGTGACCTCGAGCGGGCCGGTGGCTCCGGGCACGGGGCGCACGTGCAGGCGGGTGGGTGAGTCGGCCCTGCACGGGCGCTCGAGATCGATGCGGGCCGGCTCGTAGCGCGGATCGCGCATGAGCCATCCGAGCAGCGCATCCCACAGCAGACCGAACCCGCGTCCTGCGTTCCTCGCCGCGCTCTCGCTGAACGCAAGCTGGTGCGTGTCGTCCAGAGTCAGCGCCAGCGTCCGTCCGTTGCCCTTCTCTCCCAGGGCGAGGACGGGCATGGCGGCTCCGCTCGGCGTGCGCAGCGACGGATGCTCCCAGAGCACTACGGTTCCCGGATGCGGATCTCCGACGATGTTGGTCCCGGTCATGACGGGGAGCTCGTCGCCGAGCAGTCCGCGCAGCGACTCGAGCACGGGTGTGCCGCGCCCGGCCGCGGTGTACCGTGGCACGAACCCGCTCGAGTCGATCAGCGCGCGCTCTGCTTCGCGAGGCAAGGCGACCGGAAGCACGGTCTCGATCGGCGTACCCGCGTAGCCGCCGGAGGAAAACGCGTTGAGCCCCCCCACCATCACCAGCCCGCCGCCCTTGTCCACGTAGGACAGGATGTTGCGGAAGTAGGGCGTGAGCCCGTACGGACCCGAGGGGAAGTCCTGCAGCACCACTGCGTCGAAGCTCGCAAGGTGCTCCGAGAACAGCTCCTCCACCGGGAACTTGATTAGCGCCAGCTCGTCGGGCGTGGCGTTGACGTCGTCCCCGAGAGTCCGGAGGATGAAGAACGCGACCACGTCCAGGGAGGCGTCGGATTGGAGCCATTGGCGCAACGCCCGCACGTCGTGGGTCGGTCGCCCCGCGATGTGCAGGATGCGCACGCGGTCGCGCGTGACGTCGAGGGTGAGCAGGCGTCGATCGTTGTCGGGGATCTCGTCGCCGGCGGGGGGGTCGATGGCCAGCTCCACGACGCGCGGTCCGGCGCGGTCGAGCGTGATGGGCAGCTCGATGGTTCCCTTGCCGGACTGCATGTGCGCGGTTCCGGACGCGAGCAGCAGCGGGCTTCCGGATTCCACCAGCTCGCGCACGCGCAGGTCCATGTCGCCGCAGGACAGGCCTCCATCGCAAGCGAGCTCCACGGTGAGCGTGAGGGGCTGGTGGGCGACGGCGGCTCCCGCGGTCTTGACGAAGCGGATGGACGCGTCGCGGGGAGATCGTTCGGATACCGAAATTGTGTGGACGGGCACGCGCAAAGAGCCGAGCGCCTGGCGTACGGCCTCGCCGGCAGCGGCGCCGTCGGGCACATCGAGGCGCCCGTCGGACACCACGACGATGGCCGAGGGGCTCTCCTGCGTGCCGGCAGAGACATGGGAGAGGGCGGCGACGAGATCGCTTCGGGAAGCGGACGCCCAGCCCCCTTCGGGCTGCGGCGAGAACGGGTGCGGCGAACCCTCGCCGAAGCCCAGGAAGCTCCAGCGGGCGTCGGGAGTTGTGCCCGCGAGCATCCTGGTTGCTTCGTGTGCCGAACGTTCCCGGGAGGCGTCGTCGCCTGGCAGGGCCATGCTCAGCGAGCGGTCGATCAGGACGAGCACGCGGGGGCCGACAGTGGAATCGCTGGAGGCGACGCGGGCGGGGCGCAGGACGGCGATGAGGAGCAGGGCGGTGGCGGCGGCGCCGGAGGCGGCGACGAGCAGGGCGCGCTTGCGGTGGCGCCAGAGCTCCCAGGCCACGAGGGCAAGGCTGAGCAGCGCGAGGGCGATGGCGAGACCGATGGCCGTGGTGGGCAGATCGGCCGACAGCACGAAGGATCGGACCATGTCAGAGGTCCCTGGCGCGCCTGCGCATCAGGAACGGCGCGTGCACCTGGTCGTCCTTGTAGTTCGTGCACAGCACGTACATCGCCACGTTGACCGCGAGCCGCGTAGCCATCTCGCGCTGCAACTCGCCACCCGGGTGCACGGACAACGCCGGGATGCCGCTCGCGGACGCAGCCAGGGCGCCCGCGAGGTCGTGAGCCGTGAAGATGACCTGCGCCGAGCCGTTGCGCACGATCGCCTCCAGCTTTGCGGACGACGAGACGCGCCCCTCCGGGCGTCGCAGCAGGTAGAATGTTCGGAATACGACGTGTTCCTCGCCGATGGGGATGGGCGCGACGTCGGGGACCACGCGCGCGAGCTCGCGTCGAGCGGCTCTTCCGAAGTCGCCCTTGTCCGGGGCCGCGTCGTCGACCAGCAGGATGCCGCCCAAGGCGAGGAACTGGCGGAGTCCAGAGACCTCGCGCGCGGAGAGCGCACCCGGGTCGCGTTCACCGATCCACCACACGAACGGGTCGGCGAGCAGGGAAGGGGAGTCGGCGCGGACGCGTGCGGGAGCGAGGCGCGCGGGGGCGCTGGTGCGACGGGTGAGCTCCCAGGCAAGCCGGGCGGGAGCGGTCGAGCGAGCCCCTTCGAACGGCTCGCTTCCCACGAGCAACACGCGGGCGTGGAAGGCCCCTGCGTCGCCGAAGGCGCGTGCAGGCGCGGGCAGCAACGCGATGCCGGTCAGGCAGAGCAGCGCGGCCGCGATGAGGCGCAGGGCTAGTCGAGATCCTCGACGCGCCACGTTCCGGCCTCACGGCGAAGCTTGACGATGTGCCCGCCGGGGACGTGCACGATGGCCGTGTCGCCGGTCTGTTGCACGTCGAGGGACTCGGGGGTCTCGAGCCCTTCGACCAGCGAGCGCAGGTCGTTCTCGAGCGAAGTCCGCGACGGCTGGGTGAGCACCCGCATCAGCCCCGCGTAGGATCGTCGCGCCAGGACTCGGCGCAGGTCGCCCAGTGCCTGCGCCGGGGTTCGCGCGCCGGAGGGGAGAGCATCCGCCGACGCGATCAGGAATCTCCCCTCGCGCACCTCGAGGACCGCGTCCTCGCCGTCCTCGTAGCGCATCGTAGCGAAGGCCTTGACCTCGGCTTGCGGCGAGCGGATGGCCTTCGCCTGATCCGCGAGCTCGGCTCGCTGCCCCGCAACGAGGCGTTTGACGTCGGCGGGAGTCATCGCGCGACGACTCGATGCGTCGAGCATGTTGTAGATGGCGTCGGCATCGCCGCGAGCTGCCGCATCGGCGTAGGCGGCAGCGGCGACCTTGGGGTCCGGGACCGTCTCGCGCACGCACGCTGCCAGGGAGCATGTCGCCGTGATGCAGGCCGCCGCGAGGGCGCGATGGGAGGCAGGTCGACCGACCATGTGCGAGTACAGTACGAAAGGCTGGGGCAGGTTGCCAGAGGGATGGTCTGTTCCCGCCGCAATCTGGCGCGCTGCGACCGAACCGGGTACCTTCTTCACACCATGAGACTCCCGAAGCTCCTGCCGAGCGCGTGCATCTCCCTGGGCATCGGCGCCTTTGCCGTCGCCCTCGGGTGCGGGACGCCCACCGCGAAGTCCGCTCTGCCGACCCGTCCCATCGACGAGGGGCGAGCTGGGGTGATCATTGCGAAGTGCCTGCAGAAGGAGGGGCTGCAGGCGGTCGAGGGGAAGGTCGTCAAGATCGACGGCAAGCCGGTGAAGGTGGACTTCACGGTCGAGGGCAAGGAGTTCGGGGTGGCCTACCTTTCCACCAACGATCTCGGCGAGCTGGCGGGAACGTCGCTGGGCAAGAAGAAGCAGCTCCCTGGCAACCCCCTGCGCATCGAGGAAGGCATTCTGGAAGGGGGCGGGACGATCCGGTTCGTGGTGCTGTACTCGACGGACTACCAGTACGACGACACGGAAGGTTCGGACCACGAAGCAACGGTGATCACAGCGGAAAACAAGCTGGATCGCGATGTGCGCGACTTCGTGATGATCACGCGCAGGGAGAAGTTCAAGTGAGCATGACCGCCGAGGAACGGGCCGCTCGCCGGCTGCTCGCAGGGATGCTCGTCGGGCTGCTGTGCGGCATCGCGCTGGCGGCGACCGGGAGTCCGACCGTGGGGGGGCTCATCGCGACGGCGGGGCTGGGCGGGACCGCGTGGGGACTGCACCGGCTCGGACGCGCCGGCTCGAACGCGCTCTCCCCCAAGCCGTCTGCACGCTAGACGTCCCGCGTTCGCCCGCATAGAATGACGGATTTGCGAGACGTCTACGTGAGCACCCGAATGAGCTCCCTGCGGTCGTGTGGATCGCTGCTGGCAGTGGCAATCGCCCTTTGGGCCCACCCTGGTGCAGCGCAAGACTCCGCCGCTGCCGAGGCCCTCTTCCAGAACGCGCTCACGCAGATGGATGCCAGGCAGTACGTCGCGGCCTGCCCCATGTTTGCGGAGTCCTACCGGCTCGACCCGCGCCCGGGCACCCTCTTCACCCTCGCCGAGTGCGAAGCCGCGTCCGGCAAGCTGTCGTCGGCCATCGCGCACTACAGCGACTACCTCCAGGTGTTCGCCCGCATGCCGGTTGACCAACGCGCAAGGCAACTCGACCGCGACAAGGTGGCCCACGACCAGATCGCGAAGCTGCAGCCCCTCATCCCGCAGCTCATCCTCACGCTTCCTTCCAAGGCCCCGGAGGGCACGCTGGTGCGTCGCGGCGACGTGCTGCTGCAGCGCCCGTCCTTGGGCATCCCGCTGCCGGTGGACCCGGGCGAGCACGTGATCACGACGCAGGCGCCGGGGGGAGCGCTCAAGACGCTTCGGATCACGATTGGTCCGGGGGAGACCCGCAGGATCGAGCTCGAGGTCGATGTGCCGGCCGTGCCGGGAGCGACCGCAGGCGGCTCCAAGCAGCAGGATCCGGCGGCGCCGCCGTTGCCCTCATGGGCCCACCCGGGAGTCTCCGCACCGCAGGCCACCGGCTCCGGGGACCGCAAGGTCTGGGCCTACATCGCAGGGGGGCTCGCTCTTGAAGGGATCGCGGTCGGCACCGTGGCCGGGCTTCTCGCGTGGGACAAGAAGAAGACGATCGACGCCGAATGCGTGGGCACGGTCTGCAGCGCCGACGGCAAGGAGGCCGGTGACTCGGCGCGGACGATGGGGACTCTGAGCACGATCGGCTTCGGGATAGGCGGGGTCGCGTTGGCGAGCGCGATCGTGCTGTGGATGACGGATTCGCCTCGGCCGCGGGAGGGCGCGCGTGTGGCGCCGATGGTGACGGGTGGCAACCGCGCCGCGATGATCGGCGTGAGCGGGGGATTCTGAGCATGCGTTGCACGTGGGCCCCAGGGATCTTCGCAGCGGGAGTGCTCCTCGCAACGCTGCCTGGATGCAACGCGCTGCTCGGCATCGAGGACCGCTACGAGGAGCGTCCAACGGCTTCCGATGCCGGCCCCGCGCAGGAACTCCACCACACGCCGGGCGTCTCGAAACAGTCGTGCAGCGGCGGGCTCGCCTGCGGAGCGCGCGGCTGCTGCGACGGAGACCGCATGCCGTCCGGCGACTTCCAGATGGGCTGCCTGGTCGAAGGCGACGGGGACTACGACGAGTACCCGGCGCATCCGGTGAGTGTGTCGGCGTTCCGTCTCGACGCGTTCGAGGTGACGGTCGGGCGTTACCGAAAGTTTGCGGAGGCGTTTGCGCAGGGATGGCGGCCGATGGACGGGGCGGGGGCGCATCCGAAGATCGACGGCAGCGGATGGCGGCTCGCGTGGGAGTCGAAGTTGCCGGTGGACGGAGCCGGGCTGAGCGAGGTGCTCAAGTGCATCCCCTTCGCTCACACGTGGACGGACGCGGAGGCGGCCAACGAGGTCTACCCGCTTAACTGCGTCAACTGGTACGAAGCGTTCGCGTTCTGCATCTGGGACGGTGGACGATTGCCGACCGAAGCGGAGTGGGAGTATGCGGCGCGCGGCGGCAGCGATCAGCGCGTCTATCCCTGGGGAGAGCAGAGCCCCGATTGCTCGCTGGTTCACATGGCGAACTGCCAGGAGGATCCGAACGTCGGGCCCGAGACCACGGTGTTCGTGCGTGTCGGTTCTCGCGAGGCGGGCAAGGCGCGCTGGGGGCAGTACGACCTGGCGGGCAGCCTGTGGGAGTGGACGTTCGATACCTACGACGACACCTGGTACGGGGGAAACGGCAAGAAGTGTAACGACTGCGCGAATACCGCGGTAGGGCCGCGAGCGGATCGGGGGGGCTGTTTCTACGAGTCCGATCCGCGCTCCTTCCGCACCTCGTTTCGGGGCAAGGACTTCCCCGAGAACCGAAACGATTGGCTTGGCTTTCGGTGCGCGAGAGATGATCCTTGAGCCTGCTGGTGTAGACTGCCCAGGCACCCCACCATGCTGACGCTCACCCAGGACATGCTCTTCGCGGGACGCTACCGCATCGTGCGAAGCATCGCGTCCGGGGGCATGGGAGCCGTCTATGAGGTCGAGCACGTCGAGACCTCGCGCCACCATGCGCTGAAAGTGTTGCTCCCCAGCCTGGTCGATCGCCAGGAGATCCGCGATCGCTTCAAGCAGGAAGCTCGCATCACGGCCACGATCGAGAGCGAGGCGATCGTGCAGGTGTTCGACGCCGGCGTGGACGCGGACACGGGGATGCCTTTCCTTGTGATGGAGCTGCTGCGCGGTGAGGACCTCGCCAAGGTCGTCGTGCGCGACGGTGCAATGCCCCCGGCGAAGGTCGTGGCGTACCTGATGCAGGCCGCGACCGCGCTCGACAAGACGCACGCGGCGAAGGTGGTCCACCGCGATTTGAAGCCTGAGAACCTGTTCCTGTCGACCCGGGAGGACGGTTCCAAGCAGGTGAAGATCCTGGACTTCGGCGTGGCGAAGCTGCTGGTCGAAGGGGCGGCGGGGTCCAACGCGACTTCGGGCTTCGGGACGCCGCTGTACATGGCGCCGGAGCAGTTCAAGTGCACGGGGGTCTGCCCGGCCACCGACATCTACTCCCTCGGGATGATCGCGTTCACGTTGCTTGTCGGCACTCCCTACTGGGAGCCTGAGGTCGCCCAGCGCGGCACTGTGTTCGCCTTCGCAACCCTCGCCGTCAACGGCACGCGCGAGCCGGCCTCGCTCCGCGCTCGCCAGCGCGGCGTCGAGCTGCCGCCCGCGTTCGACGCCTGGTTCGCGCGCATGACGAGCGTGGACCCCAAGACGCGCTATCGGCAGCCCTCCGAGACCATCGCGGAGCTCGCGCGCATCTTCTCGGTGCTGCTCCCCAACCGATCGAACGCTGCGGCATCGACCGGGGAGCCCGTCAGCAGCTCCCTCGGAACCTCCGGGTGCGCCGCGGAGCCCGCGGCGACCCTGCTCGGAATGAAGTCGATCGCGCATGAGTCTTCTTCGAAACGACGCGCGGTAATCGCCGCGATCGTCGTGGGCGGTGTCGGAGCCGCGGCCGGCTTCGCACTGCTCGGACGTTATGAGCCTGCTACCGGCTCATCGCCGCTCGCGTCCGCGCCATCGTCCGCACAGCCCGCGATCGCCCAGCCGTCCTCGGTTGCCCCTGCCGAGTCCGCCGCCCCTGCGATCGCCCCTGCGGAGTCCGCTCCCTCGGTGAGCGTCGAAGCTCCCGTCACCTCTGTGACTCCGGTTGCATCGGCCGTCCCAGTCCCGACCGGGGCGCGTCCCGTCAAGAGCAAGGCCCCGGTCGCGAGCGCGACGGTGACGGCGTCGCCGCAGACGAGCCCCGATTCCGGGCGCTCTCGGTACTCGCGCGAGTAGCCCGCGGGTTGGCTCTTCCTCTCCGGGGGCCGAAGGAACTATAGGAGCGCGCATGAGACGCTATCTCCTTGCACTGCTCGGGCTGCTCGCGGCGTGCTCCGCGGGCGCGCGGGTCACCACCGTCGCTCCTGGTTCGTCGTCCACGCCGGGGCCGGACGCGTCGTCGCTGATGACCCCGGACGCTGGGGCGTTCGAGGATGGGTCCTTGGACGCGCTGGTGGAGGCGGAGGGGGACGGGGCAGCAGACGGCGCGGTGGATGGCGCGATGGCGGCCGTGGACGCGGGGCCTGCGGCGTGTCCGGAGGGGATGATCCTGATCGACGGCGACTACTGCACCGACGTGGAAGTGAAGTGCTTGAAGAGCTGGTTCGACAAGGTGAACAAGAAGACGGTGTGCGAGGAGTTCGAGCCGCCCGCTCGCTGCGTCGGGCAGAAGGTGCGCAAGCGGTTCTGCATCGACCGCTACGCGTGGCCCAACGTGGCGGGCGTGCGCGCCGAGGTGATGAACAACTTCTACCAGGCGCAGGTGAAGTGCGCGTCGGTCGGCAAGCGCATGTGCACCGAGTCGGAGTGGACGCTCGCGTGCGAGGGGCCGGAGATGAAGCCGTACCCGTACGGGTATGTTCGTGACCCGACCAAGTGCAACGGGGACCACGGCTGGGACGGACCGGACATGAAGAAGGTTGCCAAGCGCGATGCGAAGGAGCTGGCGCGGCTGTGGCGGGGGGTGCCCAACGGGGCGCAGCCCGAGTGCATCAGCGACTACGGGGTGCCGGACTTGCCTGGGAACACCGACGACGTGGTTGCGAGCGAGACCTTCGGCGACGGCTGGAAGGGCAAGTACGACAGCGTTCACACCGGCGGGCCCTGGTACAAGGGGACACGCAACCAGTGCCGTCCGAAGATCTACACGCACGACGAGGGGTTCTATTACTACTTCCTGAGCTTCCGCTGCTGTGGCGAGGCGGACTTCAAGGCGACCGACCCGCGCAC
>CAYMUE010000204.1:0-10211 GCA_964393505.1 uncultured Polyangiaceae bacterium
TGCGGCGGGCACGGGCGGTGCGGCGGGCACGGGCGGTGCGGCGGGCACGGGCGGTGCGGCGGGCACGGGCGGTACGATCGACTACGGGACCGCCCCGGAGCTGGTGACGGCAGGGGCGAACAACAAGTACCTGCTGCGCGGCGTGGTGGTCACGCCGGAGACGGCGACCGCGGGTGAGGTGCTCGTGGAGAGCAACGTGATCACCTGCGTGGCCGTGAGCTGTGCGAGCGAGCCCGGCGCGACGGGAGCGACGGTGATCGACACGCACGGGATGATCTTTCCGGGCATGATCGACACGCACAACCACATCCTCTACAACGTGTTCGACGAGTCGGACTGGACGCCTGCGAAGCTGTATTCGAATCACAACCAGTGGACGCAGGAGGCGGCCTACGGCGCGATGCAGGACTGCTATGATTACCTGCTCGACTCGACGAGCTCGGGGGGCATGAACCTCGACTGCGAGGTGCTCAAGTACGGTGAGCTCAAGGGCATGATCTCGGGGACGACGTCGATCCTTGGGGAGCCCAAGGGCAGCGCGCAAACGTGCTACTCGTCGCTGGCGCGATCCATCGACGGGCAGTTCAACGATCTCCCCGCGACGGCGCGACCGGCGCCTTGTACGGATCCGGTGAGCTCCGATCACATCCAGGTGGCGGCGCTCGGCGTGGACACGGTGGACGAGGTCGGGGCGAAGGCGAACTTCGCGAGCTGCAAGACCTGGTCGTACGTGGTGCACGTGTCCGAGGGGGTTCCGGGGGACACCACGGCCGCGAAGGAGTGGTCCAGCACCCTCACCAAGGGGCTCGACGTCCAGCAGTTCAGCATCATCCATGGCACGTCGCTCGGGGCGGCCGAGTTCCAGCACATGGCCGACAAGGGGATGAAGCTGATCTGGTCACCGAAGTCGAACATGTTCTTGTACGGCAAGACGACGCGGATCGATCTGGCGCGGGCGGTGACGCCGCACCTGACGATCGCGCTGGGGCCGGACTGGTCGATGGGTGGGAGTGTGAACCTGCTCGACGAGCTGAACTACGCGTGGGCGTTGTCACAGCAGCAGTGGCCGGGGGTGCTGACGGCGAAGGATCTCGTGAAGATGGTGACGAGCGAGGCAGCGCGAGCGATCGAAGTGCAGGGGCAGCTCGGCACGATCGAGGTGGGCAAGCTCGCGGACCTGCTGGTGCTGAGCGGCGACACGGCGGATCCCTGGACCTCGATGGTGCAGGCGCGTCCGGGGCACGTGAGGCTCGTGATGGTCAACGGCGCGGTGCTCTACGGCGATGCGTCGTTGTCGGCATCGGCGACGCTGCCGGAGTGCGAGACGGTGGACGTGTGCGGGCGGAGCCGCTTTCTGTGCGTGAAGGAGCAGAGCACGACGGCGAAGCTGTTCCAGACCTACGCGGACATCGAGGGAGCGCTCTCGAGCGCGCTGGCGACGTACGACGCGGCGAACGGCACCCACTTCGCGCCGATCGCGCCATTGGTGAAGTGCCCGTGATGGGGCGGGCGGGCTGAGCGCGGGGCATGCTCTGGACAACGACATCGCTGCCGATCGGAAGGCGCCTGTGGATGGTGCTGCTGACGGGCTTGCCCTTTGCGGTCTTCAAGTTCGGTGGCGGGCTGGCTGCCATGGAGGACGTGCACCCTGTGCTGGGAGCGTCGTTCGTGGTGTGGGGCGTGCTCGACGCGGTGTTGAACGTGGCGGTGCTGGCAGCGCCCGAGAGGCTGAGCTTCTGCGTGCTGTCGAACTTGGGGCGGATGCTCGACCGTCGATGGCCGCGGCCGGGGCTGGAGGAGCTGCTGCTGGCGGTCGACACACTGGCGACCTTCCTGATCGTGTCGACCATGATCTGGTTCGGCCGATCGTCGCGCTTGCCGGAGCCGCTGCCTGCGCTTTGGACCCTGTGCGTGATCGCGAACATTCTGGGCGTCGGGATCGAGAGGGTCTGGCAGGCGCGGCTGCACCGACGCGCGGGGAGTCCTGCGGGGGTTCGGGACAACGGCTAGGAGCGAGAGCGAGCGATGAACGGGAGCAGCGGGACGAGGCTCACGGTGGTTGCAGCGGTGGCAGGGGTAGCGCTGGTGGCCTCGGGCGCGATCGGGGTGACAGCGCTGAGAGCCCGCGATGGCTGTACGCCGAGCGCAGCGCCGACGACGACATCGACCGTCTCGAGCGTGGCACGCAGCGGGGCACCGGTGTCCGAGAGCCCATCGGCGTCCGCAGGGGGGGCATCATCGGCTCCTGCCAGCGCATCGAAATCCGCGGAGCCGGCGGCGTCCTCGTCGATGCGCGCGCCGCAGACGGATGCGGGCGCGTCGCCCGCAGTCGTGCGTCTCGGTGCGGTGAGCGTGACGGGTTCGATGACAGCGGACGCGGTGGGGAAGGTCGTGCGGGGGAACCTGGGAAGGATCGGCGCGTGCAGGGACGCGGCGGTGGAGCGGGGCGTGAAGGGTGGCGGCAGGCTCTCGGTGCGATTCGTGATCGACCGCGAGGGGACGGTGACGACGGCCTCCAACGGAGGAACGGACCTGAAGGACGAAGCCCTGATCGGGTGCGTGGTGCGCGCGTTCTCGTCGATGAAGTTCCCGGCGCCCGGGGGCGGAATCGCGATGGTGGTGTGCCCAGTGGTGATTGCGGGGCAGTAGCTACCTGACTCCGCGCCGATTCTGCTAAGGTGATCGCCTCGTAGTACGTCGTGCACCGTTTCACCCCCTCCCCTTCACGAGCCGTGGCCGAGCAACTCCCGCTTCCCCTCCCCGACCTCTCGTCGCTTCCCTCACGCGTCGGGATCCCCCGCGCGCAACGTGTCTACGTCAACCGCAACCTGAAGATGACCGGCATCGACTGGGTGGGGTTCGACATGGACTACACCCTGGCGATCTACGATCAGGACGAGATGGATCGTCTGTCGATCGAGGCGACGGCGGCGAAGCTGGTGGGGCGGGGGTGGCCCGAGGCGGTGACCTCGCTGCGGTACGACACGCGGTTTCCGATCCGGGGGTTGCTGATCGATCGACGGCTCGGGCACGTGCTGAAGATGGATCGGTACAAGGTGGTGCAGAAGGGGTACCACGGGTTTCGACCGATCCCGCGCGAGGAGATCCGCTCGCTGTACCAGTCGCGCAAGCTGCGTCCGACGACGCCGCGGTATCACTGGATCGACACGCTATATGCGTTGAGCGAGGTGGCACTGTACGCGGGGATCGTCGATGGGCTGGAGGCGCGTGGGGTGACGGTGGACTACGCGAAGCTGTTCACCGACATCCGCGAGTGCATCGACGAGGCGCATCGTGACGGGACGATCGTGGATCGTGTGCTGGAGGATCCCGGGCGGTACGTGCATCGGGATCCGATGCTGGCGCAGACGCTGCACAAGTTCCGGTCGGCGGGGAAGAGGTTGTTCCTGCTGACGAACTCGCGCTGGGCGTTCACGCAGGCGATGATGGATTACCTGTTGGGCGGGGCGATGCCCGAGTACCCAAGCTGGAGGCACTACTTCGACGTCGTGATCTGCGCGGCGTGCAAGCCGGCCTTCTTCGAGGAGAAGAGGGTGTTGATGGAGCGCGAGATCGATCCGGCCCGTCCGGCAAACGGCACGCTCCGTCCGGCGTCGCACCTGGAGCGCGGCCGGGTGTACGAGGGGGGCAACCTCCTGGACTTCGAGCGCTTGCTGAAGGTGACGGGCGATCGGGTGCTGTACGTGGGGGATCACATCTACGGAGACATCCTTCGCTCCAAGAAGGACTCGGCGTGGCGCACGGCCATGATCGTCCAAGAGATGGAGGCGGAGGTCGCGGCGCACGAGGCGTGTGCGGAGGACCTGCACCGGCTGGCGGACGTCGGCGCGAGGCGGGACCAGCTCGAGGACGAGCTGCGGGCCAACCAGGTGTTGTTCAAAGAGCTGTCGCGACAGATCGACGCGGCCGCGGAGGGCGGGAATGCCGCGCAAGCGGCGCAACTGGAGATGGTGCGTGGACGGGTGAAGCGAGCGGTCGAGCGCGTGCGCGGCGCGATGCGCGGCGTGGAGGCGGAGACCCTGGCCCTGGAGACCGTCGTCTCCCGCCGCTTCCACCCCTTCTGGGGCTCGCTCATGAAGGAAGGCACCGAGATGTCCAGCTTCGGCGACCAGGTCGAGGCCTATGCGTGCGTCTACACCTCGCGCGTCTCGAACCTCCTGCACTACTCCCCGCTGCAGTACTTCCGCAGCCCGCGCGACCTGATGCCACACGAGATGTGACCCTCGAAGCGCCGCGCTCGCGCGAACGGTTCACCGGAAGATCGAAACCTCGTCCCCTCGTCGGGATTCCTCACAACGAAGGTGCGTGCGCGGGAGGACCGGGATACACTCCCCGGGTGGCGCTCGAGCATGGGACCATCCTGCACGACGCCTATGAGCTCACTGAGGCGATCGGCCGAGGTGGCATGGGCGGCGTCTACGCGGCGAGGAGACTCTCCGATGGGCTCCGTGTCGCCATCAAGCTGCTCACCCCGGAGCGGGCCTACCTGCACGAAGCCACCGAGCGCCTGCGACGCGAAGCGATCGCGGTTCGCCGCATCAGCGGCGCTCGCGTGGTCCACGCCCTCGATGTCTTCGAAGACCCCAGGTTTGGCATCGGCGTCGTCTTCGAGTACCTCGAAGGAGAAACCCTCGAGGACCGCCTGCGTCGCGAGGGGCGCCTCGCCCTGTCCGACGCCGCCCCCATCGTCGAGCAGATCCTCGAGGGGCTCGCTGCCGCCCACGAGCAGGACATCATCCACCGCGACCTCAAGCCGTCCAACATCTTCCTCGCCTCCTCCGCTTCCGGCATCGACGTCAAGCTTCTCGACTTCGGCGTGTCCAGGCTGCCGCGCGAGCAGGGGTTCGAGTCCCTCACGCAACGCCATCAGAACCTCGGCACCTTCTCGTACATGGCGCCCGAACAGATCGGCATGGCCTCCACGGTCGACTCCCGCGCCGACCTGTACTCCTGCGGCGCCGTCGTCTTTCGACTCCTGTCCGGAGAGCTCCCCCATGTCGCCCGAAGCATGGGTGAGTTCATCCTCTCCAAGCGGGAGACCCCGGCTCGTTCCCTCCACGACGCGATGCCCGCGGCTGGCCCCGGCGTCGGCCCCGCCGTCGAGGGATTCGTCGCACGGCTCCTCGCCATGCAGCCCGCGGATCGTTTCCAAACCGCGCTTGAGGCCCTCGTCGCCTGGCGCGCCGCCACCTCCCCGTCCGATCACCCAGGTAGGCAATGAGCAGCTCTGACCCGCGCAATCGTCCCCCAGGAGCTACCCGCGTGCCGGTCCGCCCGAGTGCCCCGGGCCAACCCGCTGCACCTCCACGACCGGCGCAAGGAGCCCTGCCTCCGCTGCCGTCGCCCCCTGCGGCGCCGCATCGCGGCCCGGCTCCGGCGCCCGCTGCCGGACGCCCCGCACCGTCCACTGCTGCCCGCCCGGGCGCGCCCTTGCCGCGTCCTGCGAGCTCGCTCGCCGCGAAGGCTCCCCCGCCTCCCAAGCGCGCACCGGATCCTCCGCCGCAAGACGACTTGGACGACGACGAAGCCCCGACCGGGTTCTTCGTGCATTCGTCGCCCATGGCCTACGACCCCGACGGGCCGCCGTCTCCCGAAGAGGCTGCGGAAGCGTTCCGCCCCATGCCCGCTGCGGGCAGGCCTGCACCGCCTGCCGCGCTCGTGGAGCAAGCTGCGCAGCTCATGGACGCGGTCGGCGACTCCGAGCCTCCGACCGCGATCGCGCAGGCCTATCAGGAGAAAATCCCGGCAGCGCCCGGGGTCCCGTCGGAGGCTGCTGCGAATGCGCCTCCTGCCGGCATGCCGGGGCTCCCTCCGATGCCCGGGCCTCCGCCGCGCACGATGGCCGGAACCCCGGTCGCGAAGCGCACGATGATGGGCATGCCGGCGATGCAGCACCCGGTCGCTCCTGCTCCGCCGCCACAGCCGGGCCCGCCGGCCCCCGCTTTCGGAGCCCAGCCCATCGCCGCGCCCGGCTTCCCTCCTTCTGCCGCTCAGCAGCCCTTCCCCTCGATACCGCAGGCGCCAGTCCCTCCGCCCGGCGTCATGCCCGGCCCCGGACCGATCGCTTCCGCACCCGGCATGCAGGCGCCTTTCGGCGCGCCTCCCGCGATGCCAGCGCAGCAAGCTTACGCTCCGCAGCAGGCGCAGGTCCCTCCCATGGCAGCGCTGCAGCAGGCCATCTCCGAGCACGCATCGCGAGGCGGCCCGGCACTGGTCACCGACGCTCACAGCCACCCCTCGCAGGTGTCTCGTCCGTTCCACACGCCCACGGCTGCGGGCGCCGCGCAGATGCCGGACCCCGGGGCAGCGCCCGGCTGGCTCAAGGCCTTCGCGTTCGCCTCCATCATCTCGGCCATCGGCGTGCTCGCCGTGCTCGGCTGGATGCTCTCGCAGCGCCTCTGATCCCCGCCTCCCCACCCCTCTTCACCCGTGTCGCGGCCCGCACGTGCACGAGATGCTGCAGGCTCGGGCGTCCGCCGCGCGAGGCGTCCTGCACCTGCACCACCTCGGAAGTCCGCACGCAACCTGACTCGATCCCTGCCCTCGCGCTCGATCCCTGTTCGAGCCGTGTGGCGTCACATTCGATCCTCCCTCGCCGATGAAGGGAACGGCGGTCTCTGTTACCCTCACGTGGGAGCCTCGGGATGCACTTCCGCACCGTTCGCCTGCTGCTCGCGCTGTCGGTTGCGGCGTGTGCCGCCACCCCTCCTCCTCGCCACGACGTGCTCGCGACCGGTGCCGGCAGCGCTCTGCCTCCGCTCCCGACTCCAGCGCCGCAATCCGCAAGACCCCCATGGCCGTCGCGCCAGGAAGTCTGCGATGCCGCGCCCGCCGGCTCTGCCGCGAGCCTCCCCGATGTCCGGCCTTTCGCCAGGAAAGATGCGTCCTGCAGAGCGAACGACAGCTTCTGCGACAGCGTCGATCACGCCCCGGACCCGTCCGACACCTGCTTCGTCGCCAACGAGAACATCCAGCGCGCAGCACGCGAGTGTGTCGGAACACCGGGCGTCCACGGCTCGAGTTCGCCGTGGGATGGCGCAACGCCACCGAAGTACCTGGACCGGATCGACGCGCACCTCCACCTGACGAAGGACGAGCACCGGCTCCTGAAGGCCAACGGATTCGTGGTGCTCGACCGCCTCCCGTACGTGAGCTACGCCGCCGCATTCCACGACATCTTCCAGGAGCAGCTGCCGCTCTACGTCGGTATCGACCCGATCCTTCACGCAGTGTTCGCCGGGACCGAGCGCGTGCTCGAGAAGACGGAGCGACAACGGCTCGTGCCGGCTCTCGCGTCGTTGCTGCGCAAGGCGCGCTACACGTTGCGCCAGTCCAAGGCTCTCTACGACAGGGAGACGCTCGCGGATCTCGACGTCTTCCTGGGGGTGGCCTGGAAGCTGTCCGGGGTGTCGGAACGCCAGACCGTCGCCCGCGCATCGACGTCGAGCTCGAGCATGCCTGCTTCGGATGCGATCGATCCGACGGCGCAGAAGCCTTCGCTATTCGGCAACGACGCCGCCGTCGAGGAGCTCGCTTCCAAGGCGGGGGGCGATGGATCCCTCGAAGAGGTGCAGCTCTTCGGGCGCGCCCGCATGATCGACTTCTCACAGTTCGCTCCCCGGGGACACTACGTGTCAGTCGGCGCGGGCCCCCAAGGTCTCGAGGAGTACTTCCGCGCGGTGAGCTGGTTGTCGCGCATCGAGCTCAACCTCGTGTCCCGCTCCTGCCGAAGCTCGCAGCCGGGCGCGTCCCCGAACCCCGCCGAGACTCCGCGCGAAGCTCGTACGGCCATGGCCCTCGCCGAGCTGCTCGATCGCGCCGGCGCCGCCGCGGAGCTGAGGCTCTTCGAGGAGGTGTACTCGACCTTCGCGGGGCGTCGTGAGGACGTGCCTCCCTCGGCCCTTCTGCGCATCATGCGCTCGAATGGCATCTCGCTGGGCGACAAGGAGGGATTCGACAAGCTCAAGGCCGCCATCGGCAATGGATTCCAACGCACCGCACGCACGCACTACATGCCCCACGGCTCCCCGGTCCTCCCCGTCATTGCCACCGTGTTGGGTCCGCGCATCACGCCGGACATTGCGCCGCTAACGCACCTGGTGCACGACGCCGTCCCCAATCGACTCGATCTCGGCGCGGCCGACGTGGGCTATGTGCTCGGCCACGATCGCGCCAGGGAGCTGCTGAAGGAGGCTCTCGGGCAGTACCCCGGGCTGGGCGCCGCGTTGGATACGGCTCGTGCGGACCTCGCGACGCAGGCAGCGGGCCGACGCGACGTCTACGGCTCCTGGCTCCGATCGGTGATCGCTCTCGGTCCGTCTCCCCGGACCGTCGTGCCTTCGTTCATGAAGCGCGAGGCCTACGCCGATGCCAGGATGAACTCCGCGCTCGTGGGGTTCGGGCAACTGCGCCACGCATTCGTCCTGATTGCCGCTCAGGGCTACGACGCCTACGGCTGCGAGATCCCCGACGCCTTCGTCGAGCCGCTTCCCGCGGTCTTCGATGCTCTGATCGAGCACGTGCGCGCGATGCGCGGCCAGAATCCCGGCTGGGACAAGCTCGAGCGCGTGCTCGTGATGCTCCGCGTGATTGCCCGCCTGGAGGCCGATGGAAAGGCCCTGCCCGAGCCGCACCGACGCTGGCTCTCCATGGTTGCAGAGCACATCCCCGTGGGAGGGTTCGCCGACAGCGGCGAGCCGCCGAAGTGGACCGGCTGGTACTTCGACATGTTCGAGGATCGCGAGCACGGGGCGTCGAAAGCCACGGCCTTCGTCGCGGACTACTTCACACTCACCAACAAGGGGACGGTCCAGTACCTGGGCGCCGAAGGCCCCAGGCTCGGCGTGTTCATCGTCGATACCGACGGCGAGCCGAGGGCCATGGTCGGCCCGGTGGCAAAGGGCTTCGAGACGACCGCGGCCATCGCGCGCAGGCTCGACGACGCGTCGGGTGTTTCCCACGAAGGGAAGACCGCGCCGTGGCGCGCATCGTATTCGGCCCCGATCGTGGCAGAGCCCGCGCTCGGCCTGCAGGGCGACATCGTGTCGTGCGAGCGCGGCGGCAAGCACGAGTGGCGCGCCGCGATTCGCAGCGACAGGCCCTTGCGCGGCATTTCCCTCACCTTGCTCGATCACCACGCCGACGCGTTGACCGCCAGCCTGGTGGTCAACAGCTCCAACGACTGGCGCGTCTACGCGTTCGACCTGCCCCAACCGGTCGCCGCGGCAAGCTTCGGTGTCGAGGCGGTCCATGTGCGGGTTGACACCGACGAGGGCCCTTGGGACTGGTCCACCGGACCGGGGGTCTACACGGAGCCCGCCGGCCATGGACAACCCCTCGAGCTGCCGGTCAGGCCGCGAGGCGTGCGAGGATTCGCCTTCGGCGCGCAGATGCCGGAGGAAGCCATGCAACCCAGGTTGCCTCCGCGAGGAAGACCGCCGATGCGCGGGGCGCTTCCCGTCGGGCCTGGCGGAATGGGGTTCTGAATCACCATGACGCACGAACGCCACCATCACGACGCGCAGATGAGCCCAGCGCGCAGGCACCGATGCGCCGACGCCATCGTGCATGACGGGCTCCTTCTGAGCACGGGGGTTCGGGTCGGTCTTGTCGATGCCCGGGGCTCACGTATGGAGCTCCACGGCCGTGCGCTTCGCCGCCCCAAGGGCCGCGCCGAACGGATGGATCCCGGTTCCCCGCCAGCTACCTGCCATGCCCCGCTGATCGGGCTGTGCTGCCGGTCAATGGGCACAGGATTCCTCCGCGGGCTTTGCGTGCTCGTCATCCTGATGGCCGGCTGCCAGGCCGCTGCCCCCACGGGCGGCCCTCCCCCGCAGCAGCCCGGGCAGAGCAGCCCCTCGGTCACGGCGTCAGACGCGGGATCGTGCTGGGTCGGGGTGCTGCGCAAGAATCGTCCGTTTGACGACAGCCTGCCGGCCCAGCACTGCCTCGAGGACTCGAAGCTGTGGGTGGGGGCCTCCCATCGAATCGGGCCGCTCAACGTGTTCGGCGTAGGAAGCGGCGCTGACGCGCTCGACGGCAAGCTGGTGATCGTGCGCGGCACGTTGGGCCGGTCGCTCGCGGATGCCCTGACGCTCCAAGGCCCCTGTCCCACCGAGGGCTCCGGCTCGCGACAGTTGCCGGGTGGCCCTGGGAGGTTGCCCTCCCAGGGCTCCCACAGATCCGGGCGT
>CAYMUE010000205.1:0-10198 GCA_964393505.1 uncultured Polyangiaceae bacterium
TGCACGTCGCTCAGGACGGGGTCCCCGAAGAAGTAGTGGATCACCTCGGGCGTGACTCCGGCGGCCTTCATGTCGGCCACGCCCTTGGCGTCAAACCACTGCTTCCACCCTTCGCCGCCAATCCACGCCTGCGTGAAGGCGTGAGGCACGCCGTCCTGCTCGAAGACCTCGTGCGCGGGCAGCCACTTGCCTCCGATCTGGAACGACCATCCGCCGGTCCCGTACTGGAACGACGTGTCGATCGTGACGAATGCGTCGTGGAACACCTGCGCGCGGTTGCCGTTTGCATCGGCGCTGCGCAGCTCGATCCGCCCGCGCAGCGGGCTGGACGCGTCGAGCTTCACCGAATGCACGGTCGTCAGTGTCAGGTCGGGCGCCGTCGTCAGGGCGGAGTCCGATTCGGTCGAGTACCTGAGCTGCGTGGTCGCGGGCTCGTCGGTAGTCCAGCTCACCGTGGCCGACGTCTCCCCGTGGCGTTGCACTTGAATCGAGCCGATCGCCGGAGCATTGGAATCGACCCCAGCCGGCGTGCCGAGGAAGGTCATCTCGGCGAATCCGCCCCATCCCTTGCCGTCCGTCGAGGGCTGCGCTTCGACGACGTACACGTCGACAAAAGCCGTGGGGTTCGGGAATGCCACCGGGAACGTCTGAACGTCGCGAATCCCCGGCGTCAGCGTCAGCTCTGCGGTGCTGCCGTCCGCCGACTCGAGCCGGAGACGGAGGGCCTGGGACCAATCCTTCCAACCCTGAACGAGGCTGACGCTCTCGAGGGTCGCGGGCTTCGGAAACCGGACGCGCCAGTCCGCGTCGTGGAGCCGGTGCTGGGCGAAGTGGGTCTTGTCGTCGCCGTCGAGAAGCGCCGCGGGCGGGGATTCCTCGACCGTATACAGGTCGGTTTCGACGGTGCCCCCGGAGGAGATGTCATCGGCCGCGAGAGCCGGGGAGGATGCGAGCGTGGCTGCGACGCAAGCGCACCTCGCGAGGTTCGGACAGCAGCGCATGCGGAAGCCTACCACGGCGAGGGTGAACGCAGATCGGGCCGGTGCAGCGCGCTGCAGCCCGGTCTGCGCCGGCCCCGAAGGCCCGGTTCGCTCAGTCCTCCTTGCGTTCCGAGGTCACGAGCGGACGTCGCACGACCCCTTCGACCCGCGAGATGGCGTCGAGCATGTCGGCACGAGCCTGCTCGAAGTCGGACTGCAGGCTCGTACAGGCCTGCGTGAGGCGCCGATTCTCGGAGGTGGTCGCCTCGACGCGCGCGAGAGCCGCGGTCAACTCGCTGCCCAGACGCTCGGCGTCCTGGGACAGGGAAGCGATCTGGGCTTCGAGGTCGCGGCGCAACGCATCGCGCTCGGCGTCACGACGTTCCGCGTCCCGTCGCTGCCCCAGCTCGAGGGACGCGATGCGCTCGGCGTGGGCTTGCTGGGTCGCGGCCAATGCGGCGTCGTAGCTCTGCTTCAGGGCCTCGAGGGCAGCGGCGTGGGACTCCTGCGCCTGACGCATCGACACCTCGCGCTGCGCTTCGAGCTCGGTGCGGACAGCCTCCATGTGCGTACGCAGCTCGGCTTCGCGAGCGGACACGCCCTCGGCGATCCGGGTGTTCATTGCCTCGCGGAAGGCATCAAGCTCGGCGCGCGTCTTCCGGGTCTCGGCGCGGTGGTGGCGTTCCGACGCAGCGAGGGTCTTCTCCTGTTCCTTCTTGGCTCGCGCGAGGTCGTGAGCGTGCTCCTCTGCGGCCTGGGCGAGCGCCGCGCGGAGGTTGCGATCGCTCTCGGCCTTCTGGTCCGCCACGGCGGCGTCGATGCGGGACTGGATCGACTGCTCGAGCTCCGCCCGCTGCTGCGCGTGCTGATCGCGAAGTTCGCGCAGGGCGCGCTCGCGATCGGCAACGGCGGCCGACAGCGTCGCCTCCTTGTCCTGCGCCGCGCTCGCAAGCTGCTCCTGCGCCAGACGCTCGACCTCGGCCTGATACTCCCGTTGCGCCTCGGCGCGTCGCTCGAGCTCCGCCTCGTGGCCAAGCTGCAGGGTGCGCAACTCCTCGCGCTGCGACGCGGCGGCGGCGAGCATCTCCGCCCGGTACTTCTCGCCGGTCTCGCGGAGCAGCTCCTCGAAACGCTGCTGCGCCTTGTCCATCTCCAGTCGGGGAGCCGCGCGGGCCTCATCGAGCAGGCTCTTGAGGCCCTGCAGCTCCTCGCCGTGCTCACGCTCCAGGGTGCCCAGCCTGGCGTTGGTCTTCTCGCGCTCCTTGTCCAGGTTCGCCGCATGCTCGGCGCGCAACTGCTCGACCGCCTCCCGGTGGAGTCGATCGCGTTCGGCGAGGGACGCCTCGAGCGCGAGGTCCTTGGCCTGCACCTGCTCGAGGTGACGGGTCTCCTGGTCGCGCAGGGTCCGGGCGTGCTCGAGCAGCATGAGGCGCTCGGCCTCGCGATGCTCCTCCTGCGCTGTGAGAAGCTGGCGGGCGTACACGGCCTGCTGCTCCGCGAGCTTGGAGCGATGGTCCTCCTCGAGCTTGCGCACGCGCTGGTCCGCCTGCTCGTGCTCGCTCGCGAGCTCCACACGATGCTGCGCCTCCACCTCCGCGGCAGCCTGTTGCTGGTCCACCGCCATCTGGCAGATCCGGTCCTCGGAGGACGCGAGCTTCGCCGCGTTGGCATCGAGCTGCGCTTGCAGCTCGGCCTGCCGCGCGAGTGCCTGGGTCACGCGCTCCTCGATCGAAGCCGCGACACGCGCATGGGCCGCATCGTGCTTCTCGAGCTCGTTGCGGAAAGACTCTTCGACGCGAGCAAGCTCCTGGCGATGCGCGACCTCGAGCTGCTGCGCTTCCGCTCGCTGTCCTTCCAGCTCCTTGCGATGCGCCTCTCGCAGCGCGGACAACTCCTCTTGCCGCTTGCGGTCGGCGTCGGCGAGAACGGCTTCGTGGTCGGAGACGAGCTTGTCAATTCTGGCTCGCGACTGCTCCCAACGTTGGGCAGCCTCCGTCTGCGAGGCGACCAGGAGCTTGCGACCGGACTCGCGCTCTTCGGCGAGCTGCTTGTGAAGCTGCTCCTCGCGCTCCGCCGTCTCGCGGGCGTGCCGCGCCATCAGCTCGGCGATTTCGGCTCTGCGCGCGTCCTCGGCCTTGCGCAGCGCCTCGGCCACCTGATCGGTGGCCCGCTCGGCCGCCTGCTCGAGGAGCTTGGCGGACTCCTCGAGACGCGCACGGAGCCGCCTGCCCTCCTCGTGCGAGGCCCGCATCTGATCGCGATGCGCCTCCGCTGCCGCGCGCATCTGTGCGCCGAACCCTTCCTCGATCGCGCTTATCTTCTCCGCGTTCTTGCTCTCGATGGCCAGCAGCTCGTCGCCGTGGTCCTGCTCCCTCGCGCGGCGCGCTTCCTCGTGCCTGGCGTCGAGCGCGCGAAGCTCCGCACGGTGGCTCTCCTCGACGCGCGCGAGATCGGCCCGATGCCCCTGGGCCGCGTCGGAGACCGCCTGCAGCCCCGCGTTGCGCTCGTGCAGCGCGCGCGCCTCGGCCGCCCTCAACTGCTCGGTGAGCGACTCGATCTGGGCTGCCATCGCGCAGTATCTCGACTCGCCGTCGGACACCGACGACTGCACCTCCTGCAACGCCCTGACATGCTGCGCCCGCAGCTGCGCGAGCTCGTCGGCGTGGATCTTGTCCCGCCCGTCGAGCATGTCGCGCGCGGCCTGCTCCGCTCTCGTCGCCGCCGACTGCGTCTCCCTCAGCTTGTCCTCGAAGTCCTTGCTGACCTGCGCGATGGCCCGCTCCTGGCGCGCCATGGCCTCGGCAAGCTCGTCGGCGTGCGTCTTCTGCAGGGACCCCAGCCGCTGCTCGTGGCTCTTCTGCGCGTCGTCGAGGCGACGCTGCAGGTCCTGCTCGGTCTGCACGCGCAGCTGTTCGAGACGCTGGACCTCCTTGGCGTGCTTCGTCTGGAGGCGTTCGATCTGCGCATCGCGACGCGCGATGCGGGTCTTGGAGTCCTCCTCGCGCTTGGCCGCGAGGGCCTTGTCGGCCTTGAGGGACTCGATGATCGCCAGGAGCTCCGGAGAGCCCTCCGCGCTGACCGCGCGGATGTCGATGGACGACATGCGCGGCCGGCCGGGAATGACCGATCGCCGGCCGCTCTCGGGGTGTGTTGAAGGTTTGGAGGACGGACGGGTGGACGGACGGTTGGGTGGGGCCGACGCGGGAGCAGTCTGGGTGGGGGAAGAGTCGCGGGCGGGTTGCCCCGGGGACGAATCGCGTGCGGGAGGTGTCGTCGCGGAGGAGGATGCAACGAGCGGCGGCGCCTGCGAGGGTGCCACCTCCGGCTGGACAGCGGCGGCAGACACCGACTCGAGTCGAGACTCCTCGGGTTCGGCCGCGAAGGTCTCCGCGGGCTCGGGCTCGGGCCCGCCCTCCCCCTCGTCCATCGGCGGCCTCTGCACCACCTTCGTGTGATCGTCGTCGTCGTCCTCTCCGACCAGGTCCGCCACGTCCAAGGGCTCCTCCTGCGGCGGAGGAGCGGCAGCGGCGACGGGCTGCTCCGGCGCTGCGGAGGCGCCATCGATGGGGACCAGGGGACGCAAGCGGGAGAGCAACTGCGGGAACGCGACGGGCTTGTGCAGGTAGTCGTCCGCGTGGGTGCTCATCTGGCGATGGTTGTCGAAGGTCTCCTCCGTCGCCTCGCTCGACAGCACGATCAGCGGAACCTTCTTGAGCTTCGCGTCGCGCCGCATCTTGCTGCACAGCGAGAAGCCATTGGCGTCCGGCAGCTCCACTGCGAGCAGGATCAAGTCGGGCCTGTCCGCATGCGCCAGGATCATGGCCCCCTCGGCGTTGCCGGCACGCTCCACCTCGCAGCCGAACTCCGTGAGTCCCGCCTCAACATTGCGCGCGAACTGGTCATCGGCATCGACGACCAACACCCTCGTCATGTCCACCTCCGAACGAAGGAGGCGATCATAGCGATTTCTGGAGCCAAATGAGAGTCGGGATTCTCCCAGACGGGCACCGTGCGAGAAGTAGAGGGCAGGCGATCGTCGCGAGCGCGACGCAAAGCGTTGAAGGCGAGGGGAGAGCGGGAGGGGGGAGGATCAGGCAGCCGCCGGAGCGCCGCCGACCTCGTTGAACTTGTTCTGGATGAGCATCGCGCCGATGGCGCCGAGGAAGAACACGAAGATGAAGGCCATGGCGGCGGAGGTTCCGCCCTTGGTGACCTTCTCGACGCCCTGCGCCCACTTCCAGATCCAGTACGGGGAGAAGACGAAGAAGAGGACGAAGCTGGGGATGCCAGCCTGGAACTTCGCGTTCATCTCCTCGCCGGTCTTGTAGAACCAGTACAGCATATACAGCCCGCAGGTCACCACCGAGAGCAAGAGAACCGTCATACCCGAGTTCTGCGTCATGCGATCTCCTCCAGTCGGCCCCGTTCCCAACGGGGCAATGTTTGCCGGTAGATGCTCAACGGTTGCCCGGACGATTCTGGTCCGGCGCGAGGGGTCCACACCAACCCGCTGAAGCCCCGAGGCTACGCGGCGATGCGGCGAAGGTCAACGGAGATGGCTTGTGCGTAGCGGGATTCGTCGTTGTCTGGTGAAGCACGGGGACGGTTCTTCCTGCATCCGACAATCCGGGCGATCCTACCGGGTCACCGTCGCCTTCGCCGAGGCCTTATCGGTCTCCAGACCGTCGTCGCGGCCACTGGTACGTGCGACCGCGGCCCTTTCTTCCTCGGCCCATCGCGCCACGTGCTCGGTCTGGGCAAGCACGCCCCGCGCAAGCCGCTCCGCCGCCTTGCTCATCGCCCTGCCGTCGGCCTGCGCATGCTCCCGACCCGAGCCAATCAGCCACGTCACACTCGAGGTCCCGAAGGGCTCGCTCACCGTGAACAGCACTGTCCCGGACTTCACGTCGAACAGGCTCGCCTGCAACATGCCCTGCGTTCCCACCGAAACCCCCGGGGCCAGTAGCATCCCGACACCTGTCGCGTACAGCCACGCCCAGTTGTTCAGGTGCGTCGTGTCCTCGCTCCGCGCCGAGCACAGCAGCAAGTACCGAAGGCGGTAGCGCGCGGCGATCGTCCGCAGCCCCTCGAGCCCCTGCGGGTTCGGCAGCTCCGTCGACACGTCCGTCACGTGCGAGAAGTGCGTCGCTCCCTTGAGCGATCGCGTCACCGCACCCGACATGATCCCCTGCTCGCCCACGGCGGCGCGCGACTCCGCGCGGAAGGCATCGTCGAGGGAGACGACACCGACGCGGACCGGGAACGTGAGATCCATGCGCGAGTCGAGGATGCGCTGCAGCTCGTTCTCGCCGACCGATCCGGTTACGTCGCGGGAGAACAGGGAGCGCTCGAGCGCCGCGGGGGCGGGGGTCTGCGCCGCGGCGGCAGCGGGCGACATGGCCCTGGGGGATGCGGCCCCGCAGCCGGTGGAACAAGCGAGCGCGACCGCGGAGGATGCGAGCAGTGCGAGGAAGGAGGGCGTCTTCATGTCCCTCCAACGCGGCTCGCGCGGGTCCCTTACAGCCCGATGCATCGCAACGTGGGCAAGCCGCTTCGATGGTACTAAGCTCCGCGCCATGGCGTTCCCCACGCAACGACCCCGTAGACTCCGTCGCAACACGAGCATGCGCGCGCTGGTCCGCGAGACCACGCTGTCGCCCGGTGACTTCATCCTGCCGCTGTTCTTCAGCGCTACGTGCAAGGAGCCTGAACCCATCGGCACGATGCCGGGCGTGATGAGGCTTCCGGTGAGCGTGGCGGCCGCGGAGGCGCGTGCGATCAAGGAGCTGGGGATCGGCGGCGTGATCCTCTTCGGGCTCCCGGCACGGAAGGATCCCGAAGGGCGTGCCGGCTACGATCCCGAAGGGCCCGTTCCGCGTGCGATCGCGGAGATGAAGAATGCGGTGCCCGACCTGCTCGTGATGGCCGACGTGTGCAACTGCGAGTACACGGACCACGGTCACTGCGGTGTGCTGCGCAAGCGCAGGGACGGGACCATGGACGTCGACAACGACGCGACGCTCGAGATTCTGGCGTTGGACGCGCTCGCGTACGCGAAGGCGGGGGTCGACGTGGTCGCGCCGAGTGACATGATGGACGGGCGGGTGAAGGCGCTCCGGGAGGCGCTGGACACGGGAGGGTTCGAGGAGACGGCGATCCTGGCGTACTCGATCAAGTACGCTTCGGGATTCTACGGGCCATTCCGCGAGGCGGCGGACTGTGCGCCGCAGTTCGGCGATCGCGCCGGATACCAGATGGACCCTGCGAACGCGCGGGAGGCGTTGCGGGAGGCCGCGCTCGACGAGGAAGAGGGCGCGGACATGCTGATGGTCAAGCCAGCGCTCCCCTACCTGGACATCCTCGCGCGCTTGCGCGACCGCACCACGCTGCCCATCGGCGCCTACAATGTCAGCGGCGAGTATGCGATGATCAAGGCTGCCGCCGCGGCGAACATGATCGACGAGCGTCGCGCCACCCTCGAGGCGCTCACTTCCATCCGTCGGGCCGGGGCCGACTTCATCCTCACCTACCATGCAAAAGATGCCAGCCGCTGGCTCCGCTGATCCCCGCCGCCTCGCTGCCCTCGTGGCCGCCGGCGCCCTGCTGCTGCAAGCCTGCAGCAACTTCGGGCCGTCGTGCTCCACCAGCGACGACTCCAACCCGTCGGATTCCTACACCGAGGGCACCGTCGAGTCGGGCGTGTACATGTCCAGCCAGTGGACCGGCCCGCTGCTCTGGTTCCCGGGTGGCAAACGCTACGATCTGCACCACAAGCTCGGCTGCAGACCGCGCAACATCTCGGTCTGGGTCGCCTTCAGCGAGGACGGCGTCGCAGCCGGAAGCATGGCACCCGCGGCCGGCAACATGACCGTGATGCAGCAGGTCGATGACCAGATCATCCGGATCAAGAACGACACCTGCTCGGATTACTACCTGATGGTGACCGCGTCGGCGCCGGACTGCGCTGACCCCGACGCGGGCAGCGCCGACGGGGGGGCCGACGCGCCCGCGGACTGAGCGAGCGCACCGGACCGCGCCGCGACGACGAACCGCTTGGTGCACTCGCGTCGCCCTGGTAGCATCCCCGCATGCGTCGTGCGATTCCGTACATGCTGGCGCTTGCGACGCTCGCTGCGCCGGGGTGCGACACCTCCGAGCCTCTCAAGGACGAGCGTGCTCACAAGCTCCTGTCTGCGTGCTGCGAGGCTACACGGGAGCGCGTGGCGGCGATCAAGGACGTGGAGAGCGATCGGTTCCGGGAGCACTGCAACGGATGCCGGCAGGGCAAGACCCGGGCAGACTGCTCATCGGGCGCCAGGCGCGCGTTGATGGCGGTCGGCCGGGCGTATTCAGACGGCATGTTGCCCGGGGAGTGCAACACGCTGCACGCGGATCTGAAGGCGATGGGCATCGAGTTCGAGAAGCCGTGAGGGGTACGGAGAGGGGGGCGCGAGAGGCGGGGAGGCTGCGTCCCTGAACGGATGGGAGCCCCGGCTTGCGGGGAGGGGGCCTGTTGAGGAGAGGGCCTTGACAGGAGAAATGGGGGCTATACGTTCCGGCCCGCCGTTAGCACTCCGCGATGGCGAGTGCTAACGGGTCGATCCTCCAGGCACGGCAGCTCCCGAAGTCAAAGCCGGGCCGCGGGAGCGAACCCCGCGGGACAAGTTGCTGCCGACCTGAGTCTGAACTCATCGCATCCCCACGGAGAGAAGCATGAACATTCGACCCTTGCACGACCGAGTCCTCGTCAAGCGCCTGCAGGAAGAAGAGAAGACCAAGGGCGGGATCATCATCCCCGACACGGCCAAGGAAAAGCCGATCGAGGGCGAGATCGTGGCCGTGGGGAACGGCAAGGTCCTGGAAGACGGCACGGTTCGCAAGATGGAGCTGAAGGTCGGCGACCGGGTGCTGTTCGGCAAGTACTCCGGCACCGAGGTGAAGCTGGAAGGCGACGAGCGCCTGATCCTGCGCGAGGACGACATCCTCTGCGTGCTCGAGAAGTAACGCGGTCAGCGCCGCATTGTTGAGATGGAGCGGCCCGCGCGGCCGCGTGCAATGACAATCGTCTAGAACGGAGCAACTCCGATGGCAGCCAAGGAAATCGTCTACACCGAGATCGCCCGCAATCTGATCCTCGCCGGCGTCAACCAGATGGCCGACGCCGTCAAGGTCACCCTCGGCCCCAAGGGCCGCAACGTCGTCATCGAGAAGAGCTTCGGCGCTCCGACCGTCACCAAGGACGGCGTCACCGTGGCCAAGGAGATCGAGCTCGAGAACAAGTTCGAGAACATGGGTGCGCAGTTGGTGCGCGAAGTGGCGTCGAAGACCTCGGACGTCGCGGGTGACGGCACCACGACGGCGACGGTGCTGGCCCAGGCGATCTTCCGCGAGGGCATCAAGCTGGTGGCCGCGGGCCACAACCCGATGGAGATCAAGCGCGGCATCGACATCGCCGTGGCGTCGATCGTCGATCACCTCAAGAAGAGCGCCAAGCTCACGAAGGACCCGAAGGAGATCGCCCAGGTCGGCACCATCAGCGCCAACGGCGATCAGGAGATCGGCAAGCTCCTGGCCGAGGCCATGGAGAAGGTCGGCAAGGAAGGCGTCATCACGGTCGAGGAGAACAAGGTCAGCGCCGAGACCACGCTCGACGTGGTGGAAGGCATGCAGTTCGACCGCGGCTACCTGAGCCCGTACTTCGTGACCGATCCGGAGCGGATGGAAGCGACGATCGAAGACGCGTACATCCTGATCTCGGAGAAGAAGGTCAGCAGCATGAAGGACCTGCTGCCGGTCCTCGAGAACATCGCCAAGCAGCAGCGCCCGCTGCTCATCATCGCGGAAGACATCGAGGGCGAGGCGCTTGCCACGCTCGTGGTCAACAAGCTGCGTGGCACGCTGCACTGCGCCGCCGTCAAGGCCCCGGGCTTCGGCGATCGCCGCAAGGAGATGCTCAAGGACATCGCCACCCTCACCGGCGGACAGGTCATTGCCGAAGAGCTCGGCCTCAAGCTCGAGAACGTCACCATCAGCGATCTCGGCCGTGCCAAGCGCATCAACATCGACAAGGACAACACCACGATCGTCGGCGGCGAAGGCCCCAAGGACAAGATCAAGGGACGCATCGCCGAGATCCGCAAGCAGATCGAGATGAGCACCAGCGACTACGACCGTGAGAAGCTCCAGGAGCGTCTCGCCAAGCTGGTCGGCGGCGTCGC
>CAYMUE010000206.1:0-10018 GCA_964393505.1 uncultured Polyangiaceae bacterium
CGCCGCGCGTCTTCCCGAAGGAAGTGCAGGTACGGCACGATGACGTCGTTCTTCTCCGCCCGGGTGCCGTCGTAGGTGACGGTCGCGACGGGCACGCCCGTGCGCGCGCGGATCTCTCGCGTCATGGCCTCGGTGACGAGGGACGGACAGCAGAACGCCGGGCTGAGCTGCACGAAGAGGGCGATGTCCGGGTACGCCGCGATCAGGTGGTGGATCTTCACGAGGTTGTCGAAGCTCTCCCCCGTGTGCTGGGGGGTGACGCGATAGCGGGAGAGGATCTCCGCGGGGTTCGCCTTCGGCACCCGGGGCGATGGTCCCAGCACGCGCTCGAACTCCCGCAAGAAGCGCCGCTCGAGCAGCGTCGAGCCGCCGAGCACGAGCCGTCCCTCCGCCGCCTGCTTGTACTTGCCCTCTCGCACCCACTTGCGCAGATACGCTCCGGCGATGAGCTTGGTGTACTCGCTGTACGGCGTGGTCACGACCTCGCCCCCCTCCGCCTCGATGCGCGCAATCACTCCCTGGTTGAAGACATCGTTGTCGCGAGCATAGAAGTCCCCGAAGAGCGCTACCTTGGGACGCCTCTCCTGCCGCCTCGGAATCGCCGCGAACCGCCCCACCACCTCGCGCACCACCGGCAGGATCTCGCGCCCCTGCTCGAACGCATCCGTCAGTTGCGCAAGGCTCTCCTCGATCACCCGGTCGGTCTCTCCGGGGTTCAGCTCGTAGGGCCGCACGCGACACCCCATGCGACGCAGATTTCCCGCGCACAGGAACACGATGTACTGGTTGGCGATCGCGCGCAGAGAGACGTCCCTGCCCGTGATCTGGCCGACGTACACGCGCGAGCTCTCGAAGCCGCCTCCGAGTGATTCGAGCAGCCCCTGCATCACCAGCGGGAACGCGCCGATGTTGCACGCCATCTGCGACGAATGGATCCAGAGCGCCGCGCGTGCGGGATCGACATCGTGTCGGGTGACCCACGCCCGGAAGTCCTCGACGATGACGTTCAGCGGGATGCACTGACCGCTGTTGTGCTGCAAGGACTGCGTGATGAGCAGCGGGTCTTCCTCCAGCACGTGGGCGTCGATCCCCTGGTGCCTGAAGTTGGCCGCCATCATCGTGCAGGCATAGCGGTCCCAGCTCGGCAGCAGCACGCACCGCTCTCGCATGCTGCCCAGCCTCTCGGGATTGACGCGCAAAACGGCACGGGCCGCAGCCGCTTCACATGTCTTCGGGCGTCCCCGATCTCCTCGAGACGCTCCGCCCCCCGCGTGGTGGTTGCGGAACGAACGCAGCGCCGCCTCGATCCGCGTCTCGTAGCCGACCTGCGAGTCGTGCTCGTCCAACTGCAGAATCAAGTACGGCTTGCCGTGCCCGTCGAGGATGCGCCGCAAGGACTCCAGTGCACAACTGTCCGGTGCACACTTGAAAGAGGTGATGATGACCGGGTACAGCCCGGGGCTCCTGCCGACCTCCTCTGCCGCAGCCAGCGTCTGCGCGGGATAGGCCCAGTGGATCGACCCGAGCAGCGGCGCAATCGCTTCCGTATCGGTAGCACCGGTTTCGAGCATCGACTGGAAGAAACAGCGCACGCCCCGGGCCGCAAACAGCTCGGGGATGCCCTTGTTCATCGACGCCGACAGCACCGTGTACGGCCTGCCCAGCAGCACCACCGAGAGCTCGTCGGGTGCCGCGGCGCGCGCCTCCTTCATGATCCGCGGCAGGGTTGCCCGACGCTCCGCCGCGTACTCCACCGCCTCGCGGTACGCGCGGTCCACCTCGCGCCAACCCAACCCCGCTCCGAGCACCGGACGCAGCGCGTCGTGAAGCGCTCGCGTGCGCACCACCACGCTCTCCCGATTCTTGATCACCGGGGTGAGCAGCTTCGTCCGGATCGTCGCGTCGGGAATCGTCGCCGCCAGGCTTCCAGCGAACTGGCTGTAGTAGCAGTAGTTGCGACGCGGCTTCCCCGGACGCTCGCCCGCCTCGAGGTAGAAAGGCGAGAACACGAAGTCCGCGGTGGACGCGAGCTTCGCGACCTGGCCGTGATAGACGGCGATTGGCGCGCAGAACTCCGCTCCGGCAAGACGCTTGCCGAGGGAGAGCACGTCGCGATCGTCGCTCGTCACTGTACGCACGCCAAGGGTGGCGAAGAAGCGCCTCCACATGGGGAGATCCTCGTGCAGGCTGACGCTGGTCGGCAGCCCTATGGTCACGGGCCGGATCGGGACAGAGGGCGGTTGCTCGTAGTGCTTCCGAAGGGAGGCCAGCAGATCGAACCCGCTCTTGTTCGCCGAGACGTACCGCTCCACCGCGTAGTCGCGCCCGCAAAGCATTCCGTAGGCCACATGCTCGCCCCTCACCGTCGCCAGCTTGAGCTTGCAGTGGTTCTTGCACAGCGTGCACACCTCGTCGCGCACTCCAATCGCTTCGCGATGGATCCCAAGCCCCCGGAACGACGTCACCTCCCTCGACTGCTCCGTCAACAGCAGAGCCGCCCCGAGAGCTCCCGTCAGATGGCAGTGGCGCGACACGAAGATCGGCCGCCTCAACCGCTGCTCGAACGCCGCCACCAGCGACCGGTTCTTCGCTGTCGCCCCCTGGAAGCACACCCTGCGCCCGATCGCCGACTCGCGCGCAACCTTGCGCAGATAGTTCTCGCATATCGCATGCAGCGTCGCGGCCAGCACCTCGTCCACCTCGTATCCCGAGGCGAGATAGTGGTTCACGTCCCGCTCCATGAACACCGTGCAGCAGTCGCTCGTGAGCGGCGCACGACGCCCACGCGTGCGCTGCGCGCAATCGACGAGCCTGCAGCCCAGCCGGTTCGACTGCTCCTCGATGAAGCTGCCCGTGCCCGCCGCGCAGACGTTGTTCATGATCGAGAGCGTCACGCGACCGCCCGTCAACGTCGTGAACTTCGCGTCCTGCCCCCCAATCTCGATGATCGTGTCCACCTCAGGATCGAGCTCGTAGGCCGCCCGCGCGTGCGCCGTGATCTCGTCGATGACCTCGTCGGCTCCGACGATCGCCCCCACCAGCTTGCGTCCCGATCCCGTGGTCGCCACCCCCTCGATGCACAGCTCGACACCGCGCGCCCGCGAAAGCCCCTCGATCGCCTCCAGCAACCCCTGCGTCGCCACCAGCGGCTGCCCCGCCGTCTGCGTGTAGAACCCCGCGAGCACCCGATCCCCTCCCCCTGCCATCGCTTCCGCGTCGATCAACACCGCCTTGGTGCTCGTCGATCCGACGTCGATCCCCAGCAACACGCGGCGCACCTCCCCGGCCCGCAGCTCCTGGCAGATGTCTACCTCCACCGCAGCCGCTCCAAGCCCGTCCCGTGGGTGAAACAGCTCGTGCTCCCCGGCCGAGAAGTCCGGATACTGCGAACGGCTCAGCTCCAGCGGCGCATGCACGTAGACTCTGTCTTCCGCTACCGCGTGGAACAGGTCGTCGGCCTCGACCCGTGCTCCGTCCCCGACTCGCACATGACCACTCTCGAGCTCGTCGACCAGCAACAGCGCCGCGCCCAGCGCTCCGTACACGTGCGAGAGCCGATCCACCTCCAGCTTCCGCTCGATCATCTGCTCGAGGTGACCTCGGACAGCGTCGTTGCGACTGACCCCTCCGGCGAAGACGATGCGTCCCTGGGGCGCGGGCTGCCCGCCGAGCAGCGTGTCAACGACGTTGGCCGCGAGCCCGTGACACAGGCCGTTACATATCTCCTCGAGGGAGTGCCCCTGTTGCTGTGCGTGAATCAAGTCGGTCTTCGCGAATACCGAACAGCGAGAGGCGATCTTCAGCGGAGCCCCATGGGCCATCAGGGCCGTACGGCTCACCGCTGCGCTGCCGTCCAACCCGAGACGCCGCGCCTGCTGATCCAGGAAACTCCCCGTGCCCGCGGCGCAGGGGCTGCTCCCTCGGCACTCCTCGTAGACGCCTCCGGGGCCGAAGCGCACCAGTTGGAACTTCTCTCCCCCGATCACCAGAAGCGCGTCGAGATCCCCATGCAGCTCCCTCGCCGCCCGAATCCCCGCTACCGTGGCCGCGTAGAAGCGCGTCGCCCGCACGATCCGCGCGCACGAAGCCGTCGCTGCGACCGCGCCCACCCGCCCAAGCTCGATCGCGGCCACAAGCCCCTCGAGCGTTCCTCGCACGTCACCGTGATGCAGCGCGTACTCCTCGCGCACCACCTGCCCTCCATCGGGCTCCACCGCGACGAGCGCTACCGAGACGGACCCGATGTCGACACCGAGCACCAGGCGCTCGGGTGTCGGCACACTTCTGCAATCGCTCATTCCACGCTCCACGACTTCCTCGATGCCGGAAGCCCCGCTCAGTTGAGCGGGTGATCGCACACGCGAACCAGGGACTTGCCCGTGCCCGACGGCGCCGTCATCTCCACGTCGATGCAGTTGCCGTAGCCCGCGGGACAGTCGGCGGCGGTCTCGCAAGGCTGCGTGCAAATGTGATCGACGGCCTGGTTGTTGACCATGTTCGTCAAGCACAGCCCGGTCGCGCAGTGGTTCTGCGCGGAGCAGTCGGTTCCGGTAGGATCCGTTCCGTAGGCCGGGGCGCACGTGAAGCGATAGCGATCACCGGCCGTGTCGGTGGAGATGACGCAGGTCATGGGCGACGCGCACTCCGATGACTTGTCGCAGCCCGGCGTGCAGGTCTGAACGTAGTCGGCGGCCGAATGATAGGCATCGACACAGACGGAGCCGGGCGACGCCGCGCAGTCGAGATCGCCGGAGCACGCCTCGGAGCAGGTCTTCGACGACCAGTTGCAGAGCTGCGAGACACATTCCGCTCCGGACTGGCACGCAGCGCCCAACGATCCGCCGGACGCTTGCTTCAGACGGCAGAACGCATCGACGCCGGAGACCCCATAGAGGATGTCGCTGCAGACCTCGCCCGCCTCGCACTGCGTCGTGGAGGTGCACGGGGCGACGACGCACACGTTGAATGCTCCGCTCAGCCCGCCCACCTGGAGGTTCTGCGAATAGCAGATTCCGGATTGCGTGCAGTCCGCCGAAGTGGAGCAGAGACTGCTGCAATACCCCTGGATGCACAGCCCCGACCTGCACTCGGAATCCGCGGCGCATGGGTATCCGTCTCCATTCGAGCCCACCAGCGGAAGGCAACGCAGCTCGAGCTGGGTCTGCGTGGAGTCCGGTGTGATCTGACACGTCGTGCCCCCCACGCAGTCCGCGTTCGTCCCGCACGGCGTCGGCGCTCCAGCATCCGGCGGCGAGCCGGCCGCACCCCCGGTCTGCGACCCACCCGCTCCCGCGGCGCCTGAAGAACCCGCGCTGCCCGACGAGCCCGCCGCTCCGCTCGAACCTGCAGCGCCCGATGAGCCGGAGGCTCCCGATGCGCCGGCCGCTCCCGCCGCTCCGCTCGAACCTGCAGCGCCCGATGAGCCGGAGGCACCCGCAGTGCCTGCCGCTCCCGATGCCCCGGCCGCGCCCGACATCCCCGCATCCCCCGCGGCGCCACTCGCGCCCGTATCCCCTGCCGCACCCGATGACCCGGATGCGCCCGATGTCCCGGCAGCACCGGCGGCTCCGCTCGACCCCGCTGCGCCCGATGACCCGGATGCGCCCGATGTCCCGGCAGCACCGGCGGCTCCACTCGCGCCCGCATCCCCTGCCGCACCCGATGACCCGGACGCGCCCGATGTCCCGGCAGCACCGGCGGCTCCGCTCGATCCCGCTGCGCCCGATGATCCCGCTGCGCCCGCCGACGCATCGGTCCCGTTCCCTGCGAAGGACGACACGTCCGGAGCCGTGGCATCGCCGGAGCCGCAGTTGGCGAGCATGGCGGCGGACAGGGGAAGGGCACCGAGAACGACAAGGAGGTGAAGCTTGTGCATGGACCGAGATTCCCGCGTGGAGGGCGCCTCGTCAACGCGTTCGCGCGCGGAACCGGGGATCGCGGTGCCTCCCGCTGATGACACCTGATGGTCTGACCCGAAGGCGCCGTGTCGCCCTGTTGCCCATGGATCTGGAGATGGTTCAATCGCCCGCAGTCGCGTGCACTGCACTGGTGGCCGCAACGATCGCAGCACTGGCATTTTCTGCCGTTTCTTGCAGCTCCGACGACCCTGCCGGCCCGTTCTGCCAAAGCGGCTCCTGCACGGCGAGCTGCGTCGCCGCCCTCGTCGATTGCAACGGTGCAGGCAACAACATCGACACCTCCGAAGACCACTGCGGCGGCTGCGGGATCGCCTGCGGCTGGGGCATGGGCTGCGTGAGCGGCTTCTGCGTCTTCCAGTGCCGGCTCGGAACCACTTCGTCCGGCAAGCTGTGCGTCGATGTCATGACGACGGCAATCACCGCGGATCTTGCACGAACGTGTGACCGACGGAACGACGCTCGCGGACAGCTGGGCGGACTTCACGGACGGTTCGCTGAAAGGCCCCGTCAACCGCAACGAGTTCAAGGTCTCGCCGATGCAATCCACCGGCTCGTGCGGCGCCATGTCGGTCCTGACCGGCACCTATTCCGGCGGCGACCCGTGGGTTGGATACGGCTGCAACGACTGGTCCTCCCCGGCGGGCCGGGCTGACCTGGGGCTGTGAAACATGAGCGACACGAGCCGGTCGGCCACCAGCAGCGGTGCGGAATGCGCCTCGCTGCACCCGCTGTGTTGCATTCGGCAATAGCGCCCGGCGAGCACGGCATTCCCGATCCCGCACTCCAATCTTCGCTCGACACTCCAATCTTCGCTCCGCACACGGGCTTTCACGACCAGTCAAGGGCAGGAGTCGAGCAAGATCCCTCGACCTCCGCCTGCTTCGAGGCATCGCCCACGAATCGACTCCCAGCCTCGTCATCACGGTGTCGTGGCCGGCGTCCTCGCAGAAATGGCTCGACGTCCCCCAAGAGAACGTGGTAGCTCCAGCACGTCGGATGACGATGGTTCGCCTGACCAAGGGACGTGGGGCGCCTCAACGCCAGTTGTGTTCACGGAGAACCAAATACCTCAGCGATATCGACCTGGAAGGAAGAATATCCCCACGTCCCCGTAGCAGAGATGGGTGTGACGAATCCGCAAGGATTCGCTGCGGAAGTCATGTCGGTCGAAACGTGTCAATCCGTTGTCCGAACACTCTGCGTCCGATCATTCGCCATTCCAATGGAGGTCCTTATCGATGCTGAACAATAGAAGCTTCCTCGTCTTCCTCGCCACTGCCGCTGTGTTCGCGGGATGCAAGGTCGAATCCTCGGACGACGATCAGGACGCGGGGGTGGCAGGGAGTGGCGGTGCGGACGCCGGCGCCGACGTTGCCGCCGACACGAGCCCCGAAGCCGGCGTGGTCGCGGCCTGCTCCAACATCGAAGCGCTGCGCCCGACCTGTCAGGCCTTGCCCGAGAGCTTCACCGCTTCGACAACGCTCGCCAAGGGCTGCTACCTGGCAGGCAAGAGCCCGACCCTCGCGGCAGGCGTGACGCTGACCCTCGCGCCGGGAGTCACCATCCTGTTCGCCGAAGGAACGCGGCTCCAAGTCGATGGAGACCGCACCCTCGTCGCCGCCGGGACCGCGCAGGACCCTGTCTGCCTGTCGGGTGACAAGGCCGAGAGGGGCTCCTGGCTGGGGCTCGAGTTCGGACACAACGACACGGCCAGCAAGCTCGAGCACGTGACCATCGAATACGCCGGAAGCACCAAGTCCGATTCGATCAACGCGTCCGTCAAGGCGCTCGCGGACAGCAGCGGGGTCACGCTGCAGCTGTCCAACACCACGATTCGCGAGAGCGAAGGCTACGGACTTCGCTTCGGCGGCAGCACCTCTCTGCCCTCCTTCTCCGGCAACAGCTTCACCAAAAACAAGCTCGGCCCGGTGTATGTCGATTCCGAGGCCGCAGGACTGCTCGATGCGTCCTCGCACTACACCGGCAACGACATCGACGAGATCACCGTCCACAGCCAGTCTCTCTCGAAAAACGCGACGTGGAAGTCCCTTGGCGTGCCCTACCACCTCATCGGCGCTTCCGGGATGAACGTCACCGTTCCCTGGACCCTCGAGGCCCCGAACACGGTGATCATGCCGGCAGAGGTCTCCATCGACATGATCGGCGACGACGCTGCGCTCACCGCCGTCGGCACTGCCGACAAGCCCATCGTGTTCACGGCGGAAACCAAGGAGCGCGGGTTCTGGCAGGGACTCGTCTTCGACCACACCATGAATCCCGCCAACAAGCTCGACTTCGTCACGGTCGAGTACGCCGGTCGCACCGACAGCATCGCCGACAACGGCGCCGTCCGCGCCATCGGCGACAGCCACGGCGTCACCTTGAGCATCACCAACACCACGGTTCACGAGAGCGAAGGCTACGGCCTCTTCCTCACCGGCAGCGCCGTCCTCCCAGGGTTCGCCAACAACACCTTCACCAAGAACACCCTGGGCCCGGTCAACGTCGGCTCCGAGGCCGTCCACCAGCTCGAGGTGTCCTCCAAGTACACCGGAAACGACATCGACCGGATCCGGGTCCGCGACGGCTATGTCAGCAAAGCCGTCACCTGGGCGAATCTCGGGGTCCCCTACCAGCTCGAGGCCAGCATCCACGTCATGAAGGTCTGGAGCCTCGACCCCGGCGTGACCCTCCTCATGGCACAGAGCACCTGGATCAGCGTCGACGGTGACGATTCGGGATTCCACGCCGTCGGCACGGCAGCCGATCCAATCACGATCTCCGGCGTCGAGAAGACCGCCGGCTACTGGCACTCCATCGCGTTCGGCAACTCCAACAACGCCTCCAACATTCTGCAGTACGTGACCGTGGAGTACGGCGGCTCGACCACCGGCGGAGGCGAACAAGGGATGATCAACGCGGCCGCGGACAGCCACGGCGTGTCACTCACCATCGATCATTGCATCATCAAGGACAGCGCGCAGTGGGGGATCTGGCTCTGCAAGAACGCCCAAACCAACGGCGACATCAGTACGGCCAACACGTTCTCCGGCAACGCGATGGGTGACGTATTCCGGGAGCAGTGATCCGCAGCCCCGGGGGCTCCCGCCTCGCGAGAGCCCCCGCGACTCCTGCCTCGCTCAGGTCACGGCTTCCCGTCCCACCCCGCAATGCGCGCCCACAGCCACCACGCCGCCCGCCCCTTGAGCACGCAGTTGAGATTGGCCTCCTGTGGGCTGTCCGAATGCGCGCACCCCTGACACCCGCTGTACCCGGTCACCCCGTTGCCCGTCGTGAGCTGCGCAAGCTCGCTCGACGGATTCGCCGTGCACCACTGCTGCGCCCAGTTCCCTCCGCTGTAATCGAGGTTGTCGTACATGTCCTTGTCCCAGTAGTACTGCCCGTCGGGACTGTAGGCCTCGATGTCGGCAAAGTCGAACAACCAGCGCCCCTTCGCCTTCGCGTGCGCGCGAATCAGCTCGTTGTTGTAGTGCACGCCGTCCGGCGTGAGGTCCAACCCCTGCCCCTCCGCGTGTCCCGTCAGGAACACGAATACCACTTTGGGAAACTCGGTGATCAGCTTCTCCATGTTGTCGACGTAGCGTTGGGCATTGTGGCCGTTGATGCTGCACCACGACCACACGACCACATTGACATGGCTGTTGGCCGGGTTCTTCAGCAGCGCGCGCGTGGCCACGACCCACGGCGTGTCACCGTTCCCGTCCACCGAATCCCCCTGACTCAAGTCAGCACAGCCGTCGATGCCGTAGTCGTCGAGATCGAGCGCATCGGCACTCTGCCCGCTGTCGTCCCAGGAATACACTCCGTTGTAGGCCGGGAATGCCTGCAGCGCATCCATCCCGGTGATGATCTGGCTGCCATGCGAGGTGTGCTGGTAGGCAATGTGCAGCTTGGATTTCGCCTGCGCGATGGCCGCGCTGGGAATCGACGCGAGCGCCGTGTGGGTGTGATCGATGACCAACCCGCTGCTCGGGGGCGAGCCTCCGCCCCCGGCCGTGCCCGCCGCTCCCGCAGTACCCGCGGCTCCCGCCTCTCCCGCTCCGCCCGCCGCTCCGGCCGCGCCTGCAACGCCGGCCGCT
>CAYMUE010000207.1:0-9995 GCA_964393505.1 uncultured Polyangiaceae bacterium
CGCAAAATACGAGATGCCTGCGATCGCGGGGATGCTGGCCGAGCACAGCAACGGCCTGATCCTCCAGGTCAATCTTCCGCGGCCGGTTCCTTTCGGGTGGTCCGATGCGCCCTCGAACGAGGGTCCGTCGAATCGCCACGGTCTTCTTCGACAGGTCCACGTCGCACCATCGCAGACCGAGCAACTCACCGAGGCGAAGGCCGGCCAGCGCGAGCGCAACCATCGCGCGCCATCCGGGCTCAGCCACCTCGATAAGCCGCGCCGCATCGTCGTCTGACAGCTCCGCGCGAACCGGGGCTTTGGGCTCGTGTTGTCTCGGGAACCGTGGGACCGCGGCGACAATCCTCTGCTCGGCGCCGAACGCGAGCACCTGCCGCAAGCACGACAGAATGTTGCTCACCGTCTTGTGAGCGCGTTCGGCGAGCTTGCGCTCAGCGAGGGAGGCAACGGTCGCCGCGTCGATCGCATCCACCGGCCTCGCGCCCAGCGACGGCAGGATGTGCAGGCGCAGAAGATCGGCCTTGGACTCGAGGCTCGACGGCGTGCTCGTCGCGCCTGCGGCGTCGAGGTATCGACGCGCGAGCTCATCGAGCGTGAGGGGCTGAACGAGGCGGGCTGGACGCGGATCGGGCGTTCGTATCATTGGGTTGGCTCCTTTGCTGCGACATGGGAGTCGCCTGGGGAGACAGAGGCACGGCGCACGTCCGATGGGACGTCGGGAGTTCGGTTCGCCCCGAGCTGCACCCAGGGAACGCGGTGGGCAATCCCTACGGCGTTGGGCGCCAGAAGAGTCTCGCTGACACCGCGTTGTCTTTTGCCAAAAGACATGCTATGGAAGATGACATGGGCGAGCCTACCGTCGAAGAATACCTCGAGCACCTTCGCGCCCTCCCGTTCGTCCGCGCGCTCACGGTCGGCAGCTCCCGCAGCACGGAAAGCACACCCCTCGTGCTGACCACGCCGACCGGCAAGGTACGGCTGGAAGCGGTCGTGGCCTCCGGCCCGCTGAGCTACGCTGCGGCCGACCACCTCGTCCGGCGTCTTCGAGCGCTAAAGAACACGGGGATCCTGCTTGCCCCGGAGATCAGCAGCGAGATGGGGCGGCACCTCCAGGAGCAGGGCGTGCTGTACCTGGACAAGCAGGGGAACTGCAACGTGGTGCTCGGCGGCGCGTATGTCGCCAGGATCGAGGGCAGGCGTGTCACGCATCGCACGCCGCGCGGGCAGACCAGCATGCGAGCGGCGGGCTACAAGGTCCTGTTCGCGCTTCTGGCGGAGGCCGACCTGGTCGAAGCGCCCCTCCGGACCATCGCCGACCGAGCTGGGGCGAGCCGGCAGGCAGCGTCCGACGCGCTCGCTCGCCTGGTCGCCGCGGGACTGGTCGACAAGCACAAGGACCGGCACCGCTGGGTGCCGCACCGCAAACGCTCCGCGTTCGAGCGATGGTTGGTGGGATACGCGGACGTGCTTCGTCCCTCCCTGCTCATCGGGTCTTTTCGCACGCCCGACGCCACGCCGGACAAGCTGGAGCAGCGGATTGTGGAGGCGGCGGGACCGACGCTTGCTTGGCGCTGGGGAGGCTGCGCAGCGGGCTTCCGGCTGACTGGGCACTATCGTGGAGAGCGGACCGTGATCCACATCGACGAGCTCACGGCAGAGTTCCGCCGCGCTGCCAAGGCGATTCCTGACGCAAATGGGCCCCTGGTGATTCTTCGCATTCCAGGCCCGGCCGCGCTCGCAGGCGCTGCCGAGGATACCGTTCACCCGCTGCTGGTGTACGCCGAAATGCTCGCCGAGGCGAACGAGCGCGCACGTGAGGCAGCCGGCGAGGTCGCCGAGAAGTACCTTGCGGCGCTGGAGGCGGGGCGATGAATCGATTCAACGACGCGCAGGCCAAGACCCTGCGCGAGCTCGTCGTCGCCTGGGGGGCCGACCGCGTGGTGCTTGTCGGGGCAAGCGCACTGCAATGCCACCTGGACATGACGTGGCGCGCGACGACCGACGTCGACATCACGGTCGGCGTGGAGTTCGACGAATTCGAGCGGCAGCGCCAGGCAATGAGCGGCTGGCGGGTCGAGCCTCGCCTGGAACACCGGATGATCAGCCCGTGGAACATCAAGGTCGACATCGTGCCTGCAGGGCCGGGCTTGCGCGCCGCGGGCAAGCTCGTCTGGCCGAACAGCGGCCACGAGATGCAGCTCGTCGGAATGGACCTCGCGTTCGAGCACGCAGTGGCTGAACCGCTCGGAATCGGCGACGCCGCCATTCGAATTGCCACGTTGCCGACGATCGTCATCCTCAAGATGAACTCGTGGCTCGATCGCTTCGCAGACAGGGAGCGCGACCTCGCCGACATCGCGCACGTGCTTGAAGAGGCCATTGGCGACGACGATGATCGCAGGTTCGGCGACGATGTCATCGAGCTGGGAATCGACTTCGAGCTGGTCAGCGCGTACCTGGTGGGCGTCGACGTTGGTCAGATCGCCAAGGGCGGGCACCGAGATATGATCGAGCGATTCCTCGCGAAGGTGGGAGACGAGGACGACTGGGCAACAGCGCGAAGACCTGGGCGGCGCGCACCGACAGCGGCTTCGCGCGGCGCTTGTTCTCGATGCGCGCGAGGTGGTCTCCGAGCGCGTCGAGCTGCGCCTTGAGCGCGAGGTTTTGGCGGTAGAGCCGGGCCGCCTCCGGCAGCATCGTGGTTCGTGGAAGGCGCGCGACGCGATCCACCGCCGACAGCAGCAGGTGGTAGAACAGGAATTCGATTGTGCGGAGGGCGACGGACAACACGGGGGGCGGGTTCAAGCCCGAGTCCATCGCGTCGTCAACGGTGTCGGCACCCCGACGACCAGCGTGTCGCGGATCCTCCGTCACCGCTGCTTTCGCGCTTTGCGCTTCAGCCAGCTTCGGTAGGCGCTGAGCGCCGCTTCCTGCGAACGTCCCCAGAGCGCGCGGGTGCCTCGCGGGACGTCGATACCCACCTGCTTGGCAGCCTCGACGACGTCCCCACCGGCCATCGAGATCGCGAAGTCCCACTCTTCGCGTTCCACCCTGCCGAGGAACTGTTCCTTGGGGCCGAAGAGAAACGCGTGCTCGTCGCGCCGCTCACGGTTCCACCGCTGCTCGTCTCTGCTCCGCGGGGCGCCCTTGCTCTTCACCATCGTTTCCCCCACTTGTCTCGGTAGCTCGGCGGCGGCGGGATTCGCCCAGAGGGTTTCTCCGTGCGAACGGCGACGAAGGTGCTCGAGTCGCCATTCCTGATCCTGATGACGCCCGCAAGTCGCTCGTGGGTCGACAGCGTGACGCGACCGGAACCGCACATCCGATCGAACTCCCATACCCCTTTCCAGGTGAATGCTACGCCGGTCTTGATCGGCCGGCACTTCACGTAAGCGAGCAGACAGTGCATCCGAAGCCGGTCAGCGCGCCCCGTCAGCGACAGCACCGCGGGACCCAGGATGTCGAGCCTGTCGTTCCCCCACCGCGAGGTTTCGATGATGCGCCACCAGCCTCGGTACTCTGACGGAATCTCTGGCATCGCGAGTTCCTTCGCGCGGTGTGCGCCTCTGCCAAGGTCAATCCACCGGAAGATACCGCAGCCGATGCGCGGGGACAGGAGCGATTCGCGCGACAACCCGGCGAGCTGACGACGCCGACGACAGATGGCAGAACTCCGTTGACACCTCGGCCACGACTCCATCAAGATCAGGGCACGGGCGGCACCGACGCCCAACCCCGATGGTTCCTCCCCCGCAGGATCCCACGACCGGGGCAAAGGGGAGCAGACTCCTCCGGCGGGTCGGTCGTGCGCATCTTCGTGCTGCATAGTCGACGGGCGGGGGCCGAGGCGGTGCAGCAGCGAGGAGCAGCCAATGACCGCCCACAAGAACCTCAAGTCGATCATCCGCGACCGCCAACGAAAGACCGGTGAGTCGTACACCGCGGCGCGAGTTCACATCATGCGAGCGCGCAGCGAGATCCTCGGCATCGAGGACTCGTCGCTTGCCAAGCCCCAGCCCGACCGAATCGAGGCAGTCGTGCTGAGTGTCGGGTTGCTTTCTGCCCGCGTTCGCGTACGTGGGGAAGCCAACGACATCACGGTCCGGGCGAGCGCTGCAGCTGAGCTGGTGCCCGGGCACATCGTACGGCTCTCTCTCCGCAAACGCTGGACATTCGGCGGTCACGCATACGCAAGCGGCAAGGTCCACGAGGCACGAGTTGATGCTTCACGCCTCGGGGTGGAACCGCTTCCCTTGCGCGACATGGGCACCATGGATCTGCGCGAGGTCTACGAGCACCACGAGGATCCCGATCCGTACGCACCGAGGTGGCGGGAGCTGACCGCGAAGCCACGGCGATCCTTCACCATGGATCCGATCGCGTGGGGCGCGTTTCCGGACGCAGAGGACCCGGAAGAGAACATCACCTGCGATGCCGCCGACCTCACCGAACGAGGCGAGGTGGAGCGTGCCCGCGACCTGCTGATGAAGGCGCTACGGCGGGACCTTCGTTGCATCGACGCGCACGTGCATCTCGGCAACGTGGAGTTCGACCGATCGGCACACCGAGCGCTTCAGCACTACGAGATGGGCGTACAGATCGGCGAGCTTTCCTTCCCCAAAGACTTCGACGGCTTGTTTCTCTGGGGTCCGATCTACAACCGGCCGTTCCTGCGCGCGTTGTACAACTCGGCATTGTGCTGTTGGCGCCTCGGCCGAACACAGGAGGCGGACGCCATCTTCACCCGCGTGCTCACGCTCAATCCTCCGGACAACCAGGGTGCGCGTTTCTGCTTGGAGGATTTGCGAAGGGGGATCAGCTGGGAGACGATGCGCAACCACGAAGCGCGTGCGGAAGTCGCGAGGTTCGGGCCGCTGAACTGAGCCCGCAGCGCAGCGTCAGGCTCCGATGATTCTTGCCTTGCTCATCTCGGCAGCCAAACATCGCGCTGGATCTCGGTCAGCCTCGACGGCGTGATGAGCATGCACTGCTTCACGCCGATGGCCGATGCCAGGGCTACATGATTTCTCGACCCGCCTTGTGGTTCACGACATCGCGAAGCTTCGCGAGGTCCCCCTCCGTCGGCTTCCACGTGCTCAGATGGTCGAGCCGGCGCTTCGCGAACCTGTGCTCGGCGGCAACAACGCCCGGCTGCGGCTCCGTGATACGCAACCCGCCAAACGCCGCCTCTCCAACGGTCGCCATGACAGCCCTGAAGTGCTTGCGGTCGAGCTTGCCGTTCTCCAGAACGCGGTGCTGGTAGAAGCCGATGCGCAGCACCTCCACTGCGCGGCGGTTCTCGAGGTTCACGACCACCTCCACGTAACGCAGGAAGCCCTCTTCGTCCGCAGGCAGGCGCCCCTCGTTCGAGATGAACTCGTCCACAGCGCGTTGACTGACCAGCCGAAGCTCGCCCGGTTGTGCTCGTAGGAAGGTCCAGACGCTCACGCCCATGCGATCCACCATCGCGCATCTCGCCGGGGTTGACGAGGAAGATGTAGACGAGCGGCCGCCGTCTACGTCGTCGCCGAAGCCTCCGCTGATCTCCGCTGATGATTCAAGTTGCGGTGACGCGGCTACCTGTGCAAGGCATCGTCGGAGAGATGCGCGCGGACACCAACCACTTGCCCTACCCGCGAAGGGGTGGCCGATGACAACCAAGAGCTTCGACGCCAGGAAGCTCATGGAGCTTGCCGTCGACGTGATGGTCAAGTCGAAGCAGGAGCCGCGCAGCGATGGCAAGGCGAGTCCTCTCGTCGGCGCCGTGCTCTGGAGCGATGGCGCCACGGACACTGCGAGCCGCAGCGAACTACGCGACGGAGACCACGCCGAGTTCACGCTCCTCGAACGAAAGCACCGCAGCAGCAAACTCGACGACGCGGTCATTTTCAGCACACTGGAACCCTGCGCGCTTGGCTCACGCAAGCACCCGAAGCTCTCCTGCGCCGAGCGCATCGCGCTCGCGCGCATCAAGGAGATCTGGATCGGCATCGAGGACCCAGACCCGACCGTCGACCGCAAGGGCATCAAGCACCTCCAGGATCACGGTGTGAAGGTTCACCTGTTTGATCGCGACCTGCAGGAGCGCATCCGTGAGGTGAACCGCGAGTTCATTGCGCAGGCCGAAGTGCGCGCGGCAGCGGCGCGCGAAGCCGGCGACAAGCAGCCGGCCTCGCTGTCGGAGTTCGAGGCCGCACAGCGCGGAGCCGACACCGACGACCTGTCCCCCGAAGCTCTAGCGGAGTACCGCGCCGTGCTCGGAAAGACGGGCACGCGCGACGTCGTTGCGTTTCACAAGCGGCTCTCGCAGCAAGGGCTCCTCGTCGAGCAGAAGGGTCGGTTCGTCCCAACAGGCTTCGGCACGCTGCTCTTCGGCAAGGAACCGCGGATCCTGCTTCCCCAAGCGGGGCTTCTCGGCACGCTCCACTACGATGACGGGACAGAGGAGTTGCGGGACTTCGATGGCCCGGCTGTCGACGCCCCCGACCAGGCGATCGCATGGCTGAAGGACAAGCTGCCCAACCCGATCACGCGCACGGCGGCCAAACGGGCAGAGGTACGCGAGACGTTCTACGAGCTGCTGCGCGAGGGCATCGTGAACGCGCTCGTGCATCGCGACTACTCCATCAAGGGCGCGAAGTGCCAGCTCGTCGCGAGCCCGGGCAAGGTCGTGGTGATGAGCCCCGGAGCGCCGGTCGAACCCGTCACGATGAAGCAGCTCGAAGCTTTCGACGCGCCGATGCTGAGCCGCAACCCGGTGATGCACTTCGTCTTCGGCAAGATGAAACTCGCCGAGGAGCGCGGGCTCGGGCTCAAGTCCATGCGCGCGCTCACCTCGACCGCCGGGCTGCCCTTGCCGTCGTACGCGTTCAAAGCGCCTTACGTTATGCTGACTCTGTACCCGGACGTGGCGTCGGCCATAACAGGACTCGGCGAGAAGGTGCTCGCGAAGCTGAGCGAAGCCGAGCGCGCGGGTTGGACGTGGCTGGTCTCCCGTGAGACGGTGACGACCGCCGAGTATCAGGAGGCGATGGGCATCCCCGAGCGAACGGCCCGGTTCCACCTCAAGAGATTCGGCGACTTGGGGCTCCTGCGTGCGAAGGGGGCGGGCAGAGCCAGGCGGTACGAGGTGGTGGTTCCATGAACCGTGTGCCACAGGCGACTCCGGCAATGCAGCCGGTCGCGGCTGCCGGTGTCGGTGGGGGCGACGGTTCGAGGCTCGAATCCGGCAACGAATCCGGCAACGGTTGCCGGATTCCCCAACCCCGAAGGCTCCAAGTCCACGCGCGAAATCCAGCAGGCCGCGACAGTCTCGCGGGACGCGGGCGACGCCCATAGGACGCGTCGTGGCAGCGGCCAGTTGCTGGCCCGCCCGCTACTCGTCGTCCTCGCGATGCCCCGTCGCGTCCTGATCGACCCAATCCTCCTCTTCGTAGACCATGCCCTTGCGCCCCGGGACCGTGCGTGTCGGTCCAGCGCGATAGCGTCGGCAGTTCAGGGGCCCGAAGCAGAAGGTCTCGGTGCGCCAGTCCACGTTGCTGCGGTTCCAGTGGTCGATGATCATCTCGACGGCCATCTCGCAAGCCCACACGCACGTATCGCACTTCGTCTCGAATGTCCGCTCGTCGAGTCGTCGAAAACCGCGCTCGCGGTATTCGTCGAGCGTCACGGGGAGCCCGAGCTTGGGCGGCCCTTTCCTGGGTCGGCCGCTCGTCCGCGCGATCGCCCGAAGACCCGTGACTCGATCGATGTCGGAGATCTCGGTCCGCCGGTCGTGAACCAACACCCCCTGGCCCTCGACGTGGTCGCCCGCTTGCAGCCCGGCGCGCTCCTGGTCTGCCTCGGTCAGCCCGACGAGAAATGCGCACGGCCGGCCGTCGAGGTGGCCGCTGACGCGCAGCACGTAGCCGAGGTACTCCTCGTGCCGCTGGTCGAAGGAGCGGTGCAGCAACACCCGCGGCTGGACCGCGAGGACGATGCCGGAGAAAGGGATCTGGCTGGGCATGCGACGGGCGAGCATACCGCGGGATGCGGTTCGCGGTCAGCGCCTGCGACGATCGCTGGGGGGAAGGGCCGCCAAAGCCGCGCGTTGCTCCGGGGTAGCTGCTCGAGTTGCAGCGGCGATGACGTTGTCGCGCTTGTGGCCGCAGTGGTGATCCACGAGCTTCCCCACCCGCTGGGCGTACTCCGCGGGGTCAGCCGTCGCCGCCAGCACCGCAAACCAAGAGGGCAATACCCTGTCCCAATCGACACCCACCTGCCAGGATCCCCCCTCATCCGCGAAGAAGATGATCTCCACGCGGAACTCGTCGATCTTGTCCAGCAGGCCGAACAAGATGTCGAAGGCCTGCAGCACCTCGGCCGGGTCGCCGCGTCGCGCAGCCAGCGCGCACTCGTCGAGCAAGCGGCGGAATGTGGACATCCACGATGTCGTACCCGCCGACTTCTTCGTGCAGTTCTTCCAGTTTACGTCGAAGGCCTGGTAGTACCTGCTGGCGAGACTCTCTGTTTCGAAGCGCCGGACCCGGCCGAGCAGGCTCATTCCTTCGACGGTACCATCTCCGCCTGCATCGTCTCGGGGTTGAGCGGCGTGGGCACGTCGCAGCTCGGGTCGAAGAAGATCGGCTCGTCGCCCTCGGGGTCGCGGCCGAACTTCGCGCGGAAGGCCTCGAGCTGTTCCTGGATCACCGCGGCGGTCTGGTCGTCCATCGGCACGTCGCGATCGCGACCGCGCGCCGGCGTGAGCGCCTTGCGCGGCTTCTTCTTCGACTTCGAACCGGACTTCGGCTGGCGAGCCATGGGCGATCCATACGCCGCCGCGCCTCGCGCGTCGACGCGGAAGGTGTCGGCCTTCACCCCGCCCCGCGTCCCTCCAGCGATCTCAGCCAAGCGCGAGATCGACCCAGTACCCAGCGTGGTCCGACATGCGAACGTCCTCGCGAACGGGGTCGATCCGGCCCTGCGCGAGGACCATCAGGTCCGCCGGACCGCAGATGAGGTCGATCGCGCACATGCCCTCGCGCGCGTGCGACGCGTCCGCGTTCCACGCGACCATCCCGAGCTCGGCGAGGCTGGAGCGGAGCCCGTCGCGACCCGCTGTCGAGCCGCCCCAGTTCGGCCCGCGCAACGACTGGTTGAAGTCCCCGGCCCACACGACCGACGCGCCAAGGGACCGCAGCGCAAGGAGATCGTTCCGCTGCGCGGCGAGCACCCGGGCGAACGCGTCGGGGAAGGTCTCACCCTCCATAACGAGCTCCGGTGCGTGTGATCGGATCGAGAGCCAGGGGAGCACGCCACCGTAGACGACCAGGCTCCCGCCCGGTGTCACGCGGGCCGCGACACCGAGGCGCTCGTACGGCGCGTCGAGCGGCGCCGGCTCGACCGTCGCACCAACGATCGCGACCCATGCCTCGGGACCGTTGGGCCCTGGGCGCAGGGCAGGGGAGGTGACCACGCCCGGTCCGGCGACGAAGGTCGGCGGCGGCTCGGTGAGGACCGCGACGTCGGCCTCGAGCTCCCGGAGCGTCGCCTCTTGAGCCTCGCGAGCGGCTCGCGTGCGGCCTCCTCGCTCCAGGTTCCACGTCGCGATGCGCATTCCGACCGATTACCCGATCCGCACTCCGACCGCACGCTCCGCTGTCCCATTTCCCAACTCGATGGATTCGCCTCCCCGACAAAAACTGCATTCGATTCCTCGTCCCCGCCCTGATCGGCACGCCCTCTGTCCCGGCATGGACATCACCACTCCGGACTTGCAGACGGCTCCGCCGACTGCCACGCAAGAATCACCCATACTGACAATCGACGAGCTCGCCGCGCTGCTGCGACTCAATCGCAAGACCGTGTACGAACTCGCGCGCAACGGGGAAATTCCCGTGCGCCGAGTGGGAAGAAGCCTACGAGCGCACCGGGATACGGTGCTAAGGTGGCTGTCGGAAAGCCAAGTGCCTGTCTCGCGCAAGCAGAGGAATCCATGAGTGTGAGGCAAGCGAAAT
>CAYMUE010000208.1:0-1410 GCA_964393505.1 uncultured Polyangiaceae bacterium
TCACCGTCGCCTTCAGCGTCGATGCCACGCCCCAGCCCAGCCGCGCACAGGCTTCAACCTCTGCCACGCCACCGGGGACACCGAGCGCTTCGCGCAGCTCCGCGACACTCAGGACGCCCGGCAGATCCCGCTTGTTGTACTGCACCGTCAGCGGCTTGCGCGCAGGGTCGTCGCCCTGTAACGCCAGATTCTCCTCCAGGTTGCGAATGCTCTCCTCATTCGCGTCGAGCGCAAGGGGCTGGCTGTCCACCACGAACACCACCCCGTCGACGTTCTGCAGAATCATCCGCCGTGTGGCGTCGAGCGCAATCTGCCCAGGTACCGTACACAGATGCAGCCGGACCGAGTAGCCCCGATACGTTCCCAAATCCACCGGCAGCAGGTCGAAGAACAACGTCCGCTCCGACTCCGTCGCCAGCGAGATCAGCTTGCCCCGCATCTCCGGACGGCTGTTGGCATGAAGGAACTCCAGGTTGGTCGTCTTGCCCCCCATCCCGGGCCCGTAGTAAACCAGCTTGAGGTGGAGTTGCTTCGTCGCGTGCTCGAATACCGGCATGAGTCACCTGCCCCTTCACGCCGCAGGAATCGGTGCCCGGACGCCACGATGCAGACAAGGCCCGAGGCACGATGGTCCCATGCCGCGTTCCGCACTGGCGTCTACGGGGCATGCGACCCACCCGGCCGCCAGCAGCCTGACGGCAAGGATGTCGAACGGATCGCAGCAGGTCGCGCCTAACACGCAGCTCGATCACGGGCCAACAAACCTCCGGTCGGTGATGCGGCGCCCAACACCCATCGGCGCTGCATCGGCCGCCTCCCACCCCCCCGCGGCCGGCCTCGCCGCAGGAAACGGGATCGAATCTCAGGCGGCTTCGACGCAGGATGCGGGTTGCTGGCGCAGGGCGGGAAGCGTCGTGCGGAGAATCGCGCGTCCCAGCGCAAGCCCCGCCAGCGTCGTGCGCATTCGCAGGGCGTCCACGTAGCCCTCTCGATGCAGGGCGCTGACCGTGCGGCGGATATCGCCCCGACGCGCGCGGATCTCGTCGACGAGATCCTGGAGGGTGCAGCCCCTCCCCTGGATTTGGAACTGCACGAGGGTGCGGAGAACGTACGGAGCCAGGGTTTCAGGACTCATGGGGCGGACCCTATCGGACTTCTGAACGCATGTACAGTTTTCTGCAGGTCGCGCCAACGACCCGTCTGATACTGCGTTTCCAACGCGTTCCGCCAGTTTTTGTTCCCGCCCGAACCTCCGTGGGGCCTACCTGCGCCCCCGGCGCATCCCCAAGCCCAACAAGGAAAGCCCCGCCAGCACCCCGAACCACCCGCGGGCACCGCCCGCTCCGGTCCGACACGAACACCCGGAATCCTCGTCAGATGACGCTCCGAAAGTGCCCGAGCCCCCATCGG
>CAYMUE010000208.1:1510-3249 GCA_964393505.1 uncultured Polyangiaceae bacterium
GCATCCGCGGGCGCATCGACCCCCGCCTCCGGGGAAGACGAGGAGCATGCGCCTGCGTGACAGCTCTGCCCGGGATCACACACGGTGCCGCAGGCTCCGCAGTGGCTGGGGTCGGAATCCGTATCGACGCACACGCCGCCGCAGGACACCAGGCCCCCGTCGCAGACGCAGCTTCCGGCCTGGCAGACGGTTCCGCTGGGGCACGGTTGGGATCCGGCCTGCGCCGCGAAGTCGACGTGGAGCTGATAGGGACCTTCCAGCTCGACGGCATCGGACACGTAGGTGTCCACGACGACGTAGTATCGGCCGGGCTGCAGCGCCTGGTCGATCGTTGCGTCGTTGCGTGCGATGCAATCCTTCTCCTGCAATCCGCTCAGCAGGTGGATATCGGGGTCATCGCCGCCGACGGCATCGACCTGGATGTGGAGATTGCCGGGCTGGCAGAGGTCGATCTGATAGACGAACTCACGGCCGTATTCGGCGACGGTGTCCTTGCAGGAGTAGTAGTCGAAGTAGCGGAATCCACCCTTGGAGGTATCTCTCGCATCCTCGAAGGGGAAGGTTCCGATGGCGATGGGAGCGTCGCGGCTCCCTTCCCCCAGCTTCGCCGGGGCCTTGAATCGATTCTCGAGCAGGTTCCACAGGTCGGGATAGCCATTGTCGCTCCCCAACGCCCACATGCCCGTGCCCCCGATGGCGTGCTCGAGCACCAGATCGTACTTGCACCCCAGGCTCGCCTCGTCTTCGTGCCAGAGCTGATGCCACGCCCCCGATTCCTGCCAGATCATCCCCGGTTGGCAAATGGCCTCGTCCACCACGCTCGGAGTGCCGTCGGCCAGCGCCTTGCGCGCCGTGGAGTAGGTGGCAGTCCCGGGACTCGAGCTCGCCGACGACGGCCACGTATTCCCGGAGGTGACGTACTCCCGGCCGTAGTAGGGAATGCCGTAAGCGATCTTCTTGCGCCCGGCCTCTCCCGCCTTGCGGCTCACGTCGGCCACCGAACGCAGCCCGGACCACGACGTCGCCGTACGCCACTTCGAGTCCGTGCGGAAGATGCCGGTGGGCCCGGCCACCTCGGAGCCGCCCCAGAAGTAGTCATACCCCATGATGAAGTAGACATCGATGCTCTGGAGCAGGGCGGGAATGTCGAAGGCGTTGCTCCAGTCCACCGCGGGCGCCGCGATCGAGATGCCCGCGTTCGCGTGCCCTCGCGCCGTCAACCGCGCTCGCAGCTCCTGGAAGAACAGCGTGTGGTTCGCCGCCGCCGATGCCGGCACTCCCTCGAAGTCGATCGATACCCCGTCGGCTCCCCCTGCCTCCATCTGATCGATCATGTTCTCGATCGCCGTCGACCGCCTCGTCGCCGACCCGAGCAGCGTGCCAATCGCTGTCGAGTTGAACAGCGTGAACACGGGCTCCACCTTCACACCCGCCGCGTGCGCCGCGTCCACCAGCGTCGTGTCCGGCCACCCGTGGAGCGCGCCGAGGGTTCCGTCGGAGTTCATCTCGATCGAGAAGTCCGCCACGTGCGTGAGCAGCTCCCAACTGAACTGCGAAGTGTCGCTGACCCAGTAGGGCAGATACCCGTAGACAATCCGCTGCACGTTGGAGCGCTCGCCAGAGGCCGGGAAGTGCCGTGTCGCACGGGGCTCGTCGCGGTGGAGCTCCAGCTCCCGTGCGTGCAGGGGGACGAAGTCCTGGGGTGGCTCGACGATGGGCTCGGAGCCCAGAGGCAGAGC
>CAYMUE010000208.1:3349-4590 GCA_964393505.1 uncultured Polyangiaceae bacterium
GGCGAGGACCCCGCACGCCCGGTCGCGATCGCTCCCGACGGGCGCACGATTGTGGTCAGTCGGGATCGCAAGGGCGAGGAGAATCCCGGGCTGTACCTGCTGGACCTCGCGGGAGGGCAGCTGCGCGTCATCCAGCACAAGCCCGGGGTGCAGACGCGATTCGAGTTCGTGACCGACGATTCCAAGGCCGTGTACTACTCGGCCAACGACGTGAAGAAGGACTCGTATGCGGTCTACCGGTACGAGATCGCGACGGGACGAGCGGAGCTGGTGTTCGGCCAGGAGGGGCTGTGGAGGGCGGCCGATCACCGTCCCGACGGCACCCTGCTGCTGGCGCGCCAGACCGGGGCGCTGACGCGCGAGTACTCCGAGTACGATCCCGCCTCGAAGACCCTGACGCCGCTGTTCGGCCAGGGCGAAGCCGAGGAGTACTCCGCCGCCTACGGTCCGTCGAGCGGCGAGCTCTTCGTGCTCACCCCGAAGCTCGGAGAGTTCCGGCGCCTCTATCGCTGGACCCTCAAGGACAGGAAGCTCGAGCCGGTCTCCCCCGAAGCGCGCATGGACGTGGCCGGGTTCGGGCTCGATCGGCAGCGCAAGCGCGTGTACTACACGTTGAACGACGGCGGCTACACCAGGCTGCGTGGGATCGACGCGCGGACGTTGAAGGAGGAGACGCTGCCGAAGTTTGCGGATGCGGATCACGTGGTGTCGGGTCCGGCATCGAGTGACGGCAGGTACGTGTCGATCGGAGTTGGGACGAGCAAGGGGCCGATGCGGTCGCACGTGTGGGATTGGAAGACGCGCAAGCTGGTGGAGTGGGTGGTGCCGAGCACGCCCGAGATCGACACGACGCGTTTCGCGTCGGCGAAGCTCGAGACGTACCCGGCCCGCGACGGGACGCCGATCCCGATGTTCGTGCGCAGGCCCTCGTCGTGTCAGGAGCCTTGCCCGGTGGTGGTGCACTTCCACGGCGGCCCCGAAGGGCAGAGCCGTCCAGGGTTCAGCGCGCTGGGTCAGCTTTTCGTGGATGCCGGCTTCGTGTTCGCGGAGCCGAATGTCCGGGGGAGCGACGGGTACGGCAAGACGTGGGTGAAGGCGGACGACGGGGCGAAGCGCCAGCAGGTGCTGACGGACATCGAGGACTGCTCGCGGCACATCCGGTCGGCGTGGGCGAAAGACGGCAAGGCGCCGCGCATCGGCGTTTTGGGGGGAAGCTACGGGGGCTATGCGACGCTGGCGGC
>CAYMUE010000208.1:4690-9921 GCA_964393505.1 uncultured Polyangiaceae bacterium
CGTAGCAGTTCTGCTCTCTGCACATGACGAACTCGGTGTAGATGGCGTCGCCGCCCAGATCCGCGTAGGCGCTGCAGTCGGGCTCACCGAGCTGGGGGCCGTACTCGTAGCACCAGCCGAAGTCCTGGGCAGGAGCGCTGGTCCAGTAGTCCTTGGACTGCGCCGCGCACTTGGTCTTGAGGCAGTCGGCGCACGGGATGTACTCCTCGGGGAAGCACTTGCCCGCGCACTGATCCATCACGCAGGCCCACAGCCCCGAAGAGGCGAACCGCGCGTGGGTGTCGTGGTTGACCCAATCCTTCTGCACGCCGTACAGGCACTTCTCGAACTCGTTCCAGTCGTCCTGCAGCATGCATCCATCATGGGTCCCGTCGAGCATCTCGTCGGTCTTCTCGAGCAGGACGTGTTTGTAGGTACCCGCCGTGTCGCAAGCCGACGCACAACTGGACAGGGTCTGCTTGCAGACTTCGATGCAGGCAGTGTCGTTCCCGCACTCTCCCTTGCACTCGATCAGGGCCTTCTCGCAGCCGGAGTCGCACGCTGCCATGCAGTTCTGCGCGCCGCTCCCATCATCCGACTGGCCCAAGTACAAGCAACTGTAGCAGCTGTCCCACGCGAACCCGGATTCGGGCGGATTGTCCTCCGATGCGTCGCCCCCCAGAGTCGGCCCCGCGTCGCCCCACGACGACGCGCCGCCGTTGCTGTCGCTTCCTCCATCGCCCGCGACCTCTTTGCTTCCTGCCGCGCAACCGGACTGAAGGCACTGCAGCAACTGCGAAGCGTTCGTGGGAGGTGTCGACGTGTCCTTGCACTGCGCGAAGCAGGTGCTCGCATTGTCCGGCGTGCAAGCCGACACGCAGGCGTACCACCTGGCGCAGGCCGGCTCCGCCTTGCACTCCGTGATCACCCAGTTGCACGCGTCATCGCGCTGCGTACATGTCGCTTCATACGAGGAGCTGCCGGGCGTCGCCGAGGGATCCTCGTCGGCATTCAGATCCACCGCAGCCAGCCCTCCGCACCCCGAGACGAACCACAGCCCCAATGCGACCCACGCGCTCCGATTCGCTCTCGCTGTCTTCATGGCTGGCTCCCGTCGGCTCTTTGGGGGGAGGCGTGTTCCTCCCACATCCGCTTCCTGACAGTTCCTGCGTACCCTGGCTCAACCTTGCACACCCAGTCGCAGCTCGCTCGCGTCTACACCCTGGGATTTCTGCCTGTCGTCGAGCGCTCCCACCACGCATTGGAGCGCCGAGTCCGCGCTTTTGCAATTAGCTTTCCATCAGGCTAGCACGTCAGGGGGACCAGGGCCGACGCTCCCACGCGAGACCGAGGTCGAGCCCCAACCAGGCTCCGCCCACCGATTGCTGCCCGGCCGGGGTCTGCCAGGACACTTGTCGCAGGATCAGCCCCGGCTCCAACCCGAGCGACAACCAGACCCCGTCGGAGATCCTGGTTTCGAGCCCCGCACGCACGGCGACGCGCGCCGACCCGGTCTCCCGATCGCTCGGGTCACCGTTCACCGCTCGCTCGCCGCCGAAGCGCAGCAGCGCCGCGTAGGCCGCTGCGCCTAGGCTCCAACGCCAGTCTGTTCGGAGTACGAACCGATGGTCGATGGCCAGTCCGAGCTCGGTCCAGGAGACCGACGCGGAGTCCGGGAGTCCCCCTCGCCAGCCGGCAGCGACACGCAGGTCGGTCGCGCGGACCCGCAGGCCGAGGGAGGCGGAAGGGCCGACGAGGGTCCAGCCGGGGCCGGGCAAGACCGCAGCGCCGAAGCTCCCGGCTCCGGCCCAGGCAGGCGTCGATCGGGCGAGCGCCTCGGCCTGATCGCAGCACGGAGAGCGACTCGGCTGCACCTTGCGGACACGCGCCGGCTGCGAGAGAGCACGGACCTGCTCGGCCACGGCGATGGCCACCATGCGCGCAGCGACATCCCGGCCGAGCCCCTCGATGCTGATCGATCTGCGCCTGGGCGGGTGGCTGTTGACGCGCGACTCGATGAGCACGGTCGCCCGGGAGGGCATGTCGATCCATGACCAGCCGATGGGGTCGGCCAACGGCCCAGGGGAGTCGTCGGTGATCGAGGCAGAGCCCTGAAGCTCGATCTCCAGCAGGCGGCGGAGACGGATCTCGGACATCCAGCCGGAGGCCGCCGGGGAGAGGCCGACCCGCACGACGAGCTGCTTGGGAGGAGGGGACAGGATCGCGGGCGCGGACGCCGTGGGGGGCGTTCGAGCGGGTTCCGTTGCAGGGGGTTGGGCAGAGGCGATGGTGGAGGCGGCGGCAGTGCAGCCGATGGCGAGGCAAATCGCCGCGCGAATCCTGGCTTGCCTATGGATCCCGAGGGCCCGCGTCGGCCGACACGTCGTCGTCGGGCGTAGTGAAGTCGCCCCCAGCCACGCGCTCCGCGTCGTCCTTGCACCGCCCATCGGGGTAGCTCTGCAGATACTCCCGGGCGATGCGGGCCGCATCATCTTTGTTGGTGGCGGACTTGAGCTGACGGCAGAGCGCGTCTTCCGCAAGGGCGCCCTTGAAGCTGCGCGCACGCTCGAAGTACTCGTTGGCCTTGGCGGCGTTGCCCGCGCGCTGATAGGCGGCGCCGAGCTGCCACGCGGCGATCTGCGCGTATTCGCTGTTGGGGAAGGAGGCCAGGATGCGCTCGAGAGCACGCATCGCGCCGGCGAGATCCGCTTCGCTCCGAAGCGCATCGTGGATTTCCATCAGCTCCTGCGCAGACCGCGCTCCCGCGATGGCGCCGTCGATCCCTCCTGGATGCCGGCGAATCACTTGCAGGGTCTCGGCAGGATCGACCGCCTCCGGACGCCCGTGGCGGTCGGACGCAACCGATGGTGCCCTGACCGAATCGCTGGACGGGCGATCGCGGCGCGCGGCAGCGAGCGGGCCAGGTCGCTGCGAGGCCGCAGTGCTGGCCACGACGGGGGCGCGCACGGGGACGGCGTCTGCACGTTCGCCACGCGAAAGGTGACGGGTTCCCGCGGGGGAGACGAGCTGGACCGAGCCATCGGAGACGGAGACATCGAGGTCTTCGGAGCCGCGACGCACGTGCATGACGCTGCCGGTCTGCACGGACAGCATGGCGTCACCTGCCACGACCGACAGCGGCTGCGCATCGGCGCCGGTGTCGACCTGGGCCTCTCCCTGCACGAGGCGAAGCGCGACGGTGCCGTCGGGATTGCGAAGGATTTCGGCGGTTCCGCCGGGGGAGAGCGCGACCCTGGCACCTCCGGGCAGGCCGAAGGTGCGGCCGTGCGTTCCTGCGGCGAGGACGTCGAGAGCCGCCTGCTCTTCGGGAGGACGGACGACGGTGGTTGGTTGCGAGGAGGCGCGCGGCTGCCAGACGGCCTTGCCGAGGCCGATGCCCGCGGCAAACGCGGCAGCCACTGCGAACACGAGGGCAGAGCGGGAACGACGCGCCCCTGGGGACGGCGCGGCCTCGGCTGCAATGTCGGCGTCAATCCGTTCCCAGATGCGCTCGATTCGGTCCTCGTCGGCGTGGTCGCGGAGATCGTCGGGACGGATCGGAGGAGTCCCTCGGCGGGTCATGGTGAGACCTCCTCGGGGTGAGGCTCGACGAAGTGATCGTCGAGGAATCGTTGGGTGCGCACGATGCGCCGCTTGACGGTGGCGAGAGAGCAGTCGGTCAAGCGGGCGACGGTTTCGAGGTCGTGTCCTTCGACGGAGCGAAGGGTCCACGCGATGCGATCGTCGGTGGGGACCATCTTGAGCAGCGCGTAGATCTGGGCGACTTGGGCGCGGACGGCGGGGGAGGCCTCGGGGCTGGCGACGGCATCGACATCAACGGCATCTCCGCGGGGTCCGATCCCGAGAGTGTTCATCAGCTTCGCGCGTCGCATGCGGGTTCGGACAGCATGAACGACGATGGCGCCGAGCCACCCCTTGAAGGCGGAGGGGTCGTGCAGGTCGCGCAGGCGTTCGAAGGCGGAGACGAAGGCATCGTGCACGATGTCTTCGACGTCGCGAACGGAGCCATGGATGCGGGTGGCGAGGTGGATGGCAAAGGCAGCGTAGCGACGGTACAGGACTTCGAAGGCGGCGGACTTGCCCTCGGCGGCAAGAGCAACGAGGTCGGCGTCGGCAAGGCTCGCGAGAGTGATTGCCCGGGAACGCACCGGGGACTCGATGGGCGCCTCGGGCCCGAGCCCGGGAGGCGGCGTCGACAGCGGCGTGCCCCGTGCTTCGGCAGGCGAAGATCGGGGTTCTGGCGCCGGGGGCACCAGCCTCAACCGTCTCTGAGCCAGGGCAGCCTTCACTTGGGTAGCCTCGATGTTGCCATGACGGACCGGATGCGTGTAGTGTCCGCGGCCGTTAGACGCTCGACGCGGCCGATATGGCTCACGCGGGGGTCCCGGGACGGGCGACGCTCGACGGGACGTGAAAAGAAAATGCAGTGAGCCGTTTCGGCCGGGTCGAGCGTCTTGAGGGTAGCCGCGGGATGTTGACGCGGCCCAACAGTTGGATGGAGGCTAGTCCCATGACCAAGTACATCGTTGCTGCGCTCGCTCTCGCCGGTCTCGTTTACGCTTGCGGCGGCGCCCCCGCTGCCCCCGCGACCCCGGAAGCCCCCAAGGCTGACGTCCCGGCCGCCCCCTCGGCGGAAGTCCCGGCCGCCCCCTCGGCGGAAGCCCCGGCCGTCCCGACCCCGTGAGCTGACTGAGCGCAGCTGGACTTCGGCGGTTGGCCTCGTGCCAGCCGCCGTCGTCGTTTTGTGGCCCGACCTCCCGCGCCCGTCAGCGCCCGGCCTGTCTCGATGGTTCGTCCAACGAACCATCACACCCGGCCCCCGGATGCCGCTCCGACCACTGGGCGAAGTCGCGCACCAACGCGTGCGCGAGCCTCCGCCCCATGTACGTCCCACCCTTTTCGCTCAGGTGGATGTAGTCGTTCCATGCCATCCCGCGGTCCGTGAAGCGCGCGATCGACATGTCGCCCCCCATCGCCCCGCGGAAGTCCCAATAGGCGATCCCGGTCTCCTGCGCGAGCCGACGCTTCTCCCGGGTCAGCCGCCCCATCCGCGGATTGCGCGTGGGCTGCTTGCCCGGCCCTCCCGCAAGATCGGGAGGGCTCATCAGCAGGATCGACGCCTCCGGCAGCGCCTCGCGATGCATCTCCACCAACTGCTTGACCGCTTGCGCGTGCCCCGGCGTGTCGGACTCCGTCGCCCCGGTCAGGAACATCACCAGGTCGTACTGCCT
>CAYMUE010000209.1:0-8084 GCA_964393505.1 uncultured Polyangiaceae bacterium
ACCGGACGCGCGTGAACCCGTGCCACGGGTCCCCACAGCGCAGCAGCCCCCTGGCGGATGTCGCCGTCGAGGTAGACGGGCTTGCGCGGGCGCGGGTTCTCGGCGACCTGGAAAGCGAGGACCACCTTGCCGTCGTGCTCGTAGCGGTGCTCCGAGACGTCGACGTCGTGGCTGATCTTCTGCCCGGCGTGCAGCACCGAGAGGAAGTCGTTCTGCACCTTGTCGGGCTCGTCGACGCCGCTCACGTCGAAGCGCTCCCCGTTCTGCGTGACGCCGAGCACGACCCATCCGCCGCGCGTGTTGGCGAAGGCCGAGACGGTCTCGAAGACCGACTTCGGCAGCGCGCTCTTGCTGGCCTTGAACTCGGCGTCGGTCCACTCGCCGGAGCGCAGGAGGGAAGCGAGGGAGGGCTTGGTCATGGGCTCCTCCATGCCTCGACGGCGCCGCGCTTGGCCAGGACGGCCTTCAGCAGTGTGCTGGTCATGTGCCCTCCGGGACGAGGGTGCGCGAACGCGAGACGATGGTCAGCGAATTCGAGGCGCGCGTGAGCGCCACATAGAGCCCTTGCACCGACGGATGACTTGGTCGTTGCCCGGGTCGAGGGTTCGGCTCCCACAACAGCACCGCGTGATCGAACTCGAGCCCCTTCACGAGCAGAGGAGTACCGATGGTGCGCCGATGCGTAAGCCGCCCTCGATGGCGGGCGCGGGTTCGCGCTGCCGCAACCATGTCGGGCAGCTCGGCAAACGTGTCCTGGGTGCAGTGACGGAGAGCCTCGCGAAGCTGGTACACGCATTCGCGCCGATAGAGCCACCAGTCGTCCTTGTGCGCGAGAACACCTTCGAGCCACGCGAGGGCGTTCGCGGGCGTGGGCATCGCGGCCAAGGCGTTGAGCCGATCAGCGTGGTCGCGATTCTTCGTGATGCGCGAAACACCGCGACCAGCCTTGATGGAGTCGACGGCGGTCTTTAGCGCCGTTCCCATCGCGGTCATCCGCTCCGAGACGAAGTCCACGAGCGCCTCGACAACCTCCGCGCCGTTCGCGTCGACGAGCTTCACTCCGAGCCGGAGGAGGTCGGGATCATCGAAGCGCTCGACGATCGGCCACCTCCCGCCCATCCGCTTCGCGAGGTCTCTGCACTCGCCCGGCCACTGCAGGATGCCGACCACGGTTTCGGTCGTCGAAGCGTTCACGCTTCGACAGGCCGCCGCCCATGCCTCTGGGGGGAGCATGCCTGCGTCGTGCTGCACCCAGGTGACCGGCGCATCATCAGCGATCACGAGTTGGCCCGTCTCCTCGAGTTGCTTCCGCGCCGCGACGAGCCATTCGCCGAGGGCTGCGTTCCTCCCCTCACGCCGCCAGCGCCACGGATCCGTCAGCGCGTCCTCGAGAACATTGAAGTCCCGTTTGATGGTGTCCCACGGGATGACCGGATCGTCTCGAAACCCGAAGATGGTCTGCAGCGGATCGCCCACTCCACGACAGGCGATGTGCTCGCTCAGCGTACGAACGACCGCGTGCTGGCGTTCCGAGCAGTCTTGGTACTCGTCGATAAGCACGCCATCGTAGCTGGCGTTCAGCACGCGCTTGCCCAACGTCGAACTGCACACCTTCGCGGCGCCCGCATACACCTGCAGAGTCAAGCGCTTCCAGTCGATCTCGTGCTCTTCGACATCGGACTGAACTCCCGAGATCGCCGGGTACGCGGCACCGTAGCGAAGGCACCACCCTGCGATCGTGTCGAGGTGGAACTTGTCGTGCGGCACGCGCATGTCGGCGAGGCGCTTCTTGATGGCGGCCACGCCAGCGTGCGTGTGGGTCAGGACGAGCTGACGGCCGGATCGCGGGTCGGCAACAAGCTGACCGAGCAACTCGGTCTTCCCACAGCCAGCAGCCGCGACGGCGAACGAGCGCGTCGAGCCGAGCATCGCTTCGACCGCCGCGTTAGCCATGAGCGAAGTCCCTCAGCTTACCAATCACCTCGTGCGTCGGCGTGTTGGGGATCGCGCTCCAGTGCTCCGCGATGAGGCGGCCGAGGAACGCTCCCTGATCGCGCGTCTTGAACCACGCCTGGTTCTTCTTCTTGGCGAGGTCGCCGAACGCCGTGCGGAAGGCGGCCACGCCCTTTGCGGAGATCCACGACGCTGGGTCGCCCTCCTTGAGCGATGCGCGAGGCGCCCCGAGTTGGTCCGCGAGTGCTTCGCGCACGCTCCGTCCACCGCGCTCGTCGGCGACGGTTGCCATCTGCGCGATGGCTGCCTCGGGCAGGTCGTTCGCGAGGCACTGCTCCGTGCAAAGCCCTTGCGGCCAGGCGAACACCTGCGCACCCACCGCCTTGTTGACCTTCGCCTTCGCGTCGGAGTCGATGAGCAGCGCCACCTCGAAGCCGAGCGACGCGAGGTGCCCGGAGATCTCGGCGGGCTGCGTTCCCCCTACGCCATCCACTATAGCGACGCCTCGGTACCCAAAGCTCCCGCTGGTCTCGCTCGTCCACGCCTCGTCGAGCGCTTGGCACAGGCCGACCTCCGTCGCTCCTTCCGCGACGATGACCTTCCGTGCGAGGAGCGCATGGGGCGTTCGCTTGAGGATGTAGTCGACGGCAGCGGGAAGACTCTGCACCGTTACCGTTCCGTTCACCGCCCGCCTCGTAACCGCGACCTCTGTCGACTCGAGCTCGTGAAGAACCGTCGGCGAATGCGTGGTGAGAATGAGCTGGCCCTTGGCGAGCCCTTCGCCCTCGGGCGCGCGCCCACGCAGAACGCGCAGCAGGCGCCGAATGCGGTGAGGTTCAAGCCCGTGCTCGAACTCATCCACAATGGTTAGCCCTGACTGCGCGGCCGCCTCACGTTGCATGGCGACCGCGAGGAGGCGACGCGTGCCGAGGCCAGCGCGTCGCGTGGGGACCTTGCCATCGTGGAGCGAGAGCGCGCCTGCAGCGACGGAGAGCGACGAGGCGTCGAGGTGCGGGACCAGCGCGTTCCTGAGCGCTACGCCGAGGTTCTTCCCGAGCGCTTCGACCTTCTGAGCGGCGGCGGTGAGCTTCTCGAGCCCGTCCGTCTTCAGGCCCGACCGGGCTTGGCGCGTCGCCTCGGCAAGGACGGCACCGACAGCATCGCCGCTGTCCGTGAGGCGGGTGAGCACCGACCCTTTGCTCCATCCGAGGTGCTGATCGACGTAACCCCCGACGCGGAGCATCCCGAGCGCTTCCCGGTCCCGCGCCATGAACGTGTGCTTCTCGTCGTCGGCGTCGACCACGCTCCAGACGGGTTCGAGGCTCGCGTCGACACGAAGCTCGACAACGAGCGCGTGCTCCTCTCCCTCGTCCCCCGACGCTTTGATTGCCTCTCCGTTCACCTGGTCGAAGCCGTGCAAAAGCAGCCCGAACTTCGTGTCGCGGTAGAGGCTCGGAGCGAGGTTCGTGATGGTCGCGCGGATGACGATCGGCTCGTCGGTGTGGAGGTCCCAGAAGTCCGTGTCGTCGAAAGCAACGTTCCACTTGGGCGAGAGCACGCGCTCGATGGCGTCGAGGATGGTCGACTTGCCGGAGTCGCCTGGACCGACGAGCGCAGCGGTCTCGGCGATGTGCCTCCAATCCAGGGCCTTCACGCCCCTGAAGTTCTCGATCTGAAGTCGTCGAAGCCTCACGCCGCGCCCCCCGCCTGCGGGATGAATCCGCGCCGCCCTTGGTCGTTCCCCGTGAACAGCTCGACCTTCACGCCATCGAGCGTCCCGTCACCGGGAAGCTGGTGGCTGTTCTCGATGATGATGACCTGCGCGTCGGTGAAGGAGGTCTTCACGCTCTCCCAGAAGTGCTTCTTGATGTCCTGCGGGAACGTCGACTCCCCAGCGTCGGGCTCCTCGTAAACGAGCAGCGGTGAGTCGATCAGGACGAAGTTCGGGAACGGGCGCTCATCATCGATGCAGAGACGGAGGAGTGCGAGGTTGAACGCGGCTCTGGTGACCGCTCGCACTCCCTTGCCGTGGCTCTTGCGCGCGCGGCCCGAAATGACGACGTCCTGGTCGTTCTCGCTGAACGACACGCGATCGAGGTCGGGGAAGTGCCACGCCTTCAGAAGCGCCTCGACCTCCCTGCTGAAGGGGTCGGCCTGCGCGGTGCTCACCGCCGCGCCAGCGACGTCGGTCTTCTGCTTCTTCTTCGGCTTGTTCGCCTCCTCGAGCAGCTCTTCCAGCTCCTGGATACGCTCAAGGTGTTCGATCGCCTTGCGGCAGGTCTCCGCGCGCGCACGCAGCTCGTCGAGCTTCTTGGATGCCACGTCGACGTGCTGCTCCATCAGCCCCCTCAGCTCCGAGGAAAACGCTTCAAGTTCGCCCTGGCGGGCGTCGCGGGCACCTTGGAGCTGCTCCACCTCGGCGGCCGTAGCAGCTCGAGTCGTCTGCAAGTCCTGGAGCAGCTTGAACGTCTTGGCCGCCTCGGCCTTGCACGCCAGGGAGACGTCCGCCGGTGCCGGGCGCTCCTCACGATGGTCGTGGTGCTGGTGCTCGGAGAGTGCGCCGCACATCGGGCAGCGCTCCTCCTTGAGCTGGTCGAGGCGCACGCCGGCCTCGGCAATCGCCTCGAGCCGTCGCAAGTCGGACTCGTACTGCTGCTGCAGCAGGTCGAACCTTGTCTGCAGCTCCGACAAGACCGCGAGCTTCGACTCGACCGCCTTCAGCGCCGTCCACGCCGTGCTGCGCCGCGCCTGCAGAGGCGCGACGCTGGCCTGAGCGGCGGTGCGCTCGACGAGAGCGGTTTGAATTGATGCGTCGACCCGCGTCAGACGGTCTCGTTCCTCGGCCAGGGTGCTCACCTCACCAAGCTCGGCGAGGCGCTCCCGGGTTGCCTTCAGCAAGCCCTCGAGCAGCTCGACCTTCCCGGCCTGGCGCCCCTTCGCGACCTTCGGATCTTCCTTCGCGATGATCGAGGAGTCGTCGGTGCCTGTAAGCAGGAGGCGAAACACACCGCTCTCGACCGTCTTGTGGATGACCTGCCCACTCAGAACGGGCGAGTCCTCCTTGATGACCGTCTCTTCGTCGATGATGACGAGCCGGGCAATGTCACGGAAGCTGAGCGGGCGCGTCTTGCCATGCTCGTTGGTGCGCACCTTCTTCGTGCCCAGCCCCGACAGGTCGAGCAGGAACTGCGAGACCGTGTCCTCCTTACCGCCCTGATGCTTTGCCGATAGAACTCGCTCAGGCTGGCCGTCAGTCTTGCAGAGGACATCACCGCCACGCAGGCTTCTCTCGAGGGAATAGACGCGGTGGTCGCTGTTGCCCTCGATCTCGAGGACGACAGAGCTGTAGCCCTCCGCTTCCGGGATCTCCTTCGGCGGGTCGCCACCTCCAAGCGCGTAGTCGAGGCACTGCGCGACGAAGCTCTTGCCGGTGTCCGAGGGCCCGGCGATGACGTTGAGCCCGCGTGTGAACGTGACCTCAGCGGGCGCTTTCCCTGGGCCGACCATCGCGAGTCGCCGAAGCGCGAAGCCGAACCTCATGACGCCTCCTCGGTCCAGAGAACGGATTCCATCGAGAACTCGGCGCCCCACGTACCGATGCGATCGCGGACCATCGCGTCGAGCTCGGCGTCGTCGAGGAGGCCGAAGCTGTCAACGACCCAGTCAGCGCGCTCGCGGAGGCCCTTCAAGTACTCGGTGGTGAGCGTGTCGAGGAAGTCAGCGGACTTGTCGGTTGCGGCGAAGAAGATGCCGCCGTCCTTGTAGACGCGCTCGATGAGTCCACGGCTCTCGTAGAGCGTGAGCCCGTCTTGAATCACGCCGCGACGAACGAGGATCTCGCCGCCGCGATGGGGAGTTCTAGGATGCAGCCCCTCGGGTCCACCCTCGATGTCGTCGGAGTGGACGAGGAAGTAGTCGAACACCACGAGCCGCTGCAGCGCGTACGCAGCGGGGAACGCCGTGGTCAGTACACAGAGAGCACGCAGGCCGATCTCCACGGGCCCGTTGAACGGCGAGACGATGTGGGTGGGCGTCTCGGTCGTCATTTGACCCACCGCACCTTTCCGTCGTTCGCGAGTTGGTGGCAGATGCCGCCCCGGTCACGTGTGTGGATCCGCGTGGTGAGCGGGTTGCTCGTAAGCTGCAGCGCGCGGGCCGTCTTCACCACCGCGACGACGCGACGGTAGCCATCAGCGTGCTCGCCACGCACGTCGTCCTTGATGCCTGAATGAAGCTCGTCTTGCAGCTTCTCGAACTCGCCCGCAGGCAGCGTGTCGCGCGAGAAGGTACGCAGCCCCTCGGCGCTGTAGAACTCGACGCGCGCGTCATGGAAGTGCTCGCGGAGGTCCTCGCGGGACGCGAGCCCCGCATCGAGATCATTCACGTCCTGCTTGAGGTGATCCGCATACGCACGGCGAAGCTCACCGACGAAGACAGCTTCGTTGTCGGTCGGAACGCCTGGCGGCGGCGTCGGTTCAGGGCGCGGTGGGAGTCCACCTCCGAAGCGCGCCACATACCAGCGCGTCTTGGCGTGCCCCTCGATGATGCGGAGGAGCGGCTTGGTCTTGAAGATCGAGAAATCGAGGCTTGCGATGTGCGCCTTCATCGCGGCGTCGCAGTCGACGACCTCGGTCTCGGTGATCTCCGTCCGACACGCTTTGTCCCAGTTTGTGAGAAGTCCGTCACGTAGCGCGTGAGGCTTCTTCAAGAGGTTCGAGAGCTTCGGGCCAACACCCTGCGGCGCGACGAAGAAGTAGCTCCGAGGGTACGAGTATTCGCCCTTCAGCGTGTAGTACGCGAGCTTGCCCAGCTCGACCCAAACGTCGCCGGGCGCGAGCGCCTTCTGGTAGTGCTTGCACTGGTAGTTGTCCCATGCGCCGTTGCCGCCCTTCACCGTGGCGATGACGTCGCGCCCCATGTCGCCCGCGCCGCCGCACCGCTCGACCAGTTCGTACTCGTCGCGCAGCGAGTCGACCCACTCCTGAACGAAGCGCTCCCACTGGTCAGGGCTGAAGAGCCTGACGCGGTCCTCGGGATGCACAGGAAGCCCCGACGCCACGACGTCCGCAGCCAGACCCGGCGGCGGCGCCGGAGGCTGAGGGATCGGAACGGGCGGCGGAACCTTCTTCATCATCAGTAGTACTGCCGGATGTAGCCGTAGGCGCGCTCGAATAGCTCGGCGTCCTGATGGAGTTGGTACTTGAGCAGGCTCTTGCGCAGGGCCTTCTTCACCTCGCGCTCGCCGGCCGCCGTGGTCTGCCAGCCAGGGAAGCGCACCAGCCGCACGATCTCGTCGATGTCGGCGACCACTCGCTCGACCATCACCGGCGTCTTCTCGTTCTTCACCTGCTGGAAGAGCTCGGTGAGCGCAGCCTTGCCGCGATCCTCATCCTCCTCGGGCGGTGTGTCCTTCTCGGTACTGACGAGGTCGCGGGCGATCTCCAGCAGGTGCTTCAGGAACTCGACGCTGTTCAGCAGCCCCTGCTCGTGCCGTTCCTTCAGCGCCTCGAGGCGCTCGGAGAGGTGCCGGTACTTGGGATTGCCCATGTGCTTGCGCAGCCGCGCAGTGAGCTTCGTCTCGAACTCCTTGGCGCGCTTCCTCGGGTCGGGCGATCCCATGACCGCCTCGAGCAGCTCAGCGTCGAGCACCAGCGTCTCGAGGTCGTCGCGGACCGAATCGACGTGAACATTCTGGTGGATCAGCTCGATGGTCTTCGCGCCGAGCGCGTGCCACACGAGCTTGCCCGTGCCGCTCGTCGGTTGAACCGACACGTAGACCTGCGTGAGCCAGCGGTAGTCGGTCTCGAATGGCAGAAGCATCGGGTCGGGCGAGATGGCCTCCCAGAGCTTGCCGAGCACCGTGTACTCAGCCGCGAACGCATCGCGCACGTCGTTGTTCGGAAGGCAGTCCTGCGCTGCCATCAGCCCCTCGTATCCGGTCTGCGTGCGGTCGATGCCGGGGAAGAAGGCGAGGCACTTCTGCATCGCCTCGGGGAGTTGGACCTTCAGCCCCTCGATGTTGCCGACGACGCTGCGAAAGCCCTTCTCGTCGAACTCCAGAGCCTTGGCCACGTCATCGAACACGCCGAGGTAGTCGACGATGAGGCCGTGGGTCTTCTTGTCCCCGTACG
>CAYMUE010000209.1:8184-9881 GCA_964393505.1 uncultured Polyangiaceae bacterium
TCGAACACGCCGAGGTAGTCGACGATGAGGCCGTGGGTCTTCTTGTCCCCGTACGTGCGGTTCGTGCGGCAGATGGCCTGGAGCAGCGTGTGATCCCGCAGCGGCTTGTCCAGGTACATGGCCTGGAGGATCGGCGCGTCGAAGCCCGTGAGCAGCTTCGCCGTCACGATGAGCAGCTTCAGGGGATCGTTGGGATCGCGGAAGCGATCGAGGAGCTTCTCCTCCTCGTCGCGGGAGCGCGCGTAGGGCTTGAAGCGCTCGTCGGAGCCGGTGGCCGAGATGACAACGTCGGTCGCCTCCGGCGGCAGGATCTTGTCGAGTGCCGCCTTGTAGAGCAGGCAGCACTCCTGGTCGAACGTGACCACCATGCCCTTGAAGCCGTTGGGCGCGACCGCCTCCTGGTAGTGCCGGGCGATGTCCTCGCAGATCTTCTGGACGCGCTCGGGCACCTTCACGAGGACCGCCATCTTCGAGGCGGCCTTCGCGAGGTTGTCCTTGTCGAGGTCGGACAGGTCGCCCGTGAGCGACTGGTACGCTTGGTCGATCGCGGCCTTGTCGATGTGCAAGTCGACGAGGCGCGGCTCGAAGTGGAGCTTCAGCGTCGCGCCATCGCGGATCGACTCCTCGAACCCGTAGCGGCTCATGTAGCCGCGCGCGTCCTCGTCCGCGCCGAAGGCGTAGAAGGTGTTCCGGTCGCGCCGGTTGATGGGCGTGCCGGTGAGGCCGAAGAGGAACGCGTTGGGCAACGCCGCCCGCATCTTGATGCCGAGGTCACCCTCCTGCGTGCGGTGCGCCTCGTCGACGAGGGCGACGATGTTGCCCCGGTCGTTGAGCACGCCGTCGGCCTCGCCGAACTTGAAGATGGTGGTGATGATGATTTTGCGCGTGTCCTGCTTCAGCAGCTTCTGCAGATCCTCGCGCGTCTCTGCCTTCACGAGGTTCGGCACGTCGGAGGCGTGGAAGGTCGAGCTGATCTGCGCGTCGAGATCGATGCGATCGACGACGATGATGACCGTGGGGTTGCCGAGCTCCGGCTCCAGCCGAAGCTTCTGCGCCGCGAACACCAGGAGCAGCGACTTGCCCGAGCCCTGGAAGTGCCAGATGAGCCCCTTGCGTGGCTTGCCCGCGAGCACGCGCTGGACGATCAAGTTCACCGCCTCGTACTGCTGGTACCGGCACACGACCTTGATGCGGCGCTTCTTCTTGTCGGTCGCGAAGAGCGTGAAGTGCGCGAGGATGTCGAGCACCACCGATGGTCGCAGCAGGCCGCTCACCGCTGCCTTCACACCCGCGATGGTTCCCGGCGTAGCCTCGTTGTCGCCGCGCCACGGACCCCAGAGGTTCACGGGCATGCGGACGGAGCCGTACATGAGCTCCTTGCCCTCGGTGGCGACGCTGAACACGTTGGCGACGAACAGTTCCGGGACGTTCTTCTCGTAGTCGTCGTGCACCTGCAACGCGCCGTCGAGCCAGCTCACCGCGTGGCGCACGGGCGTCTTCGCCTCGATGAGCGCGATGGGAAGACCGTTCACAAGAAGCACGAGGTCCGCACGCCGCTCCGCGGGCCCTGCGCGGAACGTAAACTGGCTCGTGACGACGTACTGGTTGTTCTCGAGGTTCTCGAAGTCCAGGAGGCGAACGGTGACGTGCTCGTGGTTCGGCCCGAAGGGCATCGAGCGGTCGCCGCGCAGCCACGC
>CAYMUE010000210.1:0-6571 GCA_964393505.1 uncultured Polyangiaceae bacterium
AACTGTCGCATGCCCTCCGCATGCACTCCGCTCGATCGTCGATCGCCGCCGCTTGCGCTGTCGTTGGCTTCACCTCCGCCGTGCTCGCGCAGCCCGCGCCCACCCCCCCTGCCCTGCCGGGCCCCGACGCGTCCGCGTCGTCGAGCGCTGCGGTGTCCGCTGCGCCGTTCAGCCCGCCGTCGGTCGATGATGCGTACCTGCGCGCCGTGCCCGAGGCGCAGGATCGGATCGGCTCCTGGACGCAGGCGGTGGAGCGGTTGCGGGCGCGCTCGACCGACATGCAGCTCGCGATGCTCGAGGTGGTGCGGGCCGAGGCGCAGGCGCGGGTGGCGCTCGCGGGTTCGCTGCCCACGATCACCGGGTCGGCGAACCTCACGGACAACCTGCTGCGCAAGGAGGTCACGACCTACGACACGTCGCCGATGCTGCAGACGCCGCCCGGTGCGCCGATCCCGGTGACGACGACGATCCCGACGGCGGTGACGTACGGCGGGACGCTGACGTTGACGCAGCCGCTGTTGGCGTTGCGCGCGTGGCACGCCAAGGGGACCGCGGAGATGGCGAAGGATGCGGCGCGGCTCGGGGTGCAGGAGCGCAAGCGGACGATCGCGCTCGGTGCGGCCAGCGCGATCGTGTCGGTGGTGACGGCGGAGCGCGTGGCGGAGCTGAACCGGGTCGGGCTGCGGGGCGCGCTGGAGCGGCTGCAGCTCACGCGGCGGAGGTTCGCGCTGGGGGCGTCGAACGCGCTCGACGTGCTGCGTGTGGAGCAGGACGCGGCGCAGGCGCGGGGAGCGATCGTGCAGGGCGACGACGCGCTGTTGCGATCGCGGGAGGCGTTGGGGCTGGCGCTGGGGGTGGGGCACCCGGTGGGAGTGGAGCGGGAGATCTCGCTCGACGACATCCTGGCGACGACGCGTCGGATGTGCGAGGCGCAGGGGTCGATCGAGCAGCGGGCGGACATCCTGTCGGCGCGCAAGCAGGTGGAGCTCGGGGAGCGGAGCATCCGCGATGCGGAGCTGCAGTATGCGCCGACGCTCAACTTCGTCTCCCGAACGGATCTGTACTCGGAGCGTCTTGCGAACTCGCGCCATGTGGCCTGGTCGATCGCGGGCGTGCTGACGGTGCCGATCTGGGACGGTGGAGCGCGTGAGGGCTACGTGCGGGAAGCGTCGGTGCAGCGGGATCAGGCCGTGGCTCGCGCGGAGGCGGCGCGTCGCGGCGCGCGGATCGAGGTGGAGCAGGCGCGTCGCGCCGTGACGGTGGCGCAGAGCGCGTTGGCGGTGAGCCGGAACACGCGCGATCTCGCGATGCAGCAGGAGAAGCTCGCGAAGACGTCGTTCGAGATCGGCAAGGCGACGAGCTTCGAGCTGGTGGACGCGGGGCGTCAGCTTCGGGCGGCGGAGATCAACCTCGCGGTGGCGGAGTTCAACCTGGTGGAGGCGAAGCTGGCGGCGCACCTCGCGCTGGCGAAGTGCGCGTGGTAGGGCAAGGCTCGCTCAGATGGCCCCGGCCGGGAGCCTGGCGACCTCGCCATCCCTCGCGCCCCTCAATCCGGCGCAGTGCCCGGCCCCAGCGAGTCGAGGCGGATGCGGAAGATGGTCGAAGACATCTCTTCCACTGCGCCGTGGACGTAGACTTCCCCTCCTGCGATACCGAGCGTCTTCGCGAAAGCGTGCGTCTTGTGCTCCGGGTCCCCCGGCAGGACCCAGGAGTAGCCGTCGGACAGTCGCACGATCGACAGGGAATGCCTTGCTGGAGATCCGAACGAATCGCAGCGGGCAGCGTAGCCCTCTCCCACCACGAACGTCTCTGCGCTCATCCCTCGGACATCCTTGCGGACGCGCTTTGCCGTGGCCTGAAGCACCGCCGGATCCGTGGTGTAGGGAGCAGTCCATACCTCTGGGTTGGGACCGTCGTTGTGGCAGGCGCCTGTCCCCTGGCTCTGGGTCCAGACCATGACCTTGCCGTCGGTGCCGAAGTTGCCGGCGGCGCGCGTCGGGTCGCTGTACCAGCGCAGCAGCGGCCGCAGCCCGGCGTCGGGAGTCCACGACATCACGCCGCATAGCTGGAGGTTTCCGACCGGAAGGAAGATGTCCTTGCCGATCACCAGGGGGACATGTGGCTGGAGCCCGTTGGGGTCAGTGCCACCGGCGTAGACGTTGTGGCTCAGCTTGCCGTCCCAGGTCCAGGCGTTGACCTTGCCGAGCGTTAGCTGAACCAGCCAGATCTTCGACACTCGCCAGTCGGAGTTCTCGTTCGTCTGAGCGAGCACCGAGGGGGCGGCGACGCTCATCGGCCCCCCGATCACCCCATCGATCGTGCTGGTTCCGGAATCCGATCCTGCCTGCAGCCTGAGCGGCGCGTCGATCACGTAGAGGCCGTCGTTGAAGTCCTCCGAGAAGTAATCGCAATCCGAAGTGCCGAGCGTCAGCGGATAGAGTTGTGCATGGCGTACTTTTCCGTCGGCTTCGGCGATGATGAACGGAACGAGCTGGATACCAAGAGCAGGCACGGGGCGCGCGAACTTGAGGAGGGGAATCCCAGACTCCGGATCTCGCCACAGCCTTGTGAAGATCGAGACGGATGAGCCGCCCCACGTATCCTTCATGCGGATGCAGGACGCTTGGGAGTGAACGGCGTCTGGACAGGGCTCCCATTCGATCGGCGGCGGCAGCTCCGCTCCCGGGCCTGGAATGTAGATCGGGCACGCGGCGGACCAACCCGTCCACTGCACCCACCCGGGCGGTACCCCCTCATGCTCGACCACCGCGTCTGGGGGCGAATCGGATGCGGGGTCGTTCGCCGTGTCGAGATCGTGCTTCGGATCGGTCAAGGCGTCACGGCGCACATCCACTTCGGTGCCACCGTCATCCGGCCGCACAGCAGGCGCATCGCTCTCCGACGCGCACCCTCGGCACGCCACGAGAGCGAGCGCCGATGCTCCAAGCGCCGCTGCGACTGCCCCGAGCGGATGCTTCACAGGCATGCTCCAAGGTTTCCCCACTGTGATGACAAGCCGCCGATGAGCTTGTTGACCCGCACCACCACCGGCATCTTGTCCTTGGCAGTGACCGTCGCAAAGGCATAGTCCTCCGCGTCCACCAGAGGAGGGAGCGCCAGCGCGCGCTGGCCTGCGTAGACCCGATCCACGTGCAGGCCGCTCGCCGACGAGTTGAAGTGAAGCACGACGTGCATCTTAAGCATGTCGCTCGACGCGGCGAACAGGACGCTGGCATCGCGGTCCAGCATCAGCCAGTGCTTCTCGAACAAGCCGAGCTTGAGCCATTGCCCGAGCACCTCGGCCACGCCGGTGCCAGGCTGGATCCGAGAGAGTCGCCGCGCCCGCGCTCTCCTTCCTACGGTGACCTCGTCCAGCACCCAGAGCTTGCCATCCCGGGGCGAGTAGGTCGCGGCCACCACGCTGCCGAGCGTGAAGGCCTTGAGCGGCACCTGGGTCCACGCTCCGGTGTCGATGTCGGTCCACCAGACATCGCTCAGCGGTTCGTCTGTGTCCGTTCTCCGACCTCCGAGCAGGAAGAGCCGCCGTGACGACCGGCTGTAGACAGCCACCGGGTCGGTCCGTGGTTCAGGTGCGGCGCCAGAGCTCATGGAGGCCGAGAGTCGTACGACCGGTCCATGGGTAGGACTCACGTCTTCCTGGCCGAGCAGGGTGCCAGACCGAACGTAGAGCCGCTCGACGATGCTATTGCCGGTACTGCTGAGTCCAATGGCGCTCGGCGCCAGCGCCCCCATTCCTGCCGCGGGATTCACCTCGACAGCATCGACCCAGCGCACGCCGAGCGCGAGGCTCGCTTGCAGCCCCTGCCCGAGCCCGTCACCAAGACCCATCAACGACCCATCGCGAAGCAGGACAGCGGGAGTGTCGAGCCCTGGCAACGTCACGACCTGCTGCGCTTCCCGCGGGGAGCCTCCGGGCACCTGCACAAGGGGGTAGCCCCAGTCGGGATGCTCCACAGTGCCGGGGGCGGGCACGGCAATTCCGCAGGTCAAGCAAGGCCGGACGGTGACGTCGAGGTTCAGCGGCACCTTGGTGAGCAGCTTCTGAATCACATACCGGCTCTTGGTGGTGATCGGGATCACATCTTGAAAGGCGTTGGCGAGCCCGGGCTGCGGCACCGTGTCGTCGCCAGCCGTCCCGTGGACCCCGTGCTCCGCGTCCGCGAGATCCATGCCGTGCGTGGTGTTCGCGTGCACCCAGAGTCTGCCCTTCCCCAGGCCGGGCTGCGACGGCACGCCGTAGGGCACGTAGCTCTTCCACTGGGATTTCGTGGACCAGTAGCTGAAGTCATCCTCCCAGTTCCAGGTTCGCTCTTCGGTTGTACCGGTCACGTACGGATTGAGCTGGAAGTCGAGCGGGTTCTGACCGTCGATGGAGGAGGAGGGCTTGGGGAGGCCTGGCCCCACGACCCAGATCCGGTGCCAGACAGAGGTCTCGAGCTCGTCATCTCGCCCTTCGTCCTGCCGGAGCTTGTCGTCGTTGATGTGGACAAGAGCCGAACAGTCGAGACCGATACCGGCGATGTCAACGCAGTACCTGTATTCGGTCGAGTCGACGTCCACGGCGAACTCGGGGACCTTCGCGGGATCGGTGATCTTCGTGAGGGTTTTGGCAGGGGAGAAGTGCGCGCCCACGGGCGCCAGCTCGAGCTTGCCTGTGCTCGAACTCTCCAGGTAGAGATAGCCGGTGTAGCCCTTGGCTGCGCCGCCTATCGGAATCGTCTGCGTGGTCGTCAGGGACTTCTCCTGCGAGTCGAACAGCGGGCACGGCACCGGGTCGCAAGCGTCGGCCAGGACACGTGCACCCATCGCGAGCTCGGCCTCCGCGTTGCAGTTCATCTGGACTGGATCATTCACCGAAGGACAGTGGTCGACCGGCATGTTCGGGCAGAGCTGCGCAGCACACAACCCTTGGGGATCCGATGGCTGGTTGATGTCGCACCTGCCGCAGAGCCCGTCTCCGTCGGAAGCGCCCTGAATCTTGTAGGGATTGATCTCACCCGAATCGCAGGGGCACAGATCGCAAAGCCCCCCGACTCCGTCGCCGTCGGGATCGTATTGATCCGGGTTCGGGTGCTCCAGGCAGTTGTCGAATGCATCGGGGATTGCATCGCCGTCGGCATCGCTGAGCTGCTGCACGAGCCACTGCGAAACAGGGAGGCTGAAGGTGGCGGTGTCGAAGCTTCCCGGGCGCCTGCCGCCGTCGGGCGCGGGGTCGTCGTACCCTCCACCTCTGCTGAGAATGCCAACGATTCCCCAGGTGTCAGCCGACATCGGCGCGGGCAAGGCGCTGGGCGAGCCCGTCGGACCCTGGACTGGGCCGGCGATCACCGGGCCGCCACTGTCACCGACCCAACCCCAGACATCGGTGCCCCCTCCGGGCGCATGGACGCCCGGATCGAGAGGAATCGTATCCCCCTCATTGTCATGGGCCAGCTCCTCCACTGTCACGTCGCGGGCATACGTGGTAACCACCTCGCCCGTGGACTCCCATGTGGCTCCCGTGCAGTTGATGTCGCTGCGTCCTGCTCCCGTGCCCCCGTACCAGAGAGCCAGCCCGACATCCCTGCCGATGCTCCCAACACCGTATCCAACAAGCATCACTGTCGGCGGAGAAGCCCCTGATACCCAGTCCAGAAGGCTCATGGAGCCCGAATACGGAACAAGGTAGTCAAGCTCCGGGGTCACCTGTTGATTGACGATGACCTTCATCGGCTTGATGCTCTTGCCGTCCACCACGGGCTCTCGCTCGAGAAAGAGGAGCGCCACATCATAGAGACTATTCATCGTGTCCGTGGTGGCGTATTGCTTGTCCCCGTCTGCGCAATCGAGCACGCGTGTGCAGTCGAAACGGCCCAGATCGCAGGGATCACCTGGCGGCGGGACAATCGAGGTGCAATCCGAGTTCCGGTAGTAGGCATCGGGGTGAGCAACTGCACCCACTACTGGCACCGCATCCACCGAGCCGTTCAGAGGGACGTCGTTGTTGTCGAAGTGCGGCAAGCCGTTCGAGTCATTGAAGAGCAGTACTCCCTGCAGCCCAGCTGCGTTTCGGCAGCCCAGAGCCAGATCCCTCACGCAGTGCGCTGCCGTGATCGCTGTCCGAGGACCGATGAGCGTGGCTGTGCAGCCGCCCCGTCCAGGCCCGTACCGCATGTTGAACCCGGCGACAGCCATCAACTCCCCGCCGAAGGGCTGTCCGTTCTGCAGTGTGCCGCGACGCGTCCCAGCTCCAGGGATACCCAACGGGTCCGCACCGAAGCACCCAGACACCAGCACTGCCAACGCCAACGCCCCTTGACCGAGCCTCAGCGTGCCCATGCAAAGATGCTATCTGCGCAACCTTGCGGCTGTCAACGAACGCTTTCCACCGACCAGGCTTGCTCCATTGTGCCTGGAGCATCCTCGGCTTTCCGAGCCTGTGGGTGTACCGTCCCGTACTCGCCCGTTGCATCTGTCCCGGGTTGAGGCCGGGAGACTGGGCGACGGCGGCGTGACTGGTGCGGGCCGAGGCGCAGGCGCGGGTGGCGCTCGCGGGTTCGCTGCCCACGAT
>CAYMUE010000210.1:6671-9804 GCA_964393505.1 uncultured Polyangiaceae bacterium
GGTGGAGGCGAAGCTGGCGGCGCACCTCGCGCTGGCGAAGTGCGCGTGGTAGGGCCACGCTCGCTCAGATGGCCCCGGCCGGGAGCCTGGCGACCTCGAGGTTCCTCTGGAGCAGGAGCCCCAGGATCGCCTTGTCGTCGCGCCACGTGCCCTCCGGGAACCCGTACGCGCGCGTCACGGCGTCGTTGAGCTTCTCGTAGGACGCGGTGAGCTCCGGCAGATCGCCCGCCTCGAGCATGTTGTGGATCTTGGTCAGGCCGAGCTGGTGCTTCTTGCACAGCGCGCCACGGAGCTTGTTGAACTCCAGGCCTGCGCCCTCGGCCGCGACGGCGGCGTCGTAGGTGGGCATGACCCGCGGGGCGTAGTGCCCGTCGGGAAACGACGGGAAGGGGAAGGTCTCGAAGGCCGTGGTGTTCGTGTAGCGCAGATCGCCCTTCAGGGTGGAGCACCGCGCCCAGGCCCATGCCACGTGGTAGCGGGATTGAAGCACGGCGAAGTGGTAGTTGGAGCAGAGGGCGACAACCATCAGCTGCCCGTCGAAACAGACACGCGAACTCTGCCGGCTCACGATGAGGTGCGGCGAAACCCTTGGCATCACCAGCAGCGCCGGGATGCCCGCCGCAGCTTTTCGGAGGTTGGGGGCCGGCTCGGCGAATCTCCACCATCGCTTCGCGCGGCTCTCTCTGCGGTCGTTGCGGCGTACGGGGTACACCTGCTTCCTCACGTGTCTGATCGCCCCGGCGTACTGCTCTGACTCTTCCAGGTCCATCATTCCGAAATCGATCACCCAGCGACTGGGTTTCTCATCGATCTCCCGGTTGACATCGCGCCCGATGAGGTAGGGGCGAATGACCTCCGCCGACTTCGGATCGGCGGCGATGATTGCCTCGCGCTCGGCATCGTCCAGCACGAACCCGTTGTTGCCCAGCGTCACCCCCATGAAGCACAGCCCCATGTTCCGCGGGATCGGCCGCGCCCCGGTCACGTCCTGCGCGTCGGTCAGGTTCGGCGAGATCCGGCTCACCTCCTGCCCCTCCAGCTCCTTGATGCCGTCGAATGCGTCCATGATCCAGTTGACGATCGCGATGTGCACCGCCGCCTCGCCCGGCCACGGATACGACCTCCACGCGCTCGTCAGCGTGCCGCCACGCTCCACGATCCTGTCAATGCTCGCCTCCCGTGACTCGTTCTGGGCGATGGAGTTGGTGGCCACGAACCCGGCGCGCTCGCCCGGCCGCAGCACGTCCACGGCGCGCGTGAACCAGTAGGTGACGTAGTCGGCCGCACGGTTGTCGGGGTACCTGGCGAAGAGCTGCTCGACGTATTCGTCGCCCAGCTCGCCGCGCAGCTTGCGCACACCCAGGTAGGGCGGGTTGCCCACGATGGCCAGCTCGCCGTCGGGGCGCGGCCAGTCCACGAGCAGCGCGTCGGCATGCAGGACCTGGTTGTCGAGGTTCTTGAGCGGCAGGGTGCGCTCCTCCAGCGCGAGCTCCCGCTTCGCCATGTGCTCGCCGATCCAGAGCACCACGCGCGCCAGGAAGCAGGCGAAGGGATCGAGCTCGATGCCGTGGATCTGGTCGAGGGTGAAGTAGGGAAGCGGCGGCGGCGGCGCGATGTCGGCCCGGCGCTTCGCCACGTTGCGGTACGCCTGCGTCCAGGCCTGCGCGACCGCCGACTCCAGCCGCTTCATCTCGCGGTACACGACGTACAGGAAGTTGCCGCAGCCGCATGCCGGGTCGAGGACGTGGAACGACCTCATCTGCTCGACCACGCGCTGGGCGTCCTTCGGCGTGCGGACCGCGGCGATCCGCTGTCGCCACGGCTCGATGACGGTGGGCATCACGATCCGCTCGATGTCGGTCTCGCGCGTGAAGTGCGCGCCCAGCTCGTGGCGGCGCACCGGATCGATCGCCTGCTCGAAGATCGATCCGAAGATCTCCGGCCGGACGTCCTGCCAGTCGAAGTCCTTGGCCGCGCAGTACAGCTCGTGGATGAGCTCCGGGGCCACGGCCATCTTCGGGTGGTTGCGGTCGAAGAGGGGGCCGTTGACGTAGGGCGCGGTGGGGTTGCTCTTGTCGTACGATTCGGCGCGGCCGAAGTCGTCGAACAGCGCGTAGACCGCGTCCATCTTGCCGCTTCGATCCGCCTCCCGCACGGCGTTGGTGAACATCTTCGGCGGGATGAGCTCCGCGTCCTCGGCGAACATCGCGAACACGCACTCGAGCACGAGCTTCGCCACGCGGTCCCGATCCCGCTTGGGATCGGGCGAGGTCTCGATCAGCTTGCGAACCACTCGTCCCATGCGCGCGGCGACGTCGGAGGTGATCCGCTCCGAGCGCTGCAGCAGCTCGAGCTGGAAGTCGCCCCGCAGGAACAGCAGGGCATCGCCGTTGGCGGGCAGGTCGACGAGGGAGAACCGGACCTTGGGCGTGAGCTGCCCGTGCTCGTCGTTGGTGTCGTAGACCCAGAACTCGTGGAAGTTGCACAGCACCAGGTAGCGCGTGCGCATCCGCGCCCAGTAGCGCAGGAGCTGCTCGTGGTGCTTCTGAAGATCCTTCTCGGCGGGAGCCTTCATCTCCCAGACGCAGATCTTCGGCAGGTACATGTCCATGCGCTCGGTCGTGTATTGAACATCGACTTCGCCGGGGAACAGGGCCTGCTGGCTGGACTTCTTCCGGGGTTTCTCCGGCGCGGGCACCTTCACCGGGTGCTGCTCGAACACCGTGCCGGGCTGGAAGCTCACGTCGTAGATGTCGAGCAGGCCCTGCAGGTACTGCTGCGCACCGGCCTGCTCGGTTCCCTGGAAGTTCCTCCACTGATTGACGAACCCTTGCAAGCGGCCCGGGAGCTCTTCGATCCAGGAGGATGGTTTCTTCCGCACCATGACAGCCGCGGAGCCTATCAGATGCGTGCGTTCACGTGCCCGACATCCCTCCGGCGCCCCCGACCTGCTCCCTTCCCATGCCGTCTTCCCCCTCCCCCTTCAGCCACGGTCCCGGTCACGGTCCCGGTCACGCCCCTCGGCCCACGGTCACCCGCCAACAATCCAGGTTCGCCGGTTTCACGATCCTTCCCTTGACCCTCCTCCCCCCCCCCCCCTCCCCGTCCCCCCCGTTCGCGCGCGGCCGGGGAC
>CAYMUE010000211.1:0-9658 GCA_964393505.1 uncultured Polyangiaceae bacterium
AGTCGCACCCCGAAATTGGCCCTTCCCGCCCGGACGCCGTACGCTTTGGCCGGATGGGTTTCCGAAGCGCATTGATCTCCCTGGTCTCCCTGCTGACGCTCGCGTCCGTTGCGGGATGCTCCGCCAGCGCTGCCGCCGAGCGGCAGATGGAGGAGTTCCGCAAGGAGATCGCCAGATTCCAGGCCGACAACGACCGGCTCAACGAGCGCGTCACGGCCCTCGAGCAGAACGGTAGCAGCGCCCGTCCGGCATCGAGCGCAGCAAAAGACCCCACCGGAGAAAGCCCCCGGCTCCCGGTGGTCAAGCTGGCCCCCGGCCAGGATCCCGATGCGCCCCCAAGCGCCGATCCCAGCGCCGAAGCCCCTGGCGTCGAGGGCGAAGAGCCCACCGTGATCCGCGCAGAGGGGAGCCGTCAGCAGGTCATCAAGTCGGGCAAGGCCAGAGAAAGCTCCCGGGAAGCGCAGAAGGAATACGAGGCCGCGTATTCCCTCGTGCGACGCAAGCAGTACGACCGGGCGCTCGAGTCGCTGTCGAGCTTCCTGGTGCGCCATCCCGGCGACGAGAACGCCGACAATGCGATGTACTGGCGCGGCGAGTGCTTCTTCGCCAAGGGAGAGTACACCCGCGCGGCCGAAGAGTTCAGCGGATTGATCGCCCGGTTCCCACAAGGGAACAAGGTCCCCGACGCCCTGCTCAAGCTCGGGCTCTCGCAACAGAAGGCGGGAGAGAAAGAAAAGGCCAAGGAGACCTTCGCCCGGTTGCGCAATGACTTCCCGTCGAGCGACGCCGTCCGCAAGATCCCGAGGGATTAGCCCATGTGGAACCACAAGCTCGCGACCATCCTGTTGGTGTCAACCATCGGCTCCGTCTGGTGCACGCTCGGCTTCGCCCAGGACACGGGCTCCGGTCAGGGCGCCGATCAGGGCTCCGGCCAGGGATCCGATCAGGGCGCAGCCGCCACCACGACCTCGACCACGCAGGGTCAGACGACCACCGTGGTCGTGCAGCCCCCGGCCACCACCACGCAGTCCACGACCACCATGACGCCCTGGGGATCCCTCGGAAACCAGGACCTCGACAAGGGACTGTCGTCGAGCTCCCGAGAGGCCGGCCAGAGCGGCTTCGACCTGCAGGGCGCCGGCCACACCGCCACGGTGACCGGCAACGCAAACTCCTCGTTCACGGTCAGCGGCCAGTCCGTCTCCGTGCCCGTCTATCACTACGTGCGCCGCGGCGACACGCTCTGGGGCCTGTGCGACCGCTACCACGGCAACCCGTGGGCTTGGCCGCGTGTGTGGTCCTACAACCCGCAGGTCGAGAATCCCCACTGGATCTACCCGGGCGATCGGCTGCGCCTGCGCGAGGGCGACGACGGCAAGGCCGCCCAGACTCTCAGCAGCTCCGGCATCGTCTCCCGGCGCACCGTCATCACCCCGGGCACCGTGTTCCTGCGCAACCTGGGGTACATCGAAGACGGCAAACGCGATGTCTGGGGCGAGGTCGCGGGAAGCCCCGGCGAGAACATGCTGCTCACCGAACAGAACGAGGTCTATCTGAACATCAACAAGGACCACGACGACATCAAGCTGGGACAGGAGCTGGCGGTGTTCTCCCCCGAGCGCAAGGCCGAGGCGGGTGAGGCCCGCGGCCAGGTCGTCGAGATCCGCGGAACCGTCAAGATCACCGCCTGGGACTCCAAGACCAGAATCGCTCGGGCAACCGTAAGCGAATCGATCGACATCATCGAGCGCGGCAACCTCCTCGGCCCCGTCGGACGTCGCTTCGACGTCGTACCCCCGGTCCAGAACCGCAAGGAGCTCTGGGGGAAGATCAGCGGCGGGATCAACCCCCGCGAGCTGCTCGGCCAGCACCAGATCGTGTTCGTGGACAAGGGCTCCGAGGAAGGCCTGCGCCCGGGCAACCGATTGTTCGTGATCCGACGGGGTGACCCGTGGCGCGAGTCGATCAGGAGCGGCGGCGACCTGGCCGGTCAGCGGATCCGCTACGAGGTGAAGAAGGCCGAGGTCGAGCGCATGGGCGACCCGGGCAGCGGCAAGAAGTTCCCCGAGGAGGTCGTCGGAGAGATCCGCGTGCTGCGCACCCGCCAGCACTCCTCCACCTGCCTCGTCACCCAGTCCGTCGCCGAGCTCGAGCCCGGCGACAACGTCGTCGCCCGCCGCGGCTACTGACCGCCCCGCTCCTCACCCCCCACATCCCTTCCCCACGGGCACGCCGATCCGCGTGTACTATGATCGGTGCGTGTCGCAGACGCTCCGCCCCCCCCCCGGCGCACCGCAGCCGCCTCCCTCGGGACGGCCTGCGTCGGGGCCCGCGCAGTACCCGCAGATGGGCGCTCGCTCGCTTGCTGTTCCCGTGCTTCCCAACCTCCCCCCCCCGCCACCGGCCCCGATCGCGCCCACCACGCCCGACGACGCCACGCCGATCGCGGTCCCTGTCGCGCCTCTCCCCGCACAACCGCCCCCGGCCGCCCCTTTCACATCGCCCCTGCCTCCCGCACCGATGCCGTGGAGCACCGGTCAGTTTCCCGTCGCCGGCCGCACCCCTGGCGCGACCGGCCCGCACCCCGCCACGACCGGACAGCACCCCGTCTTCCCTGTGCAACCGCACGCCGTCACCGGTCACTACCCTGCGCTTTCCGGACAGCACCCGCTCCCGGCCATCACCGGCCAGCATCCCGTCATGCCGGCATCGCACCCCGCCGTCACCGGCCAACGTCCGGTGCCACAGCCACCGCCATCGCCGACCGTGGACGATTCCCCGCCGAGCTGGCGAGGGCACAACGCGATCCAGTCGCCGCGCGGCACGTACCTGCTGGGACGGCAGGTGGGCTCCGGGCACTTCGGCTCGGTCTTCGAATGCCTTGGTCCGTTCGACCAGCGCTATGCGCTGAAGATTCTGCGACCGAGCGGACGGCCCACGGATCAGGTGCGCGAGGAGTGGCGTCGCGAGGTGCAGCGCCTGCTGGCGCTTCGTCACCCGAACGTGGTCTACATCCACGACGCCTTCGAAGCCCTCGGCAGCTTCTGCGTGGCCCTCGAGTGGTGCGATCACACGCTGCGCGACATGCTCGGACGGCCCATGGCGGAGCAGCTTGCCGTGGAGCTGTCGCGTCAGATGCTGGCGGCGGTGCAGTACCTGCACGACAACGATCTGGTGCACGACGATCTGCACCCGGGCAACGTCTTGATCCAGCAAGCGGATCGACCCATCGTGAAGATCTCCGACTTCGGGATCTCCCACGAGCTGCGTGGCGCCTCCGCAGTGCGACCCGACGTGGTCCATCACGCGATCATGGCGCCGGAGCTGCTCGCTGTGGGCTACACCAGCAAGCAGAGCGATCTATACCAGATTGGACTGATCATGTACTGGCTGATCGCAGGAGTTCCGCCCATGGATCTGGATGTTCCCTATCCGTATCTGGTGCAGCAGATCAGCGAGGGGACGGCGCGCAAGGCGGCGGAGAAGCTGGGCACGGCCTACGGCGCCATCGTGGCCAAGCTGCTGCGACGCCGCGACGCCTGGCGGTACACCTCGGCCCGCGAGGTCTGGAACGATCTGCGCTCCCTGCCCGCGTGGCGCGAACGACAGCTGTTCCCGATCCGGTAGCTGGCGCGACCGGCGTGCCCGCCCTAGCGAGCTCCCCCGCCCCGACGCGTCGCCCGCGGAAGACACGTCGTCGTCGATACGCCCAGCGAGAAGTCGTCGCGATCGCCACGCATCAGCCGGTGCGCCCCCGCGTACGCGATCATCGCGGCGTTGTCCGTGCACGACGACACCGCCGGCACCACCAGCTCGAACCCCTTGCGCTCGCACACCTCGGCAAACGCCGCCCGGAGCCCCCGATTCGCGGCCACCCCTCCGGCCAGCACCACGCGCTCCAGCCGCTCGCGGTGCACCGCCGTGATCGTCTTGCGGACCAGCGTGTCGATCACCGCAGCCTGGAACGACGCGCACAGGTCCTGCATCGCGTGGTCGTTGGCGGGCACTCCCTCGCGCGCGACCCACGCGGCAATCCAGGTCTTCATCCCCGAGAAGCTCATCTCGAGCGAGGCCCGCGCGTTCATCGGACGCGGCACGCGCAGCGCCTGGGGATCCCCCTGCGCGGCCAGCTTGTCGATGATCGGCCCTCCCGGATACCCCAGCCCCACCAGCTTCGATACCTTGTCGAACGCCTCCCCAGCCGCATCGTCGCGCGTGCCCCCCAGCTCCCGCATCTGCTCGGCCACCGGCCCGTCGACCCTGTAGATCGACGTGTGCCCGCCCGACGCCAGCAGCGCGACATACGGGAAGCTCGGGAACGTGGTGGACTTGGGCGCACGCAGGAATGCCGCAAGCAGGTGTCCCACCAGGTGATCCACTCCCACCATCGGCTTGCTCGCTGCCCGCGCCAGCCCCTTCGCCGCCTGCACCCCCACCAGCAGCGCCCCCATCAGCCCCGGTCGATTCGTCACCGCGATGCCGTCCACCTCGCCCAGCGTCATCGACGCTCTCGACAACGCCTCGCGAATCACCGGTACGATCGCCCGCAGGTGATGCCGCGAGGCCAGCTCCGGCACCACCCCGCCGTAGGGCGCGTGCAGCTCGATCTGGCTTCGCACAACATCCGAGTGGATCGCGCCGTCTTCTGTGACGATCGCGGCCGCGGTTTCGTCGCACGACGATTCGATCCCTAGAACCCGCACAGGCCCCTCTGCTTGCTGAGCTTGAAGACGGCGAACAGCGAGCCGGCTTCGTGGACCGGCACCGCGCTCACGCCCGTCGGAGGCGGCGCGCCACGCAGGATCCTCACCTCCACATCGCCGTTCTCCATCAACGAAACCACCGCCACCGCCGTCTGCCCATCCGTTGGCAACAACCCGAGCAGCAAGTTGCGCGATCGCCCTTCGCCGAACTGCAACGTCGACAACGGGTCGTTCTGAAGCTGCGGTATCGCCCGCAACGGCGCTTCCCCGAACGTCCCGTCGTCGGTGCTGATCACTCCGGGCTCGCTGCCAAGCCGGCTGGCGTCGAAGCTCATGCGCATCCTGACGCCCGGTCCGAAACCCTGACGCACGAACGGCCCGGGCACCACGCTGCCGCAGTAGCGCTCGTCGGGACCGGTGCTGTACTCGGACACGTCATCGCACCCCAACGCGCCCACCGCGCCGATCGCAACAAGCCCCAGGGGCAGGAGGAAACGGCGACCACGGCACCTGCGTCTTCGCATGACGCCCCCACCCTAGCGCAACCGCCGCCCAAATCCACGCGGCTGCGCGGCCCCCCGCCTCCCCCGCCCCATCCCCCGTTGCAGGCGGCGCGGCTCCGACCTACAGCCTTGCACCATGAACCCCTCCCACTTCCAGGCCGTCAAGGTCTCTGACCGCGTCTTCTGGGTCGGCGCCATCGATTGGAATCTTCGCGACTTCCACGGCTACCTCACCAGCCGCGGCACCACCTACAACGCCTACCTCATCGTCGCCGACAAGATCACTCTCGTCGATACCGTCAAACGCCCCTTCCTCGACGAAATGCTCGCCCGCGTGCGCTCCGTCGTCGACCCCTCGCGGATCGATTACGTCGTGTCCCACCACGCCGAGCTCGATCACTCCGGCAGCCTCCCCGACGTGCTCCGCCTCGCGCCCAAAGCCAAGGTGATCACCTCGAAGGCCGGGTGGACCACCCTCGGGGCGCACTTCGACCTCGAAGCCCCGGTAGAGCTCGTGGGGACCGGCTCCGCGATCGACGTGGGCGGCGCCAGCCTGACCTTCCACGAGACGCGCATGATCCACTGGCCCGAGAGCATGTTCTCGATGCTCGACGGCGATGGCGTGCTGTTCTCGCAGGACGGGTTCGGGATGCACCTGGCGTCCCACGAGCGCTTCAACGACCAGCTCCCCGCGGAGCTGCTGCGCTACGAAGCCGCCAAGTACTTCGCGAACATCCTGATGCCGATGTCCGACCTGCTCGCGCGCCACCTCGGCAAGGCCCGCGACGCCCGCATCATCGCCCCGGATCACGGGCCGATCTGGCGCTCCGGCATCGACGGCCTGCTGTCCGACTACGAGAGCTGGGCCACGCGCCGCGCCCGGCGCAAGCTCGTGATCGCCTACGACACCATGTGGCAGAGCACCGCCGCCATGGCCCGCGCCATCGCCGAGGGTGCCGCCGACCTCGGCGTCGAGGTCGTGCCCATGCGCCTCGGGACGGCTCACCGCAGCGACGTCGTCACCGAGCTGCTCGATGCCGCCGGCCTGCTCATCGGCAGCCCCAACCTCAACGGCCAGATGTACCCCACAGTCGCGGACCTGCTCACGTACCTCAAAGGCCTCAAGCCCCGCGGCCTCGTCGGCGGCGCCTTCGGCTCCTACGGATGGAGCCCCGCTGTCGGTCCCCAGATCGTCGCCGCCCTGCAGGAGCTCAAGGTCGACCTTGTCGGCGAACCCCTGCTCACAAAGTTCGTACCCCGAAATGATTCCCTGATCGCCTGCAGAAGCTACGGCGAGCAGGTCGCGCGCAAGATCCTCGAGGCCGTCCCCGGCTGACGTGACCCGTGGTCGCCCTCGCCTTCGCGCACCTGAACCTCACGCGCAATCCCTTCGGGCAGCTCGCCCCTTCCCTGCTCGCCGAGCTCGCGCGCAACGATGCCCCCCAGGTTGTCACAGGCGAAGCCCTGCAGATCGTCGCGCCCAAGGGCAGCGGAAAAACCACCTGGCTGCACGCCATCGAAGCAGCGAACCCCGGCTGCGTCCGCGCCGCGGTGGACCTTCACTCCAGCCTCGCCAGCCCAGCCCCTCGCGATGGGGCCGTGTACCTCCTCGACGAAGCGGACTTCTGCAAGCTTGCTCAACTGCGTGGCATCGCGCGCAGCGCCCGGACTGTCGTGCTCGCAACCCACTCCGACCTCTCCCCCCGCGTGCCGCGCCCCCTGCGCACCGTTCGCACGCCACCCCTGACCACCGACCGGCTGCACTCGATCGTGGAGCGTCGCGTCGAGTGCTGCCGGCGCGCCCCCGGTCCGACACCCATGCCGTCCATGGCCCGGCTCGCCGCTCTGCTCGAGGAGCATGGCGATGACCTGCGCTCCATCCTCGATCGACTGTACGATGCACTCCAGGGTCTGCAGGGAGACGAAGATGGCAGCCTGTGACGTTTCCATCGAGTTCCACGACAAGTCGAGGAGGTTCCGTCCCGGTGAGCCGATCCACGGACGGGTCGTCGTGCAGTGCGACTCGGCATGCAAGTGCGATGCGCTGACTCTGGCGTTCGGGTGGAAGACGCACGGAAGAGGAAACGAAGCGGCGGGCCACGACTCCCACGACGTGCTGTTCGCGGGCGAATGGGAGCCAGGAACGCACGCGTACCCGTTCCGGCTCGAGGCGCCGGACGGCCCCCTGACCTACCGGGGAAAGGCCCTGAATGTGGACTGGTACGTGGAGGCGCGTGCCGACGTTCCATGGGCGATCGATCCCAAGGCGAGCATGGACGTGCTGATCGTCCCCTGGACCGATGCCGACGTGGCGTCGCAGGGGGACGGACAACCCACCGCCAGGCCGAAGGACCACTACTGGCATGGGCCGGAGGTGAAGACTGCGGTCCGCGAGCAACGGGACCGGAAGGCCAGCGTGCGCTCCGCCGGCATCGGTGGCTTGCTGTTGATCGTCGCCGCTGCGCTCTGCGCACCGATCGCGCCCTTCGAGCTGACCTTCGTCTTCGCACTCGGCGCTGCGGTGCTCGGCGGTTTCTGGCTCTACCACTGGCTCACGGGCCGCAGCCTTGGCGGCCCCCCCGCCGTGTTCCTCGACAAGACGCAGGTCGAAGTGGGCGGCAGCATCCGCGTACGGATCGCGTTCACGCCTCCGCGAGACACGGTCATCGAGCGTGCGACGGCGCGGCTGCAGTGCACCGAGATCGTGGTGCGCGGCTCGGGCACGGACAAGCGGACGTTCCGCGAGGAAATCCACGCGGAGCTCGAGGAGCTGGCAGCGACGGGAGCGCACCTGCCCCGGCTCGCACCCGTTCAATGGAGCGCCCTGTTCCGCATTCCGGAAGACGCCCCGTTCTCGTTCTCGGCGCGTGACAACCAACTGCGCTGGAGCGTAGCCCTCACCATCGACACCAAGGGAGCCCCGGCGTGGAAGGAAGACGCGCCCTTCGTCGTGCGACCGCGTCGTGTGATGCCCGCCGCGACGAACCTCTGACACTGGGCACGGACGCAGCACCGCGTTCCTGGAGTGCGCGCCAGAGCTCGCTGCGGATCTCACCCTAGGAACGATTACCTCCAAGGTGATCGATGTGGACTGCTCCTCGACTCGATCACGAAGACGCTCGGGGTTCGGCTTCCGAAGCACGTCGAGCGCGAGTTCAGGGCGCTGCTGCGCTGCGGGGACCCGTGCCACGGGTTCACGCGCGTCCGGTACCCTCGTTGGCGGCACGAGTCCTTCGTGGCGTTCCGTGGCATCGCGCTCGCCTGCCAGAAGGAGCGCGGGCCGGGGCCGCCGAGAGGCGTCGAGCTCGGGGGGGGGTGCTCGGATAGCCCTACCCGAGAGCATGTTGTACGGTGAGCGCCGTGCAAATCCCATCCGACATGTTCGCTGCCGTGCTCGAGAGGTTCGGGAATTCCGCGGAGCTTAGATATCAACGTGTTCCCGTGCCGCGTGTGGCCCGCGGTGAGGTTCTCATCAATGTTCGTGCCGCAGGGGTGGGCCGGTGGGATGCCTTCGAGCGCGAGGGCGGGTATGCGCAGATGCTCGGGCTGCAGCCACGATTCCCCTACGTCCTCGGCTCCGAAGGGGCGGGCGTTGTCGCATCGGTCGGCGAGGGTGTCGAAGGGTTCGCCGAAGGAGACCTCGCATACGCTGTCGGCTTCCTGAACCCTCGGGGCGGCTTCTACGCCGAGTACAGCGTCGCTTCCGCAGAGCTTGTTCAGAAGCTGCCGCAAGGCCTGACAATCGAGCAGGGTGCGACAATCGCGGGCGTTGGTATCACCGCACTGCGAGGATTGGAGGACGTGCTTCACGTTCGCCGCGGAGAGCGCGTGCTCGTATTCGGCGCGAGCGGCGGGGTTGGGCATCTCGCGATCCAGCTCGCCAAGGCAAAGGGGGCGTTCGTCCTCGCCATCGCTTCCGGTTCCGATGGCGTTTCGTTATGCGAGCGACTTGGAGCCGACTTAGCCGTAGATGGACGAAACGGCGACTCCATTCAGCTCGCCAAACGGCTGGAGTCCATGGACGTTGCGCTCTTCGCTGCCGGCGGTGAGATCGCGCAACAAGCTCTGACGTGTGTCCGTGCCGATGGCCGCATCGCGTACCCGAACGGAGTTCCTGGTTTCGACCCGGCTGGAGACAACCGCTTCATCGCCTACAACGGCGAGCCCGACGTGGACATCATGCGGCGCTTGCAGCACGCCATCTGTGAGCACCAGGTCACCGTGCACGTGGGGGGCACCTACGCCCTTCGCGATGCAGAGCGCGCGCATCAGGCACTTGAGCGGCATTTTTTGGGAAAGCTTGCGCTGCTTGTGCCCTGATCCTGATCCCAACACCTGCGGCGCGTAGGTGCCTTATTCGGTGCGACCGCGCTCGCCTGCCAGAAGAAGCGCGGCCCCGGGCCGTCGAAGCGCGTGGAGCTCGGCGTGCGCGTGCTGGCTGGGGTGGTCCCG
>CAYMUE010000212.1:0-9596 GCA_964393505.1 uncultured Polyangiaceae bacterium
GTCTTGCGAGGACCTTTGCGAGTCCGTGCATTTTGTCGCGTGCTTTGACCGCGCACGGGCAATCCTTTGCGATGACGAAGACCGCGGTAGCACCCGAGATCCATCAAACGCTTGATGTTCATCTGCACCTCGCGGCGCAGGTCGCCTTCGACCTTGTAGTCGGCGTCGAGGGTGTCGCGGATCGACTTCACCTCGGCCTCGGACAGGTCCTCGACCTTCTTGTTCGGCTGCACGTTCGCCTTCGCACAGATGTCGCGCGCAGTCTTCGGTCCAATGCCATAAATGTACGGCAGCGCGTAAGCGATGTGCTTGCGCCGCGGAAGATCCACACCAGCAATGCGTGCCATTCGTCGCCTCTCCTTCTGACTTCCCGGTTCAGCAGCCCTGGCGCTGCTTGTGACGCGGATTCTTCTTGCAAATCACCCGCACCACGCCCTTGCGCTTCACGACGATGCACTTGTCGCAGATTTTCTTGACCGACGGCCGAACCTTCATGACTGCTCTCCGCTCACTTGTGCCGGTACGTAATCCGGCCCCGGCTCGGATCGTACGGCGAAACCTCTACCGTGACCCGATCGCCGGGGAGAATCTTGATGTAGTACTGACGCATCCTGCCGCTGATCGTGGCCAGGACTTCCATTCCATTGTCGCACTTCACACGGAACATCGCGTTGGGGAGTGACTCCGTCACCGCTCCCTCGAACTCGAGCTTGTCGCCTTTCGGCTCTCGCGAGGATCGCTCCCCTTTTCTGGCTCTCATCAGCCCTTCCTCAGAACCCTGAGCAACCGCTCGGTGATCTCCGACGGAGTCCCAACCCCGTCGATCCGTAGCAGCAGCCCCATGCCCTCGTAGTAGGGCAACAACGCCGCCGTCATCTTCTCGTACGTATCCAACCTCTTCACCACCGTCTCTTCGCGATCATCCACCCGATGCTCCAACTCGGCGTCGAGGGGCGGCGGATTGTATTTCAAGTGGTAGATCTGTCCAGTCCTTTTGTCGGTCCGACGCAGCACCGCGCGCTCTACCAGCATTTCTCGAGGCACTTCGATCTGGACCACCGCGTCCAGCCGCTGGCCCAACCGCCCCAACAGCTCCCCCAACGCCTCCGCCTGCGGCACCGTCCTCGGAAACCCGTCGAGCACGAACCCGCCCGCAGCATCCGCCGCCTGCAGCCTCTGCTCAATCAGCCCGATCACTACCTCGTCTGGTACCAGCTTGCCGGCGTCCATGTACGTCGCCGCCTTCAGCCCAAGCTCCGTCCGCTCCGCCTTCGCCGCTCGCAGCATGTCCCCAGTCGCGATCTGCGGCACCGAGAAACGCTCGCACAGCACCTTCGCTTGCGTTCCCTTCCCCGATGCCGGAGCTCCGACCAGGATCATCCTCATGGCGGCCCTCACACCTGGCGTCCCCGGATCCGAGAGACCCGCGGCCCGGCAAGGCCTTCGTAGTTGCGCGTGAGCAGGTGCGACTCAATCTGCGACACCATGTCCAGCGCAACTCCCACTACGATCATGATCGATGTGCCGCCGAAACGGAACGGCACCCGATAATAGTTGCTGATGAAGTTCGGAATCAGACACACCGCCGCCACGTACAGCGCTCCGCCGAACGTGATGCGGGTCAGCACCTTGTCGATGTACTCTGCCGTCTGACGCCCCGGCCTGATCCCCGGAATATTCGCCTGCTGCTTCTTCAGGTTGTCAGCAACGTCCACCGGCTGAAACGTCACCGACGTGTAGAAGAAGGCGAAGAAGATGATCAGCGCAGCATAGAAGGTGTTGAACACCCAGTCGCCGCGGTTCATCACGTTGTTGAGGAAGTCCATCCCCGGCAGGTTCATCGACGCGAGCGTGGCCGGGAACATCAGCAACGACGAGGCAAAGATCGGAGGGATCGTTCCCGCCGTGTTCACCTTCAACGGCAGGTGCGCCGTCTGCCCGCCATACACCCGCCGCCCTACCTGGCGTCGCGAGTACACGATCGGAATCTTCCGCTGCCCACGCTCGAAGAACACGATGATCGCTACCGTCAGCAGCACCGCCGCCGTCAGCGTCGCCACACTCAACGGCTGGATGTTGCCCGCGTTCTGCTGGAAGTACCCGAACGCGATGCTCGGAACGTCTGCGATGATCCCAGCGAAAATGATCAGCGAGATGCCGTTCGAGATCCCTCGCTCGGTGATCTGCTCGCCGATCCACATGATGAACGCTGTGCCCGTGGTCAGCGTGATGATCGTCATCAGCCGGAATCCCCAGCCAGGATGCGCCACCACGTCCCCGAACCGCCCACCTCCCAGGTCGTTGTTGTTCAGCCCCTCGAGGTACATCGAGATGCCGAACGCCTGGAACGCGCTCAGGAGGATCGTGCCGTAGCGCGTGTACTGATCGAGCTTTCGACGCCCCTGCTCCCCTTCCTTGCGCATCTCGTCGATGGGCTTGTAGACCATCCCGAGAAGCTGAAGGATGATGGAGGCCGAGACGTACGGCATGATGCCAAGCGCGAAGATGGACAGGTTCTCCAGGGCGCCGCCGCTGAAGAGGTTGAACATCCCGAGGAGACCGCCCTGCTGGCGCCCCACGACCGTCCGCATCACGTTGCGGTCCACCCCCGGCGCAGTGATGAACACGCCGATCCGGTAGACCGCAAGCATCCCCAACGTGAACAGGAGCCTCCTGCGCAGCTCGGGGACCTTCGTGATGTTCGCGAAACTGGCTGCTGCCATGACCGCTACTTCTTCTCGCTCGTCTCTTCTTCGGCCTTCGGAGGCTCCAACGTCACGGCCTTACCACCCGCCGCCTGGATCTTCGCGACCGCAGACTGCGAGAACGCATGCACCGTCACCGTCAACGCCTTGCTCAACGTGCCGTCGCCGAGCACCTTCACCCGATCGAAACGCCCCTGCAGCAGGCGCGCCTCGCGCAGCTTCGCCTCGTCGACCACGGTGCCCGCGTCGAATCGCTCCAGATCCCCGACGTTGACCGTGACGACCGCGAGGGCGAACGGGTTGTAGAAACCACGCTTCGGCAGACGCCGCTGCATGGTGGTCTGGCCGCCCTGGAAGTGGCGCTTGCTAAAATTGCCAGGGTGACGAGCTTTCTGGCCCTTCTGGCCCTTGCCGCTCGTCTTGCCGAGGCCGGAGCCAACGCCGCGCCCGACGCGCGTCTTCGCCGTGTTCGCCCCTGCCGGAGCCTGCAACTTGGACAGGATGTCTGCCATGGCGCTATCCCTCGACTTCCTCGACGCGCACCAGGTGCAGGACCTTCTTGACCATGCCCCGGAACGAAGGGGTGTTGTCTACGAGCACCTCGGAGCCCACGCCGCGCAGGCCGAGCCCCGCGACGATGCGGTGCTGCGGATGCGGACGATTGCTCAGGCTCCGGATCTGTCGGATCTTGAGCTTCTTCACGGCGTCACCTCCTGCGCCTTCGGCGCAGGCCGGATCTCCTCGATCGACTTGCCGCGCTTCGATGCCACCATCTCTACGTTCGTCAAGCCACGCAGCGCCTGGATCGTCGCCCGCACCACGTTGTGCGGGTTCGTCGTGCCCAGGCACTTAGTCAGAATGTTGTGAATCCCGGCCGACTCCACCACGGCACGGACCGCGCCGCCCGCGATAACGCCGGTTCCGTCGGAAGCCGGGCGCAGCAGCACCCTGCCCGCGCCGAACTCGCCCACGGTCTCGTGCGGAATCGTCGACCCGACCATCGGGACCTTGAACAGGTTCTTGCGCGCCTGGTCATTGCCCTTGCGGATCGCCTCGGGAACCTCGTTGGCCTTGCCGAGGCCCACGCCCACGTGCCCCGACTCGTCACCCACGACCACCAGCGCGGAGAAGCTGAAGCGGCGTCCGCCCTTCACGACCTTCGCAACGCGGTTGATGTGGATGATGCGCTCCTTGAGCTTTTCCTCGTCCAGCTGAAGCTGCTCGAAATTCATGACCTGTCTCCGCTAGAACTTCAGCCCGGCTTCGCGCGCGGCCTGAGCCAGAGCGCTCACGCGCCCGTGGTACTGGTATCCGTTGCGATCGAACACCACGAAGGTGATGTTCTTCGACAGGCACATCTTCGCCACGAGCGCGCCGACCTGCTTGGCCTTGTCCGTCTTCCGACCCGGCTTGCCCTCCGCGGGCGCCGCCAGATCCTTCGACAGCGTCGAGGCGTGAACCAGCGTCTGCCCCTTCACGTCGTCGATCACCTGCGCGTAGATGTGGCGCGCGCTGCGGAACACGGTCAGCCTCGGGCGCTCTTCCGTGCCCTGTACCTTCTTGCGAATGCGAAGCTTGCGTCGCTCGCGTCCGACCAGTTTCTGTCCCATCGTCATGACTCCGCGCTGCGGGCCGTCACCCGGCCCCTCGCGTTACTTGCCACCCTTCGCGCTGGCCTTCCCGGCCTTCTCGCGCACCTGCTCGCCACGATAGCGAACACCCTTGCCGCCGTACGGCTCCGGTGGACGCAGCGCACGAATGCGCGCGGCGGTCTCGCCGATCAACGCGCGGTCAGCACCCGTCAGCACCACCTGCGTACCCTTCGAGTCCGCAGGCACCGCCGCCGAAAGCCCCACCGGGACCGGAAACACGATCGGGTGCGAATACCCGAGCGCGAAGTGAAGCGCGCTCCCCTTGAGCTCCACGCGATACCCCGTGCCCACCAGCTCGAGCGTCCGCGTGTACCCCTCGGTCGTGCCCTTCACCATGTTGGCGATCAGCGCGCGAACCAGCCCCTGCATCCGCGCAGCGTCGCGCCCCGGAAGATCCGAGGTCACGTGCACCCGCGCGTCCTTGAGCTCGGCCGACGTGTTCGCCGGCAGGTCAAGCTCGAGCTTGCCCTTCGCACCCTGGACCAGGACCTTGCAGCCCTGGATCGTCACCGTCACACCCTTCGGAACCGCTACCGGCAACTTGCCGACGCGGCTCGTGCGGGGCGCGAGCCTCGCCTGAACCTCGGTGCTCATCACCACACCTCGCAGAGCAGTTCGCCACCAAGCTTGTTGCGACGCGCATCCTTGTCGGACATCACGCCGTGCGAGGTCGACAGGATCGCGACGCCGAGGCCGTGAAGCACCTGCGGGATCCGGTCGTGCCGGACGTACACGCGCCTTCCAGGGCGCGAGACTCGGCGGAGTCCGTCGATGGCGCTGCGACGATCACGGCCGTACTTGAGCATGATCGTAAGCGTCGGCATCGGACGGGATTCAGGGTTGACCTGCACGTCGGCCACATAGCCCTCCTTCTGGAGGAGCTCGGCCACCGCCCGCTTGAGGTTGCTCAGCGGAAGGGTCACCCGGTCGTGTCGCGCGAGCGACGCGTTGCGGATACGAGAGAGCAAATCGGCGATCGGATCGGTCATCATGGCATCACCAGCTCGCCTTGATTACGCCGGGGAGTTCGCCCTTGAGCGCCATCAGGCGCATGCAGAGCCGGCACAGCTGGAAGTCGCGGTAGTAACCGCGGGCACGCCCACAGACCTTGCACCGGTTGCGATGACGCACCGCGAACTTCTGGGGCCGGTTCAACTTGGCAAAGGAGCAAGCACGAGCCATCGTCGTTCCCTTAGCTGCGGAAGGGCATCCCGAGCTCCGTCAAGAGCGCGCGCCCCTCCTCGTCGGTCTTCGCCGTCGTCACAATCGACACGTTCATACCCTTGATGGTGTCGATCTTGTCGTAGTTGATCTCCGGGAAGATGATCTGCTCGCGCAGACCGAGCGTGTAGTTCCCACGGCCGTCGAAGCCCTTGGAGCTCACACCCTTGAAGTCACGCACCCGGGGGAGCGTGAAGGAGATCAAACGGTCGAGGAACTCCCACATCCGCTCGCGACGCAGGGTCACCATCGCGCCGATGGAGATTCCCGCGCGCAGCTTGTAGTTGGAGATCGCCTTCTTGGCCTTGGTCACCACGGGCTTCTGCCCCGTGATCTGGCCCAGCTCCTCGACCGCCGTGTCGATGATCTTGGGATTCGCAACCGCTGCGCCCAAGCCCATGTTCACCACGACCTTGGTCACCCGCGGGATCTGCATCGTGTTCGTGTAGTTGAACCGACGCGTCAACGCCGCGGTGACGTCCTTGTGATACTTGTCCCGAAGGCGGGGCGGGGCAGCCGGACGCTCGGGCTGCGCAGGAGCGGCATCTTTACCACCCTTGCCCTTGCCCTTGCCCTCGGCCTTGTCACCGCCCTTGCCGCCCTTGGCCACCTTGGCGGCCGCGTCGGCAGGAGCCTTCTCCTTCTTCGGCTTGGATTCCTTGGCCACCTTCGGGGCCTTCTCCTCCGTGCCGGGCTTGTCCTCTTCGTTCTTCGCCATGACGAGCCTCAGGGATTCGCCGTGATGGGGGCGCCGCTCTTCACAGCAACCCGAACCTTCTTGCCGTCCTCAACCTTGATGCGCACGCGCGTCGGCGCGCCGGTCGTCGGATCCACCGGCATCACCTTGCAGGCGTGGATCGGCGCTTCGCGCTCGACCGTACCGCCCTGCGGCATCTTGGCGTTGGGCTTGACGTGACGCTTCTTCACGTTCACGCCTTCCACGATGACCTTGTCGTCCTCGGGCAGCACCAGCAGGATGCGCCCCTTGGCGCCCTTGTACTTGCCGCTGATGACCTGCACCAGGTCGCCCTTACGAATGCGCCTCATCACAGCACCTCCGGCGCAAGCGAGATGATCTTCATGAACTTCTTGCCGCGCAGCTCGCGCGCCACCGGCCCGAAGATTCGGGTCCCGATGGGCTCCATCTGCGCGTTCACGAGCACCGCGCTGTTCGCGTCGAAACGGATGTAGCTCCCGTCCGGGCGCGGCACCGTAACGGCCGTCCTCACGACCACCGCCTTGGCCTTGTCGCCCTTCTTCACCTTCGCGTTCGGCAGCGCTTCCTTGATCGACACCACGATCACGTCGCCGAGCGCTGCATACTTGCGGCGGGACCCTCCCAGCACCTTGATGCACTGCACCTTCCGGGCGCCGGAGTTGTCTGCCACATCGAGCATCGTGCGCATCTGGATCATGGCATCACCTCACTCGGTCACGGCGCGCTGGACGATGCGTTCGACCTTCCAACGCTTGTCGCGCGAAAGCGGACGATGCTCGATGATCTCGACGCGATCGCCAACCTTGCACTCGTTGTTCTCGTCGTGCGCCTTGTACCGGGCCCGAGTCCGCACGTACTTCTTGTACACCGCGTGCGGAGAGTAGCGAACCACCTCCACCACCACGGTCTTGTCCATCTTGTCGCTCGTCACGCGCCCCGTCAGCTTGCGCTTGAACCGACGCGCCTGCTCCGGCGCCGCAGCCTGGGTCGTCTGCTCGTCAGCCATGACTACCTCGCCTCGTTCCCGGCAACACGCCCTCGCGCGTCCAGGATCGTGTGCACGCGCGCGATGTCGCGGCGGGTCTTGCGAACCAAGCTCGTGTCATCCAGCCGGTTCGTGAAGTTCTTCATGCGGTACTGGAACAGATCCGTGCTCAGCTGCTTGACCAGCTGCTGCAGATCCTCCGTCGAACGCTCGGTCAGATCCTTCGCCTTCATTGGATCACCCCGCGGACCACGAACTTGCAGCCCAGAGGAAGCTTGTGCGCCGCCAGACGGAACGCCTCACGCGCCATTGCTTCGGTCACACCCGCGATCTCGTACATGACGCGACCCGGATGGATCGACGCTGCCCACTCCTCCGGGGCGCCCTTTCCTCCACCCATGCGGACCTCGAGAGGCTTCGAGGTCACGGGACGGTCGGGGAAGATGCGGATCCAGAGGGTGCCTTCGCGCTTGACGTGTCGCGTGATCGCCATACGCGCGGCCTCGATCTGACGCGCCGTCAGCTTGCCGGGCTCCACCGCCTGCAGGCCGAAATCACCGAAGGAGACGTCGCTGCCCTTGTACGCCAGGCCGCGCACGCGCCCCTTCTGCATCTTGCGGTACTTGGTTCTCTTCGGGGAAAGCATCGCTTCTCTCCACCACTCACGCCGGGATCCGCCGCGCCTTGCGCTGCAGAACCTCGCCCTTGAACACCCAGACCTTCACGCCAATCACGCCGTAGGTCGTCTTCGCTTCCGCCAGCCCGAACTCGATGTCCGCTCGCAGCGTGTGCAGCGGCACCCGCCCCTCACGGTACATCTCGACCCGGCTCATCTCGCTTCCGCCCAGACGCCCAGCGCACCGCACGCGGATGCCCTTGGCCCCGAACTTCATCGCCGTCGAGACGGCCTTCTTCATCGCGCGACGGAACGCCACCCGACGCTCCAGCTGCGTCGCGATGTTCTCCGCGACCAGCTGCGCGTTCGTCTCCGCTTTGCGCACTTCCTGCACGTCGATGAAGACTTCGTTGTCCGTGAACGCCTGCACGCCGGGGAACTTCGTCTCCCCCTTCTGTGCCGTCCCCAGGTTGCCGACCTTGAGCGTCTCGATGCCCTTGCCGCCCTTGCCGATCACCATCCCGGGGCGCGCGGTGAACACGATCACCTTCGCCTTGTTCGCCGCACGCTCGATCTCCACGCCCGCAATGTTCGCGTTGTAGAGATAGTCCTTCACCGCACGCTTGATGCGGATGTCCTCATGCAGCCACTTCGCATACGCCTTGTCCTCGTACCACTTCGAGGTCCACGTCTTGATGACGCCAAGGCGAAAGCCATACGGATGCGTCTTCTGTCCCATCGGATTCCTCAGCGCTCGTCGAGTTCAATCTGGATGTGGCTCACACCCTTGACGATCTTGGTGGCCCTTCCCATCGCGCGAGGACGCCACCGCCTCATGTTCCGGTTCGGCCCCTTGTCCACCGTGATCCGGCTCACGAACAGCGAGTCCACGTCCGCGTCCGGCGACAACTGCCGGGCGTTCGCAATCGCGCTCTCGATGACCTTCTTGACGATCGGTGCCGCCGACTTCCGCAGATACTCCAGAACCTGGAGCGCCTCTCCAGCGTCCTTGCCGCGTACCAGATCGGCGACGACCCTCGCCTTGCGCGGACTGATCCGCGCGTACATCGCACTCGCCTTGCTAATCATCGGGCATCCTCTTCGGCGTCCGTCGTTCGCACGAGGAACAGACCCGCCGCCGGTTTCCCGTTCCCCCTGCGCCTGTCTTTGTCGGTCTTGCGCAGGGTTCCCGGGGACGTGAGTCCTTCGCGCGCCGTTACGGCTCGCCTTCGCTTCCCCACTCAGGTGGGGTCGGAAGATTGGGAGCGCGCTTTGTAGCAAGCGGCACAACCCCAAGCAACCCCTTTTTCTCACCGCCGCGCTGATCGTCGATTTCGAGCCATTTGTCTCTTCCAAATCGCACGCGCGAGGAACCACGATCTGCTCGATGGTTCGTGTCACGAACCATCCGCCTGCCTCATCCCCGCTCCCCGAAGATCGACGTCCCCACCCGCACCATCGTGGCCCCCCTCGCTATCGCCACCTCGTAGTCGTGCGACATCCCCATCGACAACTCCGGCAAGGCCTCCCGCCCCCCCAACGCTTCCCGCAGCACACGCAGCCGCTCGAAGTATTCCCCCGTCTCCTCCACCTCCAGCTCGTACGGCGGAACCGTCATCAGCCCCACCAGCTCCAGCCCCCCCTTCCCCCCCCCCCCCCCCCCCCCCCCCCCCCCCCCCCCCCCCCCCCCCCCCCCCCC
>CAYMUE010000213.1:0-1092 GCA_964393505.1 uncultured Polyangiaceae bacterium
TGGGGGGGGGGAGGGGGCGGGGGAGGGGGCGGAGCGGAAGAGGACGCAGAGGCGGACGTGGCAGCAGGCGGGGGAGTCTTGCTCTCGAGGTCCACGGTTCGCGTTTCGCCTTCAGCGAGCGTCACGACGGAGCGGGAGACGTTGCCATCGGAGTCCTTGAACTCGACGGTGTGAGCGCCCGGGTTCAGGGGGAACTCTTTTCCGACGGAGGCCTCACCGAGTGCGACGCCATCGACGGTGATGGTTCCGGTTTCGGCGCCCTTGCCCCTGGTGATGACGAGCTTTGGGATCTTCTGCTCGATCTCGGCGAGTGCCTCGGAGGCTTCGCGCTGGACCTCTCCGGCCTTGGGATCCTTCGATTGCGTAGCCTCGAAAGCGGCGAGGCGATAGCCGCCGCGCGCCTCGAGGAGTTGGCCGAGGTGCTGCTGGCATCGCGCGATATGAAAACGCACGGCCGGGGTCATGCGGACCTGGGCGACCATCTCAAACTTGGCGAGTGCCCCCACCCAGTCATTGGAGGCTTCGAGCTGAACGCCTTGACGGAAGGCGTCGCGTGCTTTGGCGAGCTCGGCGGGTGTGGGCTCCGCCCACGCGGACTGCCCCCATGGAACCACGGCGAGCGACAAGAGGAAGCTGGCGCCGATGGCGCGCACCGTACTGCCCGAGAGGATGTTCCAATGCATGTTGAGAGCGGGCTCCGTGGGCTCAGTCTACCATGGTTCTACGCGGGCTAGCTCATTCGCTGCAAGAGCTCACGACGAGGACGAGCAGGTCGGAGGGGCCACGAGCGGGGGCAGGCAACCTCACCGTGTCGAGCTTCCCTCCCACGCACGTCGCCAGATCGCTGGCGATCGCTCCCCCTGGCGTCGGCACGCTGTCGGACAGCTTGCCGGCAGCATCGACATGCGAAGAGACGTAGAGTGTCCCCTGCATGCCGGTCGTGCGTTGGAAGCACGACGCGAGGCCCTCACGCAGGCCCTGGATCGCCCGATCGCGGTCGGCTGCGGCGGGCTCGTAGGTCGACCCGGGCGAGGCACTCAGAGTCACAGAGCAGGGACCGGACTTGAAGTGGGCGTCGAGAGCGAAGAGCGA
>CAYMUE010000213.1:1192-7961 GCA_964393505.1 uncultured Polyangiaceae bacterium
ACCTTCCCAACGACCCCCGGCGCGTGCCCCCGCGACGGAGGAGGATGACCGGATGATCACGCTCACCGAACGCGCAGCCGCCAAGGTCAAGGAAATCGCCGAAGCGGAGAACCTCATCGGACAGGGCCTGCGACTGCGGGTCATCGGAGGAGGATGCTCAGGCTTCTCCTACGACCTGTACTTCGAGGAGAAGGCCAACGACATGGACGAGACCTTCGAGTCCAACGGCATCGCCCTGTACGTGGACCCGTTGAGCGCCCAGTACCTCGAAGGCACGGAGATCGATTACGTGGAGACCCTCGCGGGCGCCGGGTTCAAGTTCAGCAACCCGAACGTCTCGGGGACCTGCGGCTGCGGCTCCTCGTTCAGCGTCTAGCCGCCAGCCCCTCCCCTGCCCTGCCCAGTGACTACTCGCACTTGAGGCCGTTCTCGGCCGGGCAGCAGACCACCGTCTTCGTGCAGTCGGGCATCGCGGTCGCGACGTCTTCCACGATCGTATCGCCGCACTTGCAGGGCAGCGTCACCTTCGAGAGATCCTTCTCGTAGGGGCACTTGGCAACCACGACGTCTTCGGCTGCGTCAGCGGGGGCTGCGTCCTCCGTGGCGGCTTCGGGTGCTGCGTCTTCCACAGCAGCCTCTGCTCCGGCTTCGACGTAGCAGTTGCCCGCATCATCGCAGTACTCGTGGTCTTCGCAACGCAGGTTGCCGATTGCGGGGCAGCAGACCACCTGGGTCTTGCAGCTCGGATCGACGATGGACGTCGAGTTCGCCTCGTGACCGTAGCAATCGCAAGGGAGGTTCACGGTCGTCAGATCGACCTCGTCCGGGCAGGCCGCCAACGGCTGGCTCTGGTTGTTGTCCTTGTCCTCGTCGGAGCTGCAGCCCACGAGACCCACGACCAATGCGAGACCGAACACACCAAGCAAGCGCGACATGAGTACCTCCCAGAGAAATCTCCCGGCGCGGTCCGTGCACCGAGCTGGCCCGGCTCATACCACAGCGATCGGGGCGGTGCCCAGAGGCAGCGCTCCGGAGCGTTGCAGCGCTTGTTCTGGCGCTCGAAGCCCGCTTCTGACGCACCGTGCGTGTTGTCGAAGCACGATTCCGACTCCGGCAGCACTTCCGCGCGTTGTGGACTATCTTCTATTTACAGATCGACGAGCATGCGCCGAGCGCGCACTGCAGAAGCTTCTGCTCGTAGGGACCAGGCTGTGCGCTCGCACAAGCCGCATAGCAGTCCGAGCCGGTGCCCCCGCCGGTGATGCAATCGGTCAAGCATACGAAGACTGCGTTGCACTTGGGGTGCTGCGAGCAGTCCGTCTGCTCGGCACAGCAACTCTCCGCGAGACACATCATGCACTTGTGGGGAGGCGCGGCGCAAGCGACTGCCCCGCAGACCCCCGAGAAGCACCCCCCACCGCAACACTCGACCGAGCTCTTGCACTTCGCGCCGTCCGCCTTGCAGTTGGAGCCCGGGCTGCAAGTTCCACCCACACAACTCTGCGAGCAGCACTGCGCGCTGAACGCGCACTGAGCGCCAGCAGGGAAGCAGCCCGGCGAGCCGCCGCCGCACAGACCGTTGTCACAGGAGCCGCCGCAGCATTCCCAACCTTCGACGCACGCGAGGCCACCCGCCTTGCAGAGAGGCTGCGGTGTGCACGTTCCGTACGAGCAGTTCGCAGAGCAGCAATCGCTCGCGAACAGACACGAGCCACCGTCGGCCGCACACGGAGGCGGTGGCGCCGCCTGACAAGCGTAGCCGACACAACTCTTGGAGCAGCACTCCCACGCCTCGAAGCACTGCGCGCCGGGCGCGCCGCACGCCGGCGGAGTCTGGCAGCTACCGCTCGAGCAGTTCTTGGCGCAGCACTCCATCGCGTAGTTGCAGAAGGAGCCGTCGGGCTTGCACTCCGAGCCTCCTCCGCACACTCCGCCGACGCATGCGCCCGAACAGCAGGAGCTCGCGTCGAAGCACTGGGCACCGTCGGGCGCACACTGCCCTCCTCCGCACACGCCGTTCACACAACTCTGCGAGCAGCAGTCGTACGGCGTTGCGCACGGCGCACCGTTGGGTTGGCACATCGGGGTAGTGCAGATGCCATACGAGCAAGTACCGGAGCAACACTGCCCGTCCGTCTGGCACCCGTAGCCGTCGGGCATGCATTTGCCCCAGCCGCACAGACCGTTGTTGCAGATCCCCGAGCAGCACTCCTGATCCTGATCGCATGGCAGGCCGTCCTGATTGCATTGCCCCCAACCGCATGCGTTGTTGGTGCACGTCCCCGAACAGCACTGCTGGTGGGTCGTGCAGTAGGCCCCGTCGGGATCGCACTGCCCGCCCGCGCAAATCGCGATGTTGCAGACGCCCGTGCAGCACTGCATGGAGTAGTCGCAGTGGTCGCCGTTGGCGACACACTGTCCCATGCCGCAGACGCCGTAGTAGCAGACCCCGGAGCAGCACTGCGAATCGTCATCGCAAGCGGTCGCGTCGGGCTTGCACTGCCCGCCCCCGCAGACCCCCCCCACGCAGCTCTTCGAGCAACACTCCCCGGCGGTGCTGCACGGCTGGCCGTTCGCGCTGCAGGGCTCGACCTCGCCGCATCGCCCGTAGCTGCACGTGCCCGAACAACACTGAGACGCGGAGCTGCAGTCCACACCATCCGCCTTGCACACGGCCGCGCAGATCCCGTTGACGCACGCCTTGCTGCAGCACTCCGTATTCGAATGGCACGACATCCCCGCGGGCCTGCACCCGGCGTCGGGAGGCGGTGTCGTGCCTCCCACTCCGTCGATGTCGGGCAGGTCTTCCTCGTCGAGCGACGACTTTCCGCCGCAACCCGAGGTGAGAAGGGCGATCGATGCAACGATCCAAGCGATGCCGTGCAGCCTGCGCATGACGAGTCTCCCGCGTGAAACGACGAACCCGTTCAGCATACTACGTGCTCTGCGGCGAACCCAGGTTTCGGCAGACAGAGGGCCGCATCCATCGGTCGGGCCGTGACACGCGGTCCTGCGCAAGGATCGCTCAGCGAGCGCGGTCACCAGCCCTTCGGAGCCCCATCGATCGCGAGCAGTCGCGATCCTTCGAATCGCCTCGAGGAGCCCTGCGACGGGAGGGGATCAGCCGAGCCGGCGAGCGGCGGCTGCCTCGGGAGCGAACTTGAGGATGGCGGCGTAGAGCTGCGACGCCTCGATGGGCTTGGAGATGTACTCGTCCATGCCGCAGGAGAGGCAGGCCTCCCGGTCCCCCTTCAGAGCGTGCGCGGTGAGGGCGACAATCGGCACGGCCGGCCGCGAATCGCAGCGTTCGTGCAAACGGATTCTTCGAGTGGCCTCGAAGCCGTCCATCCCCGGCATCTGGACGTCCATCAGCACCAGGTCGTAGCCCCCGCGCGCGACTGCCTCCACGGCCTCGAGCCCCGTCGCGACGATGTCCACGGAGCAGCCCTTTCTCTCGAGCAGACTCCGCACCAGGACCTGATTGGTCTTGTTGTCCTCTGCCAACAGCACGCGAGCCGGAGGCAGCGACTCCACCTCCGACGCGGAGCGTTCGATCGGGGCCTCGGCGGTTGCCGCGGACTCCGCGTTGCCGAACCGCACGGTGAACCAGAAGGTGCTCCCCTTCCCCGGCGCGCTCACCACACCGATCGAGCCGCCCAGACGTTCGACGATCTGCTTGGAGATGGCCAGTCCCAAACCTGCTCCCCCGAACTTGCGCGTGGTGGATCCGTCGAGCTGACCGAAGCTCGTGAACAACGCCCCGAGCTTGTCTTGCGGGATCCCGATGCCGGTGTCGGTGACCTCGAAGCGGACCACGCAGCCGAGAGCGTCGATCGAATCGACGGACGCCCGGACCGAGATCTCGCCCCAATCGGTGAACTTGATCGCGTTGCCGACGAGGTTGGTGAGGACCTGGCGCAGGCGAATGGCGTCGCCGCGCACGAACCGGGGTGTGGACGGCAGGACTTCGAAGGAGAGCACGAGAGCCTTGTCCCATGCTTGCACGGACAGGGCGCGGACCGACTGCTCGACGCACGTCTGCAGCTCGAAGTCCGCCTGCTCGATCTGAAGCCTTCCCGCATCGATCTTCGCGAGGTCGAGCACGTCGTTGACGACGGTCAGCAGAGCGTTGGCCGAGCTCTTGACCATGCCGAGATACTCGCGTTGCTCGGCAGTGAGCTCCCCGGCGAGCACCAGATTGGTCATGCCGATGATCGCGTTCATCGGCGTCCGGATCTCGTGGCTCATGTTCGCGAGGAAGTCGCTCTTGCCCCGGTTCGCGGCCTCTGCAGCATCCCGGGCGCGCTCGAGCTCCTCCTGCACGGCCTTGCGCTCGTCGATGTCCCGGCTCGATGCGAGGATTCCCCCGTCGAGACCTCGCATCGCCGATTCGATCCACCTCGGGGTGCCGTCCGGCAGACGCACCCTCCAGGAGACCACGCACGCGCCACCACTGCGCGCAGTCTCCAACGCCGCTTCGAGCGACGGAAGATCATTCTCGTGTGCCATTTGAGCGAAGGCCGTACCGAGCAGCTCGTCCGGCCTTCGTCCGAAGACGGTCGCAGCCGACGGAGAGGCGTAGGAGAACGCCCCGTCCGCGTCGTGTTTCGAGATCACGTCGGAGGCGCCCTCCGCGAGCAACCGATAGCGCGCCTCGCTCTCTCGCAAGGCGTCCTCCGCCATTCGCTTCTCATCCACGAGCCGCAAGTGCACGCCGATACTCTCGAGCAAGCCGATCAGCTCGTCGGGACGGATGGGCTTCTGCAGGTAGAGGCGCGCTCCCTTCGCCAGCGACAGGATCGCAGAGTCGAGGTCCGCGTGAGCGGTCATCATGATGCACACGCAGTCCGGAACGATGCGCTTGAGCGCCAGGAGCGCAGCCGTTCCCGCCCCATCGGGGAGCCGCAGATCCACGAGCGCAACCGCGGGCTGCCACTCCTCCGCGAGCTGCAGCCCGGAGCGCAACGAGTGCGCCGCGGCCGTGAACCACCCCTCGTCGGCGAGGATGTCGTGCAGGTTGTCGCACAGATCCTTGTCGTCATCGACCACGAGGACCCGGCGGATTGACGATGGATCGCGAGGACGGGAGCTCACGCGACGGGCTCCTGTTCTGCGGTGTTTTGGGCGCCGACCAGGGGGAGGACGAGTCGAACCAGCGTGCCGGCGCCCGGCGTGCTCTCGAGCGAAACGCTGCCACCATGTTCTTCGACGATGCGGCGAACGATGGGGAGGCCGAGCCCGGTTCCCCGAGCACGCGTGGTGAACAGAGGGTCCAGTGCCCTGCGCAGCGTGGCGTCGTCCATGCCCACGCCGTTGTCCACGAGCTCCACGATGACACCAGCTCCGTTCAAGCGGCTGCGCAGCACGATCTCCGGCTCCCATTCCCGGGGAGCTGGGATCTCGGAACGCGCGCGCAGGGCCAGGACGGCGTTGTCCACCAGGTTGGCGAGAGCGCGGGACAGCCTCTCGGAATCGAAGGGGACAGGGGGGAGAGCCGCCTGCAGGTCGGTTCGCAACTTCGCGCCCTCGGGCAGCGCGCCCCACGACGCGCTCGCCGACTCCAACCAGGCGTTCAGATCACCTGGGATCGCGTAGACCTGACGACCGCGCGTGAACTCGAGCAGCTCGTCGATCACACCGTTGCACAGCGCCACCTGCTGCTCGATGCGTTCGAGATGCTTGACGATCCTGTCGTCTTGCCGCCCGAGCCGACGCTGGAGGTAGAACACTGAGCTTCGAATGACGCCCAACGGATTGCGCAGTTCATGGCTCACGGTGGCGGTGACCTGCCCCAGCATCGACTGACGCTCACGAGCGATGATACCGGTCCGGGTCTGATCGAGATCCTTCGCGCGCGACCGCTCGAGCTCATGCCTGGTCTCTTGGAGCGCGGCTTCGGCGACCGCGCGTTGGAGGAGCGCATCGGCGAGTCGTGCGCGTAGCTCTTCTTCGCGCGCCCGAAGCCCGGCGTGGCGAACGAGTGTCCTGGCATTGGGCCCCCGTGCACGCCCCCACCTTGCCCATCTTCGGATGCGCTCGAACGAGCCAGCCTGCACCCCTCGACCTCCTGCCCCGGCGCGAGCTTAGCTCACGCGGCGACGCGAAGCGACAGCCTCATATCGCGGGAAGATTCGATGCGGATGCACGGCGCCGGGTTTCGCCTCGGACGGTCCGGGCGGGTCAGTTCTTCTTGCGCGGCGCCGTCGGGGCCGGCATGTCCGGGCCGAGCTTGCTCTCGTCGCCGTGCGCGATTTGCACGATGATCTCGTCGTAGAGGTAATCAAACTGCGCCGAGACGTCAGCGGGGATGCGCTCGCGAATGGCTTGACGGCAGTGGTCGATGTCCTTCTTCAGAAGGGAGTAGACGCCGCCCTCCTTGCGAGCCTTCTCGACCAGCTCCTGATTGTACAGAACGATCTCCGAAACGAACAGACGGGCAATTCTTCGCGCATCCTGATGCTTGGGGTCGGTCTTCTCGAACGGAGAAGCGGCCCCGGCACCGGGGAGCCGGGCGTGCATCCGCTCGAGGAGCGCGCGCTTGCGTGCAGCCGGATCGGCGGGGAGGTCCGCGGTCGTCGAGGTCTCGGGTTTGGCCTTGGCCGGCTCCGCCGCAGGCTGCGGCGTGGGCTTGCGCGGCGCCTCCGCGGGCTTCGCAAAAGGCTGCGGCGTGACCTTGCGCGGCGCCTCCGCGGGCTTCGCAAAAGGCTGCGGCGTGACCTTGCGCGGCGCCTCCGCGGGCTTCGCAAGAGGCTGCGGCGTGACCTTGCGC
>CAYMUE010000213.1:8061-9554 GCA_964393505.1 uncultured Polyangiaceae bacterium
AGGCTGCGGCGTGACCTTGCGCAGCGCCTCCGCGGGCTTCGCAAAAGGCTGCGGCGTGACCTTGCGCAGCGCCTCCGCGGGCTTCGCAAAAGGCTGCGGCGTGACCTTGCGCAGCGCCTCCGCGGGCTTCGCAAAAGGCTGCGGCGTGACCTTGCGCGGCGCTTCCGCAGGCTTCGCGAACGGCTGCGGCTCACGCTCGGCAACAGGCTCCTCTGTGGACCGCACAGCGCCCGCTGCGTGCTCTTCGATCGCTTCCATGGGCTCTGTCGGAGTCTTCTCCGCAGATGGAGGCTCGATCTCGGGAACGACTTGCGAGATGCGCTCGGCCAGAGAGCCCTTGGGCTTTGGCACCGTGGAGACGGGCGGCTCCACCGGAGCCGCTGCGATGGCAGCGGTCGTCGTCTTCGGACGAGTGGGTTCTTCTTCCGAGAACAGCGGCTCTCTCGGCGCGAGCGGGGCAGGCCTGGCTTCGGGCGTCCTCTGCTCATCCACCGACGGGACACGAGGAGAGACGCGCGGCGACGGTTCCCGAACGGGTTTGGTGGCAGGCTTCGCCCTCGCCGGAACGAACTTGGTTCCGAGCAAGCCAATCAGCGGCTTCGGCGTGGCCTGCGGCTGTTCGGCAGAAGGAGCCTCGGGCGGGGCGATCGGCGCTTCCTCCGGCTCCTCACGGGGGATCAACGGACGCTTCGATGCGGGGAGCGACTCCGCGATGGCCGGAGAGGGCACGACCGCAGGCGGGGAGACAGGTTCGACAGGCTGCGGGATCTCCTCGACGGCAGGCTTGATCGGTTCGGCAACGGCAGGCGCAGTCGCTGCACTCAACTCGACCGACGGGACGCGCGCGGCCTCCGAATGTGGTGCGGCCGGCGCTACCTCGACCGCTGGAGCTTCGGGCGAAGGTTGCTCCGGCTCGACGGCCGAAGGAAGCACCGGGATCGGGGGAAACACCCCTTCGGCAGCCTCGAGCGGCCGCCTGCCGCTCTCCGGGATCTGCTCCGGTTTCGGCAACGGCGCAGCAGCCGCCGTTGGTTCGGTTGGCGCAACAGCAGCCGGCGCCTTCTTCGCTCGCAGCAGCAGGAAGGTCACGAGTCCGATAACGAACAGCAACCCGACGACTGCACCGATCAGAATGGAGAGGGATGGCATGACTGGCGTGGCCTCTATTGCGAGCTCTGCGGCGAGTTGTCTTCTACCGGGCCTCGCGTGAGCCCGGAGCGCGCGTGGTGAACCCACGACACTCCAGACACACCCGGTCGAGACTACTTCATGAAAAAGACAACGTAGGCGATGATCGCAACGATCACCGCGCCCACCACCCAAAAGGCGGCAGGGATCCCGCCCTTCTCAGGCGCTGCGATCGCTCGTTCGGCGGGCTTCGCGGCAGCGACCTTCTCGGCAGCGGCCTTCTCGGCAGCGGCCTTCTCGGCAGCGGCCTTCTCGGCAGCGGCCTTCTCGGCAGCGGCCTTCTCGGCAGCAGCCTTCTCGGCAGC
>CAYMUE010000214.1:0-6190 GCA_964393505.1 uncultured Polyangiaceae bacterium
GGCTCAATCCCCTTCGAGCGACGGTCCTTCGGCGCAGCGGGTGCAGTTGCCCCGCACCCGCTGCTTCGCGTTCTTCACGCGCTCCTGGGAATCGCGGCACCTCTCACGCTCCTGATCATCCTGAGCGATCGAGCAGAGCCGCTCCACAGCGCTCTGCATCGACCGCAACGCGCGACAGGCAGCAGCACAGTCTCTTCCCGAGGTGAGCGCCTCGGCCGACGACAGCTCATCGAGCAGGGTCGACATCTTGTCGGAGGGGATCTCGCCGGGCTCGGTCTTCTTGGGCATCGAGGAGGGGAGCTCGGAAGCGGGCTCCGCCGCGGGTTGGCCGGTGGTGGTCACGGGAGCGGCGGGCTGGAGCTGCTGCGGGGATTCCGGTGCCTTGGGGGCACTCCCCCCGCAGCCCAACGCCACGCTGGCAAGCGCCCAACCGATCCACGCGATTCCGTAACTGCACCGCATCGCCGAGCCCTCCTGAAGCGGGCCCATTGTTCCAGCTACGGCTCCCGAAGCGAAGCGGGAAGTGCGGCTTCGTCGGGCGCCGGCCGGCAATCGACCTGCGGTGGCGTCACTCTTGGGCGAAGAGCCGCTGCATGTGGGGGTTGGACTTGCGATGCTCCTCCATGAACGACTGCGGGCTCCCGAGCCCCTTGCGCAGGGCTTGGCGCTCCATCGTGTCGAGCTGACCGTTGCCGTCCTTGTCCAGGTGACGCAGCACGGCGTACAGGATCTCGAGCTCCCGGGTCGTGAGCCGGTTGCCCGTGCCCCCGGCGCAGCAGAACCGCTCGATGATCTCCACGCACAGCTCGAGCTCGTCTTCCTCGATGAGCGCGCTCATGTCGAGATCGAGGTAGTCGAGCACCTTGTTGGTCAACACCAGGCTGTCCACGCCGGGCTTGTGTAGGCGGCCGAGCACGCGCCTGGCCAGCAGCCGCTCGCGGGCGTCGAGCTCTCCGCGCCCCCGGGAGTCGAACCGCCCGAGCACGCCCCCGAGCTCCCGCATCCCGAGCTCGTTCAGCGTGCCGAGCTGCCTGACGAGGTCAGGGGCCTCCTCCACGCTCTCGCGCAGGAATCCAGCGGCAATTCGTTCGAGGGGGAGCTGGGTGCGGGGAATCGGTTTCTTGGGGTGACCGCGATGGTTCATCCGTCCTCCGTGCGTCGTTGAGGGCCGATGGTCAACAGGGGGAACGGAAGATTTGTTCCGGCACAGACGGGCCTCGAGCGGTCTTGCCCGCACTGTCAGGCGTACGACAGGACGGTCTCGTAGAGCTGCTCCGGACGCACCGGCTTGGTGAGGAAGCCGTCCATCGACGCGGCGAGGCAGCGCGCCTCGTCTTCCTGGGTGCAGTGCGCGGTCAACGCGATGATCGGAACCCGCGCGCCATGGACCTCCAAGCCCCTGATCATCGCGGTCGCCTCGAGCCCATCCACGTCGGGCATCTGCACGTCCATCAGCACGAGGTCGAATCGTTGACTCTGAAAAGCCTCCACCGCGGCGCGCCCGCTATCGACGACGGTCACGCGGTGCCCCTGCTTTGCGAGCAGCACGCTGGTCACCTGCTGGTTGACGCGATTGTCGTCGGCCACCAGGATCCGGAGCCTTCGTGCCCCGGGCGGAGCGGGCGTGCTCGGCAGCGGAGCGGCGGGATGACCTTCGGGGGGAACGTCGAAGGGAATGCGAACCGAAAAGCAGGTCCCCTGCCCCGGGGCGCTGCGAACGTCGATCCGCCCGTCCATCCGCTCGACGAGTCGCCCGCAGAGCGTGAGTCCGAGGCCGTTGCCGCCAAAGCGGCGCGAGTTCGACGAGTCGACCTGGGTGAAGGGTTCGAAGACCTCACGCAGCTTGTCTTCGGGGATGCCGATCCCGGTGTCCGCAATCTGGAAGACGACGAGGGCGTGCTCACCGGTCCGGTAGTCGAGGAAGGCGCGGAGCCAGACGCTTCCCCGGTCGGTGAACTTGACCGCGTTGTCGAGCAGGTTGAGCAGCACCTGGCGTAGCCTCCTGGCATCGCCCGAGAGAAGCCACGGAACGCGGTCGTCCACCTCGAGTTCGAGGGAGATTCCCTTGCCCCGCGCTCGAGGCGCTGCGATTCCCGTCGCCTGCTCCAGGAGCCTACGGACCTCGAAGGGTCTGGGGTCGAGATCGAGCGAGCCGGTGTCGATGCGCGCAATGTCGATCACGCACTGAACCATCTCGAGGAGCTGCTCGGAGGAGGCGAGGATCGACTCGAGACCGCTCCGCTGCTCGTGGGAGGGATCGCTGTCGAGCAGGATGTTCGTCATCCCGATGATGCCGTTGAGGGGGGTTCTGAGCTCGTGACTGGTGTTGGCCACCAACCGGCTCTTGGCGCGTTTCACCTCCTGCGCGGTCTCCCGGGCCCGTGCCTCGGCTTCGGCCAGCGCCTCTTCGGCCGCTCTCTTCCCTGCCTCGGCCTCGAGCCTGAGGCGGGTCTGCTCGCACAGCTCCGCGCGCAACCGCTCGAGCTCGCCGGGCCGATCCCGTCGTCGGAGCAGCCCTCGCCCGTGCGCCAGGCGCATCGCGAGCCAGGCTCCCGCGATGCAGAGCAGCGCGGCGAGTGCCCAGACTCCGGCGAGGCAATACCAGTGGTAGAGATTCGTCGGCACGGCCCGGCTTGTTGGGCAGCAACCACCGATTCGCAAGCGCCGCTCGCATGAGGATGTGCCGCATGAATTGGTGTGTCGGGGGCGGCTCCGGCCAGCCGATTCCGCTCTTGTTCGACCGCACGCACCGACGTCGCAATCACATCGGGTCACGACGGATCCCCGAGACCGTGCCCGGCCGACTCTTCTGGAATCCGTGATTCCGAGGGCGCCTGCCGGGTTGGACCAGAGGCCGTGAGGGACGTTCCCCCTCCCTACCGCCTCGCCCTGCGCAGGCGATCGACCGCGACGGCTACCACGATGATCGCCCCGGTCACGATCTCCTGCACCCAGTTCGCCAATCCGAGGTGCGTTCCCCCGGTCTTGATCACCGTCATCAGCAAAGCTCCCACCATCGAGCCGAGGATCGAGCCCTCTCCGCCCGACAACGAGCCTCCGCCAATCACCACGGCAGCGATCACCTCGAGCTCGAGTCCCACGGAGTCGGTGGGGTCTCCGACGGTCAGCGTGGAGAACTCCATCACACCGGCGATGCCGGTGAGCAGCCCGGCAATGGCGTAGACGGCCAGGCGCACGCGACCGACGCGGATGCCGCACAGGCGCGCGGTCTGCTCGTTGCTCCCGACGGCGAACACGTGCTTCCCGAAGCGCGTGTAGGCCAGCATCAGCGCAGCCGTCACGGCGATGGCGACAGCGACCCAGACGCCCGCTGGGACTGGCACCCAAGCTCCCGGGGACGACGCCATCAAGTGCTCGAGCCCGCCGGGGTCGACGTCGATCTTCTGCTCGTGCGCCAGGCCCTTCGCGATGCCGCGCAGGATGCTCATGCCCCCGAGGGTGATGATGAACGGCGTGACGTTCCACCGGGTGATGAGCAGCCCCGTGAGGGAGCCTGCGAGGAGCGATGACAGGACTCCCGCGGGGACTGCCATCCAAGGCGAGTGTCCCCGATCCAACACCCAGGCCACGACCACTGTAGTGAGCGCCACCCCGGAGCCCACCGACAGGTCGATCCCTCCCTGCACGATCACCAGCGTCATGCCCACCGCGGCAATGGCCACCACCACGGTCTGACGGGCCATCGTGAGCAGGTTCGCGGACCCCGCGAACGTCTCGGGGCGAAGCACCACGAGCAGCACGTACACGACGAGCAGCGCGACGAGCGGTCCTGCCCACGGCTTGCGCAGCCACGCCTTCACGCGATCGCCCCTGTGGCTTCCTCGAGCAGCGTGCGCGCGTCGCACTCCTCCACGCGCCTCGCCTCGCCCAGCTCTCCTCGCCGCATCACCTGGATCGTGTCGCACGTTCCGAGCAGCTCGGGAAGATGGCTCGACACCATCAGCACCGCTTTCCCCTCGCACGCGAGCCTGTCGATGAGCTCGTAGATCTGCGCCCGGCTCCCCACGTCGATCCCGCGCGTCGGCTCGTCGAGCAGCAGCACATCGACGCCGTGGTGCAGCAGTCGCGCGAGAGCCACCTTCTGCTGATTGCCGCCCGAGAGCTCCCAGACGCGCTGGTCGGGGTCCCGGGCCTTGATACCGAGTCTCGCGATCCAGTCGCCGGCCTGCTCACGCTGCCTGCGGGGCGAGAAGCCTCCGAAGCTGACAAGAGCGGGAAGCTTCGACAGCGTGAGGTTGTCCGCGACCGACAGGGAGGTCGCCAGCCCCTCCGCCTTCCTGTCTTCGCTCAGCATCCCCACGCCTTGCGCCATGCGCCGGGTAGGAGAGGCCGGTCCCACGTACGCGCCTACCTTCACGCGCCCCGCGCGCACCGCCTCGAGCCCGAAGACGGCCCGCATCAGCTCGGTCCTCCCGGCCCCCATCAGCCCCGCAATCCCGAGCACCTCGCCGCGGTGCAATCGCAGGCTCGCGCGCGTCGGCTTGGGCTCGGCCCGCAGCCCCTGCACCTCGAGCACGACGTCGCCGGGCTGGCGCGCGGATCGCACGAAGAGCTGCTCGACCTTGCGCCCGGCCATGTGCTCCACAATCGCCCCGATCGTGGTCTGCTCGATCCGCCCCTCGGCGACCGTCACGCCGTCGCGGAGCACGGTGTACCCCTGCGAGATCGACGCGACCTCCTCGAGGAAGTGCGACACGTACAGCACCGTGGTCCCGTCGCGCTGCAGCTTGCGAATCACGTCGAACAGCCGCGCGACATCCTCCTTGCCGAGGCTGCTAGTGGGCTCGTCGAGGATCAGCACGCGGCATCCCTTGCTGCCCGCGAGGGCCCGGGCGATTTCGACGATCTGCTGGCCCGAGGTGGGCAGATCGGCCAGGCGGGCGTCGAGATCGAGCCCCTGCGGCACGACGCCGCCGGCGAGCATCTCGAGGGCTCGCTGTGCGTCCCTGCGCATGCGTGGCCGGTCCAGCAGCCCGAAGCGTGTGGGCTCCTGTCCGAGCATCACGTTCTCGAGCACGCTCATGTGGGGGCACACGGCGAGCTCCTGGCTCACGATGGCGCCGCCCCCTGCGCGCGCTTCGGCGGGGCCCTTCGGCGCGAACGGCACGCCGTCGAGCTCCATGGTCCCTTCATCGGCGCAGAGCTCACCGGACAGCAGGCGCATCAGGGTGCTCTTGCCGGCGCCGTTCTCTCCGATGACGGCGTGGACCTCGCCCGCGGCGGCCTGGAGGTTCACGCCGGACAAGGCGCGGGTGGCGCCGAAGGAGCGGCTGACTGCGCGCACGCGCAGACGGGGTTCCATGGCGCTACCTCGCCCTCATTCGCCGAGCCAGGTCTTCAGGTCGGGAGCGACGAGCTCGCGCACCGCGGGGGTGTCGAGGTTGTCCTTGGTGGCGAGGACCGCACCGGTATCGACGCGCTTCTCGAACTTCTGGTCCGTGAGCTTCTGGTGCAGCGTCTTGACCGCAAGGTAGCCCATGTTCATGGGGGCCTGGAGCACGACGGCGTCGAGGTGTCCCTCCCGGAGCGCCTGCACGAGCTTGTCGGAGGCGTCGAAGCCGACGAACCGCACCTTGCCGGCGAGTCCGGCCTTGCGCAGGGCGAGCAGCATTCCGAAGGTGCTCGACTCGTTGGGAGCGAAGACCCCCTGCACGCCGCCCGACGCGGCCTTCTTCGCGACGAGCAGGCTCTCGCTGGTGGAGAAGGCCGTTTCGGTGGTGGCGCCGGCGTACTGATTGTCACTCACGAGCTCGATGCCGGGGTTCGCGCGAATCGCCTCGAGGAATCCCTTCTCGCGATTCGCCGTGCTGGCGGACCCCTCCTGATAGCGCAGCAGGACGACCTTTCCCTGGCCGCCGAGCAGCTTGCTCAGGTGCTCGCCCGCGAGCCTGCCCGCGGCCACGTTGTCGGTCGCCACGAAGCTCGTGGGGAGATCGCTCTGCAGGTCGGAGTCGAAGACGACCACCGGAATCCCGGCGTCGTGCGCCGATCGCACGGAGCCGACGAGGGCCTTGTCGCTGAGTGGGGCGAGGACGATGCCGGAGACGCGCTGGGCGACGAAGGACTGCACGAGCTCGATCTGGGCGCGCAAATCGTCTTCCTTCATGGGGCCTTTCCACACGATCTCGACGCCGAGCTCGCGGGAGGCCTTGACGGCGCCGGCGTGCAC
>CAYMUE010000214.1:6290-9395 GCA_964393505.1 uncultured Polyangiaceae bacterium
CGATACGCCATCTGGTCGTCGTGCATCCGCTGGAACACCCGATGCTTCGCGTCGTGGAACGCAGCCACCGAGCCGCGGTTCGGCTCGATCACCCCCGAGGTCGCGCTCATGGCGTGCATGGCGTCGAGCACGCTCGCGAAGCGCCCCGAGGCCGCAGCCCCGAGCATCGCCGAGCCGAGCAGCACCGCCTCCCGCTCGCGCGGCAACACGATCCTGCACCCCGTCGCGTCGGCGTGCTCCCGCAGGAACACCGGGTTCTTGGCGTCGCCACCCGTGGCCACCAACGTGTCGATGCGGTGACCGTGGCGGTTCATCGTCTCGAGGATGTGCCGGGTCCCGTGGGCCAGCGCCTGGATGGTCGCCAGGTACAGCAGCGCAAGCGAGTCGAGGCTGTCGGTCAGACGCAATCCGGACACCATGCCACGGAGCGACGGATCGGCGCGGGGGGAGCGGTTGCCGTGGTGATCGGGGAGCACGTGCAGCTCTCGCGTGAGGGCCGCGGGGAACGGAGCCCCGGAAGACAGGCTCTCGAGGCGGGCGTTCAACAGTTCGTAGACCGATGTGTTTCGCGCCTCGGCCTCGCGGGCGAGCTCGACGCCCCGCACGTGCGTGCGAATCGTGTGATCGATGAGCGCCCCTGTCGCGCTCTGCCCGCCTTCCGTAAGCCACATCCCGGGTACCATCGCCGACCAGTAGGGGCCCCACACGCCCGGCACGTACCGCGGCTCCCGCGACACCGCCATGTGACAGGTGGAGGTCCCGCCAATCAGCGCGAGCCGCCGCTCGAGCTCCTCCTGCGTGGCCGCCTCGCCCCCGCGCGCGAACCCCAGCACCCCAAGCCCTCCCGCGTGCGCGTCGATGAGCGAGATCGCCACCGGCGTGCCCTCCGCGAGCCCGAGCTCCGCCGCCGCCTTCGCCGTCAGCGCACCAGCCCTCTCCCCCGCTGCCCGCACCGTCCGCCCGATACGCGCGAATCCCTCGTCCGCCAGCTCCCCAAGCCCCACGGCCCGGAAGTACGACTCCTGCCATCCCCCCGCGTGTCCCAGATAGGTCCACTTGCACACCGTCGTACACGATGATCGCGCGTCGTCCCCGGTGGCCCTGTAGGTCAGGTAATCCGGCAGATCGAGGAAGCGCTTCGCGCGGTTCCAGGTCGCCGGGCTCCGCTCCCGCAGCCACAGGAGCTTCGGCGTCTGCATCTCGGGGGAGATCACGCCGCCGACATACCGGAGCACTTCGTGTCCGGTCGCGTTGATGCGCGCGGCCTGCTCCACCGCGCGATGATCCATCCACACCACCACATCGTGGGTGTCGTCGCCGGTCGGGCTCACGGATACCGGCGCATCCCCTTCGCCTAGCACGACCAGCGAGCAGGTCGCGTCGAAGCCGATGCCCGCAACGCGCGAGGGCTCCAGAGAGGCCTGCGCCAGGGCGGCGCGCACGGCCACGCCGCAAGCACGCCAGATATCGTTCGAGGACTGCTCGACGAAGTCCTCCTGAGGGCGGAAGACCTGAATGGGTTCCACGCCGACGCCGAGGGTTCTGCCGGAGGCGTCGAATACGCCGACTCGCACGCTCGCGGTCCCAACGTCGATCCCCAGGAAGAAGCCCTCACCCATCCTCACCTCGATTCCCGTATTCGAATGATCGGAGTCCGCTATCCCCACACGCGCACGCGGAACCCGAGCTCTTGCGAGAGCGCGACCATCTCCTCGAACACGTCGCCGTAGGCCACAGCGACGTGATTCGAGAGGTAGTGAGCCATCAGCGCGTCACGGGACATGCCGAGGTCGGCAGCCATGAACGGCCACTCGCGGTTGGTCCCGCCCCACCAGGCGTCGCGAACCGCGGGGGGAAGCCCCACCACCTCGCCGCGTCCGACATCCATCCACAGCTCGCCGCTCCGCAAGTAGGCGCGCGCCCAGGTGATGGCTCCGGACAGGCTCTCGCCCGTGAAGGTTCCGCCGGGCACCGGGAAGTAGGCCTTGGCCTGACGATACGAGTGCACGCCGCGAAGGGTGTTGGGGTCGTGGTTGAAGGCGTACGCGCCGCAGGAGCCCGAGTTCAGCAGCACCCACACGAATCGCCCGTCGTGCTCCGCTCCCCAGCGCACGTCGTGGAACATCACCGCCTGGTGCAATCCCTTGGCCGCCAGAAGCCGCTTGAGCAGCTCCATCGGGATCGCATTGCCCTGGTCGGCTTCCGTCGAGCACACGATCGTGTCGCCATTGCCCTCGGGACGGCACATCGAGTTCAGCAGTCCTTCGGCGAAGTCCGACGGGGGGCGCAGGCCGATGAGCCCGAGCTGGTATTGCCAGCCCACGCAGTCCGCCTTGTACTCGCGCACGAGGTCGAGCACCGCAAGGTAGTCGCGGAGCTGCTCGCGCGTCGCCCGCTCGTCGAAGTCGTCGTTCCCGCCCTCGCGCCAGTGGAACGTCACCCCGCGCTCGCGCACGAAGGCCAGGGCCTCGTCGATGCGACGCTCCGCGATGCCGCGGCCCCGCTCGATGATCCACGCCTGATCGATCTTGTGCTCGGAGAACCCGTGCGGCGCGATCATTCGTGGGCCGAAGTACCCGTTGATCATCCCCATGGAGGTGTCGCCGAGCATCATGATGAGGATGCGCCTGCGCCGCACCGCATCGGCGACGTCTCGTGCGAGGCTGGAGGCCGGCTTCGAGATCGGCGCGTGCAGCCGCGCTTCGGGCTCCGCGTAGCGGATGCGCCCGGTCGTGCACCATGCCTCGAGCCGCTCCATGAAGACGCTGTCGGAGCTCCAGTCGGTGGCATCGGTCCACGCTCGCGAATGGGACCGTCCCACCATCTCGAGGCAGGCGCTGGTGTTCAGCAGCCCCACCAGGCCGGGCCACTGTCCCGAGAAGTTGCTCGCGAGCAGCAGCGGCTCGTCTCGGCCCACCACGCCTTCGACGGTGTTGGGGCCGTAGATCCAGTGCACGCAGACGCCGATCATGGGATCGGGCACGGGGCCGAGCTTCTCGATCGACTCGTGAGGTTTCGTGAGGAATCCCTCGACTCGATAGGGCGTGCGTCCGAGCTTGCGCAGCGCCCGCTCGAGCTGCGAGGTGGCTTCCTCGATGCTCGGAC
>CAYMUE010000215.1:0-9222 GCA_964393505.1 uncultured Polyangiaceae bacterium
CGATGACCGAGCGGCCGGAGTAGTCGACGCGCTTGCCGAGGAGGTTCTGGCGGAACCTTCCCTGCTTGCCCTTGAGCATGTCGGACAGGGACTTGAGGGGGCGCTTGTTGGGACCGGTGATGGTCTTGCCGCGACGTCCGTTGTCGAACAGGGCGTCGACCGCCTCCTGGAGCATCCTGCGCTCGTTGCGGATGATGATCTCGGGGGCGTTGAGCTCGAGCAACCGCTTGAGGCGGTTGTTGCGGTTGATGACGCGGCGGTACAGGTCGTTCAGGTCGCTGGTGGCGAACCTGCCGCCGTCGAGGGGCACCAGTGGGCGCAGGTCGGGGGGCAGGACGGGGACGACGGTGAGCATCATCCAGTCGGGCCGGTTGCCGGAGTCGCGGAAGGCCTCGATGACCTTGAGGCGCTTGGCGATCTTCTTGCGTTTGGCCTCGCTGGTGGACTCGCGCATTTCCTTGCGCAGGTCTTCGGCGAGCTGGTGGACGTCGACGCGGCGGAGCATCTCGAGGATGGCTTCGCCGCCCATGGCGGCCATGAAGGCGTCGTCGCCGAAGTCCTCGATCTTCTGCAGGTACTTGTCCTCGCTGAGGAGCTGACCGCGTTCGAGATCGGTCTCCTTGGGGTCGATGACGACGTAGGCTTCGCAGTACAGGACCTTTTCGAGGTCCTTGAGCGTGATGTCGAGGATGTTGCCGATGCGCGAGGGGAGGCTCTTGAGGAACCAGATATGGGCAACGGGGGTCGCGAGGTTGATGTGGCCGAGGCGCTCGCGGCGGACCTTGGACTGGATGACCTCGACACCGCACTTCTCGCAGACGATGCCACGGTGCTTCATGCGCTTGTACTTGCCGCAGTTGCACTCGTAGTCCTTCACGGGTCCGAAGATCTTGGCGCAGAACAAGCCGTCGCGTTCGGGCTTGAAGGTGCGGTAGTTGATCGTCTCGGGCTTCTTGACCTCACCGTGCGACCACTCGCGGATCTTCTCCGGGCTCGCGAGCGAGATACGGATTGCGCTGAACGACAGGGGGTCCTTGGGCTTCTCGAAGAAGCTGAAGATATCTCTCACGGGTACCTCCCTTACTCCGCCGCCGTGCGCTCGGTGACCGAGCGCGAGGGGCTTGATTCGATGAGCTCAACGTTCAGGCACAGGGACTGCAGTTCCTTGATGAGCACGTTGAAGCTCTCGGGCAGTCCGGATTCCAGCTGGTAGTCCCCCTTGACGATCGACTCGTACATCCGCGTGCGGCCCATCACGTCGTCGCTCTTGACGGTGAGGAACTCCTGCAGCGCGTACGCCGCGCCGTAGGCTTCCATGGCCCACACTTCCATCTCGCCGAGACGCTGGCCGCCGAACTGGGCCTTGCCGCCCAACGGCTGCTGCGTGACCAGCGAATACGGACCGATCGATCGCGCGTGGATCTTGTCGTCCACCAGGTGGTGCAGCTTGAGCATGTAGGTCACGCCGATGGTGACGTTCTTGTCGAACGCCTCACCTGTGCGGCCGTCGAACACGATCGTCTGGCCGCTGGAGGGCAGCTCCGCCAGGCCGAGGGTGCTCTTGATGTCGGCTTCCGCCGCGCCGTCGAACACGGGCGTTGCGTAGAACACGCCGTTGCGGACCTTGCGCGCGGCTTCGCGGACGTCGTCGTCGTCCATCTTGTCGACGAGCTTCGCGATGTCAGGGTCGCCCTTGTAGATGGCCTTGATCCGCTCGCGGATCTTGTCGGGGCCGAACTTCTCCTGGATCATGGCCTCGAGCTGCTTGCCGAGCTGGAGCGCGCCCCAGCCGAGGTGGCACTCGAGGATCTGGCCGACGTTCATACGGCTGGGAACGCCCAAAGGATTGAGGACGAGGTCGACGGGGGTGCCGTCCTGCAGGTAGGGCAGGTCCTCCTCGGGGAGGATGCGGCTGACGACGCCTTTGTTGCCGTGGCGTCCGGCCATCTTGTCGCCGACCTGCAGCTTGCGTTTGATGGCGATGTAGACCTTGACCATCTTGATCACGCCCGGGGGCAGCTCGTCGCCCTTGCTCAGGCGATCGATGCGATCCCGGAAGTGCTCTTCGCGCTGCCGCACCCAGTCTTCGAGCTCCTGCAGCTTCTGCTGCACGACCTCGCCGCCTTCGACGGGGATCTCTCCCCAGAGCTTGCGGGGGACGTTGGTCAGCTCCTCGTCGGTGATCTGCACGCCCTTGGCGAACAGCACCTTCTCCTTGTCGTCGACCAGCTTGCCTGTGGTCACCTTGCCCACGAGGATGCTGCGAATCTGACGGGCGAAGGAGTCGCGGAGGATCTTGATCTCCTCGTCGCGGGTCTTCTCGAGGCGTGCTCGCTCCTGATCTTCGATCTCGAGGGCGCGCTCGTCCTTCTCGGTGCCGCGTCGGGAAAAGACGCGGGCGTTGATGACGATGCCGGCGACGCCTGGCGGGACACGCAGCGAGGTGTCGCGCACGTCGCCCGCCTTCTCGCCGAAGATCGCGCGGAGGAGCTTTTCTTCGGGGCTGAGCTGGGTTTCGCCCTTGGGAGTGATCTTGCCGACGAGGATGTCACCGGGTTTGACCTCGGCGCCGATGCGCACGATGCCGGACTCGTCGAGGTCCTTGAGGGCCTCTTCGCCGACATTGGGGATGTCGCGAGTGATCTCTTCCTTGCCGAGCTTGGTGTCGCGGGCGACGCATTCGAACTCCTCGATGTGGACCGAGGTGAAGACGTCTTCCTTGACGATGCGCTCGCTGACGAGGATGGAGTCCTCGAAGTTGTAGCCTTGCCAGGGCATGAACGCGACCAGGACGTTGCGTCCGAGGGCGAGCTCTCCGCAGTCGGTGGCGGGTCCGTCGGCGAGGACTTCGCCCTTTTTGACGCGGTCGCCGGTGCGGACGGCGGGCTTCTGGTTGTAGCAGGTCGACTGGTTCGACCGCTGGTACTTCATGAGGTGGTAGATGTCGGGGAAGTCGATGCCGCCGCCGGCAGCGCGCACGACGATGCGGGACGCGTCGACGCTCTCGACGACGCCGTCGCGTCGGGCCACGGCACAGACGCCGGAGTCGAGGGCGAGGCGGAGCTCCATGCCGGTGCCGACGAGGGGGGCCTCGGTGGCGACGAGGGGCACGGCCTGACGCTGCATGTTGGCGCCCATGAGTGCGCGGTTGGCGTCGTCGTGCTCGAGGAACGGCACGAGCGCGGCTGCGACCGACACCATCTGGTTGGGCGACACATCCATGAACTGGATGCTGTCGGCCAGGACCATCCGGAAGTCGCCGTTGAGGCGCGCGCTGACCAAGTGCTCCTTGTACTTGCCCTTGTCGTCGAGGTCGGCCGTCGCCTGCGCGATGAACTTGCCTTCCTCCTCGAGGGCGCTGAGCCAGACGACTTCGTCGGTGACCCTGCCCTCAGCGACCTTGCGGTACGGCGTCTCGACGAACCCGTAGATGTTGACGCGCGCGAAGGTGGACAGCGAGGCGATGAGGCCGATGTTCGGGCCTTCGGGGGTCTCGATGGGGCAGATGCGGCCGTAGTGCGTGGCGTGGACGTCGCGGACTTCGAAGCCTGCCCGCTCGCGGGTGAGGCCGCCGGGGCCGAGGGCGGAGAGACGGCGCTTGTGGGTGACCTCGCTGAGCGGGTTGGTCTGGTCCATGAACTGCGACAGCTGGGAGCTGCCGAAGTACTCCTTGACGACCGCGCTGACGGGCTTGGCGTTGATGAGGTCATGGGGCATGAGCGTGTCGATCTCTTGCGACATGCTCATGCGCTCCTTGATGGCGCGCTCCATGCGGACCAGGCCGATGCGGTACTGGTTCTCCATGAGCTCGCCGACCGCGCGCACGCGGCGGTTGCCCAGGTGGTCGATGTCGTCGACCGAGCCGCGGCCGTTCTTGAGCTCGATGAGGTGGCGTACCGTCTCGAGGATGTCCTGCGCGGTCAGCACGGTGGCATCGAGCTGCGGGCGCTGGTCCTCGGGCAAGTCATTGTAGAACTTGTAGTTGAGCTTGAGGCGACCGACGCGGGACAGGTCGTAGCGCTCGGGGTTGAAGAACAGGTTGTGGAACAGGTTCTTCGCAGTCTCGAGGGTCGGCGGATCGCCGGGGCGGAGGCGGCGATAGATCTCCATGATCGCGTCTTCGGTGGTTTTCACCTTGTCGGCGATCAGGGTATCGCGCAGGTACGATCCGACGTTGAGGCCGTCGATGTAGAGGATCTTGAACTCGGAGACGCCGACGCCGAGGAGGTACTTGCAGAAGTGGGCCATGGCCTCGCGCTGCGCGTCCTCGGGGGGAGTCTTCTTGGTGGCACCCTTCTCGACGAGGTCGCCGAGGCGGACGGTACGCTGGGGATCGACGGGGCTGGGGATCTGGGCATTAGCGATGGCGTCGTTGCACTCGAGGATGACCTCGCCGGTCTCCATGTTGATGACGTCGTGTGCGGCGACCTTCTCGAGGAGCTCCTCAGGCTCGAGGGGGAGGCGGTCGATCTTGGCCTCCTTGAGCTTGCGGATGGCGGCCTTGTTGAACTTGGCGTTCTTCTTGACGATGGTCTCGCCGGCGATCTTGATATCGCGGGTGGAGCGCTGGCCGAGGAGCAGGTCGTACTCGAGGCTCTTGAAGAACTTGGAGCCCTTCTCGACGGAGACGCTTTCGGTCGAGTAGAAGTAGTTGAGCAGGTCCTGGGTGGAGTAGCCGAGAGCTCGGAGCAGGACCGTGGCATGCATCTTCCGGCGGCGGTCGATGCGGACGTAGATGACGTCCTTGGGGTCGAACTCGAAGTCGAGCCACGAGCCGCGGTAGGGGATGACCCTGGCGGAGTACAGGAGCTTGCCCGAGGAGTGGGTTTTGCCCTTGTCGTGGTCGAAGAAGACGCCAGGGGAGCGGTGGAGCTGGCTGACGACGACGCGTTCGGTACCGTTGATGATGAAGGTACCGGTTTCGGTCATCAGGGGGATCTCACCGAAGTAGACCTCCTGCTCCTTGATATCGCGCACGATCCGCTCGCCGCCTTCGCGAGAGTCGTAGATCATGAGCTGGGTGGTCACCTTGATGGGTGCGGCGAAGGTCATGCCGCGCTGGCGGCACTCGTCGACGTCGTACTTGGGCGGCTCGAGGTTGTACGAGACGAACACGAGCTCGCTGGTGCCGTTGAAATCCTTGATCGGGAAGACGCTCCTGAAGACGGCCTGCAAGCCCACCTCAGTCCGCTCGCTGGGAGGGATGGTAGACTGCAGGAATTTGTCGTACGAGGTCTTCTGGATGTCGATGAGGTTGGGAACCTCGATAATCCTTCTGACCCGGCCGAGGTTCTTACGTACCCGGAAGTTGGTCTGCACAACCGACGCCATCGATGTCGCCTCCAGATGCGCCGCAGCACCGCGCAAAGCGGACCCGAAAACTGCAATAGGTCGACGTCAGGGCAGACCCCTGCCCTGACGTCGTCCCGGAACTACTCGAAGCACAACCACTTACTTGAGCTCGACCTTGGCACCGGCCTCTTCGAGCTTCTTCTTGATTTCCTCGGCCTCGGCCTTGGGCACGGACTCCTTGACGGTCTTGGGCGCGCCTTCGACGAGCTCCTTGGCTTCCTTGAGGCCGAGTCCAGTGATCTCGCGGACGGCCTTGATCACGTTGATGCGGTTCGCGCCGGCGTTGGCCAGCTCGACGTTGAACTCGGTCTTCTCTTCCTTGACCTCGGCGGGGGCGGCGGCGGCGGCGGGGCCGGCGGCGACGGCGACCGGGGCAGCCTTGACGCCCCACTTGTCCTCGAGCGTCTTGATCAGCCCGGCCATGTCCATAACGGACATCTTGCTCAGGTGGTCGACGAGCTGTTCGGTGGTGAATTCGGCCATGACTCTGACTCCTTCAAACTTCGACGTCGGTGACGTTCAATATCCTGGTTCAGCCTGCGATCACGACTCGCCGCCCTGCTCCCGGCGACGAGCGTCGAGGAGGTAGGCGAGGTTCTGCGCGGGTGCCTGCAGCAACGCGACGAAGTTCTGCATGGGCGCCTGCATCGTCGCCAGAAGCATGGCGCGCAGTTCATTCTTGCCGGGCATCGTTGCCAGCTGTTCGGCCACGGCGGTCGCGTCGAGAAGGGTATTCTCGATGAGGCCGGCCTTGACCTGGAGCTTCTGGTTCTCCCTGGCGAACGACTTGATGACCTTGGCGGCGGCGCTGGGGTCCTCGTAGCTCCAAGCGACGCCGGTCATGCCCTTGAGCACGCCGCCGAGCTTGTCTGCATAGGGGCGCCCTTTGACGGCCTGCTTGACCAGCGTGTTCTTGAGCACTTTGTACTCCACGCCGTTCTTGCGGAACTCGTCTCGGAGCCTGGTCACCGCTTCCACGGTCATGCCGTTGAAGTCGACGAACACCGCGGAGACCATCTTGTCGAAGCGTCCCCGGATCTCGCCAATCGCGGCATTGCGCTGGGTTCGGTCCATGTTCTACCTCACCCTTCCGCCGTGGTGCTCGCGACAGCCGTGTCGATCTTGACCCCGGGCCCCATCGTCGAGCAGATAGCGATGCTCTTGACGTAGGTGCCCTTGGCAGTCGACGGCTTGGCGCGCACCAGGGCCTGGATCATGGCCTGCGTGTTCTCGGCCAGCTGTTGCTCGGAGAAGGAGACCTTTCCGATGCGAGCGTGGACGATGCCTGCCTTTTCGACGCGGTACTGGACCTTGCCCGCCTTGGCCTCATTGACGGCCTTGGTGATGTCGAAGGTGACGGTACCGACCTTGGGATTGGGCATCAAACCACGAGTGCCCAGGATTCGGCCGAGCTTGCCGACGGCGCCCATCATGTCGGGCGTCGCGATCACTCGGTCGAAGTCGAGGAAGCCTTCCTGCACTTTCTGGATGAGCTCGTCGGCTCCCGCGAAGTCCGCTCCGGCCTCGCGTGCCTCGCGCTCCTTGTCGCCCTTGGCGAACACCAGCACGCGGACCTTCTGGCCGGTGCCGTGCGGGAGCACGATAGCACCGCGGACCATCTGGTCGGCGTACTTGGGGTTGACCCCGAGGCGCACGGCGAGCTCGACGGTTTCGTCGAACTTCGCGTAAGCGCTTTCCTTCACCAGTTTGACGGCTTCCTCAATGGTGTACTTGCGTGTCCGGTCGACCTTGTCGGTCGCCGAACGGTGCTTCTTGGCGACTTGTCTCAATCGAACCTCCTTTGCGGCTTTCGCCTCCCACGACTCGCCAGGGCCGTGGTGCGGTTGCTCTCGACGGACCTCGGATCAGCCTTCGATCTTGATGCCCATGCTGCGGGCAGTGCCAGCGATCGAGTTCATGGCGGATTCGACGTCCGTAGTGTTCATGTCGCGCATCTTGAGCTCGGCCAGCTCGCGCAACTGCTTGGTGGTGACGGCACCGACCTTGTTCTTGTTCGGCTCCTTGGATCCCGAGCCGGGTTTCTTGCTGGTGGAAAGGCCAGCGGCCTTCTTCAGCAGAACCGACGCAGGGGGCGTCTTGAGCACGAAGGAGAACGACCTGTCGGCGTAGACCGTGATCACCACCGGGATGATCATGTCCCCGTCCTTGGCCGTCTTGGCGTTGAAATCCTTGCAGAACTGCATGATATTCACGCCGTGCTGGCCGAGGGCCGGCCCGACCGGGGGCGACGGATTCGCCTTGCCGGCCGGCAACTGCAGCTTGATGAGTCCCGTTACTTTCTTCATGGCTGCCTCTCGCTCCTACGCGTCCGTCGCCGGGTTGTCATGAAGCGACGACCCCGACGGCCGTAGTCCTAGCGCTTCTCCACCTGGCTGAAATCGAGCTCGACCGGGGTCGCTCGCCCGAAAATCGATACCTTCACCCGGAGCTTCTGCTTCTCCGGCTTGACCTCTTCGACCGTCCCCGAGAAGTTCGCGAACGCTCCGTCGATCACCCGGACCTCGTCGCCCTCCTCGAAGGAGATCCGTGGTTTCGGCTTGATTGTCCCCTCGACCATCCCCTTGCGGAGCCCCTCGATCTCGGGCGCCTTCACCGGGGTGGGGACCTGATTGCCGATGAAGCCCGTGACCCGCGAAGTCTCCTTCACCAGGTGCCAGGACTTCTCGTTCATCTCCATCTCGACGAACACGTAGCCGGGGAGGCTGGTCTTCTGGCGGACCCGCTGCTTGCCGCCGGTTCGCGTCTCCTGCACCGTCTCCGTCGGGATGAGGACCTCGCCAAACTCCTCTTCCATGGAGTACTGCTTGATCCGCTCCTGCAACGAAGCCTTCACCTTGGCCTCGTAGCCGGAATAGGTCTGGATGACGTACCACTTCTTGGCCATGGCGGAACCGTGCGGGCGACTAGATGCCGTAGACGAGGTTGGTCACAAAGCCCCAGAACCGATCGAGCAGGGCGAGGTAGAAGGTAGCGATCAGGCTTGCCACCACGACGACGGCGGTGTTCCTGGTGACTTCCTTCTTGGTGGGCCAGGTGACCTTGGAGAGCTCGACGGCGGCCTCGTTGACCCAAAGGCGGATGTCGGGGCGACGGTAGACGTACAAAAGCGAGAGGAGGCCGATCACGCCTCCTCCGACGGTCGCCCAGGTGTAGCGTTCGTCCTCCGAGAGGCGCGTGAGCCAGGCGGCCTTGTCGACGGCCCACTGGGCTTCGGCGAGCTTGGCCCAACCGGCGGCGAAGGCCTGGGAGAAGACGTAGGCGATTGCGATGGCAGCGAGGAGGAAGCCAGCGAGGACATAGCGGGTGGACCCGAGCCTGGTGGCAGCTCCGGCGGCGGGCTCTCCTTCGGGTTCACCCTCGGCGCGCACGGGCAGCGAAGGTTCCTCGACGCTCTCGTCGTGGTCTCGCTGCTCTTCGTCCGTCTGGTCTTTCTCGTCGACCGCCATGGCTTTCGCTACCTTCGTGAGGTGCCCTTGGGCGCTGCCTCAGTCGCATCGGGCAGGGGCGGAGGGACTCGAACCCCCGGCCTGCGGATTTGGAATCCGCTGCTCTACCAATTGAGCTACACCCCTATGGGCTGCCGTTCCGGGGGCGCGGTTTGCGCCCCGTTTGCGGCTGCGCTCTGCTGCTACTTCGTTTCCCGATGCACCGTGTGACGGTTGCAGGTCGGGCAGTACTTCTTGATCTCCAACGCTTTCGAACCGGGCTTGCGCGCCTTGGTCGTGCGGTAGTTCCTTGCCGAGCATTCGGTACAGGCCAACACGATTGCGGCGCGTATCGCCACCATCTCTTGTTACTCGATGACCTTGGTCACGACGCCAGCGCCGACGGTGCGTCCGCCTTCGCGGA
>CAYMUE010000216.1:0-2631 GCA_964393505.1 uncultured Polyangiaceae bacterium
GGTGTCGCGTGATGCGCACGTAGGGGTGACGTCGCCGGTAGTACGCCTGCAGCCCCGGGTCGCCGACCCACACCAACCCCTGCGCCTGGTTCTGCGCCGACTGCGCCCCGAGCTTCGCCTCGAACCCCGACATCACCCCGGCCAGGTACACGCGCCGATCGCGATCGGCTCGGATGTTGGCAGCCGCCTTGTGCTCCTTCCACAGCCGCTCGGCGGTGTGGAGCAGGAACGTGTGCACGTACTCGGCCATCTCGACGTTGGGCAGGGTTCCGCAGATCTCGAGCACGCTGCCGGGCCGGGCCTCGAGGGGGCGATAGACCGGTACCCAGATCCCTTCCACGAAGAAGTGCGTGCTCAGGATGACCGCGAGGATTCGTTCGTGTTCCGACACTCTTCCGGTTGGACGCCCGACGTGGCGAAACGTGTACGCCCGTCCGGCCTCGGTCTCGCACTCCGACAGGTTGTACTTGAGCATCAGCCGCTGCGCCGCCGCCATCGCGGCTTCTGCCTCGTGACGATTCGAGCTCTCCGCGAGAGCCAGCAGCCGCGCGACCCGCTCGATCAGCCGGTGCTCCTCCGCCGACGCCGGTGCTCCCGGCATCCCCGCTGCGCTCGCGTCGATCCCCAGACGCTCGCACACCCCGCGGAACGCCTTCCCGTGCGCCGTTTCGTCTTCCACCTTGAGCACGTCGTGCACGTACTGGTGCGCCATCTCGTGCTTGAGCACCTCCACCACTACGCCCCACGGCTGCCCCAGGATCATCGGACGGCTGATCGAGAGGGTTCGCGTGGTTCCGTTCCACTGTCCGAGCCGGCTCTGAGCGAGCGACAGCTCGAAGGTGACCGGCTGGAGCAGGTTGCGGAAGTGGATCGAGTTCAGGCGCTTCCAGGTGAGCAGCAGCTCGCGCAGCAGCAAGTGCTCCAGCGCAGCGGTGAGCCGCGCTTGATCCGCTTCCGACGCTTCCGACGACGGGACACCTTCCGGGTACTGCATGGAGCACGGTCGATGACGCGCGCGCGAACGGGCGTCAACCCAGGCCGGCGCCTCGGGCCCGGGCTCCGGAACGCGCATTCAATCCGGGCGCTTCGGGAAGGATGCCCCGGCGCAGCGACGGTGCTACACGCTGGCCCCACCGGAGGAGCCATGGACCACGATCGAATCGCCGTGATCGACTTTGGCGGCCAGTACGCGCACCTCATCGCGAACAAGATCCGTCGCATGCACGTGCTCGCCGAAATCCGGCAGCCCGAAGACCCCGTTTCCGCCTACCGCGCCTGCAAAGGCATCGTGATCTCCGGCAGCCCCGCCCTCGCCTCCCACGGCGACGACGCAGGCTTCGACCCCGGCTTCCTCGACCTCCAAACCCCGGTGCTCGGCCTGTGCTTCGGTCACCAGGAGATCGCCAAGCACTACGGGGGACGCATCGAGCACACGCAGCGCGAGTACGGCTTCACGCGCTTGCGCGTGCAGGGCCACAGCCCCCTGCTCGAAGGGCTCGCCCCCGAGGAGATCGTGTGGATGAGCCACGGCGACTCCGTCACCGAGCTCCCCGAAGGGTTCGAGGAGGTCGGCATGTCCATCGATGCCGACGGCACTCCGCACCGCAACGCGGCGATCGCCAACGAGCGGCTGCGCCGCTACGGGTTCCAGTTCCACCCCGAGGTCGACGACACCGAGCACGGCGAGGCGATGCTCCACAACTTCGTCTTCCGCATCTGCGGCTGCTCGCCGTCGTGGACCATGGACCGCTACCTCGCCGAACAGCTCGAGAGCATCCGGAAGACCGCGGGTGACAGGGGCGTCTTCCTGCTCGCCTCCGGCGGCGTCGACTCCACCGTCTGCGCCGCTCTCATCGGTCGCGCCATCGGCCCCGACAAGCTCCATCTGCTGCACGTCGACAACGGCCTGATGCGCAAGAACGAAAGCCGCAACGTCATCGCAGAGTTCGAACGCGTCGGCCTCGGCCGCAACCTGCACTTCGTCGATGCTTCCGACACGTTCCTGCGCGCGCTGACGGGACGCATCGAGCCCGAGAGCAAGCGAAGGGTCATCGGGGAAGCCTTCGTGCGCGTCTTCGAGGAGGAGTCGCGCCGCCTCGACCTGCAGCACATGCTGCTCGGCCAGGGCACCATCTACCCCGATCGCATCGAGACCGGCGGGACCCGACGCGCCGACGTCATCAAGACCCACCACAACCGCGTGCCGATTATCGAGCAGATGATCGCGGCGGGAAAGGTGATCGAGCCGTTGCACGACCTGTACAAGGTCGAGGTCCGCGAGCTCGGAGAGCAGCTCGGCATCGACCCCGCCCTGCTCTGGCGTCACCCCTTCCCGGGGCCCGGGCTCGGCGTGCGCCTGCTGTGCTCCGACGGCTCCCCTCCCGCATCCCACGATCCCGCGCGATCGCAGCCGCCGATCGACGCGATCGTCGGGCCCGCCGGACTGCACGGCATGGTCCTGCCGCTGCGCTCGGTCGGCGTGAAGGCCGACCTCCGCTCCTACGAGCAGCCCGTCATGCTCTGGGGCAACGCCCCGCACGACAAGCTCCTCGAGCTCGCCTCGCACCTGTATGCCCGCGTCCCGGGCGTCAATCGCTGCATCCTCGACCTGTCGGGTCGCGGCGTGCGCCA
>CAYMUE010000216.1:2731-9165 GCA_964393505.1 uncultured Polyangiaceae bacterium
AGCGCTGATCGACGAGATCCGCGGCCCCATTCTCGCACTGCCCGGGGTCACGGGACTCGCGCTCGACCTCACCACCAAACCGCCGGGAACCATTGAGTGGGAGTAGAGGCTCGGGCTCCCCGCTCCAAGTTCCCAAACGAGTATCTCGCGAAGTAGGATGCCCCCCATGGCTTCACAGGACTCTCCCCTCATCGAGGCTTCCAGCCGCCCCAAGTGGTTCGTCGCCGTCGCCGCCCTCGCCGCCCTCATCGGCCTCGCAGGCGGCTTCGTCGGTTGGGACGCCGTCAACGGCATCGCCCCCAACAGCACGACCGCTGCGGCCGGCTTCGGTACCCTCGCTGGCGCCATCCTCCTCGTCGTGGCGGCTCGCCACCTGAGCACCCGGCGCCTCGTCATCGACATCGACGGCATCGAGGTACGCGGCGCTCTCGGCAAGCCCGTGCGCATCCACTGGTCCGAGCCCCACGACTTCTTCTACCTCTCCATCACCGAGACCGCCGTGCCCGTGGTGGAAAAGGCGAGCGTGCGCGCGTCCGACGGTCGATGCATCGAAGTCGACAACGTGGAGGTCCCGGGCAAGCCCAACGCCGCAGTCCCCAAGGTCGCCGAGCAGTACAGCACCGCCGCCAACTGGCCCAAGATCCGGACGCGCATCGAAGCCGGCGAAGAGGTCTCCTTCGGTCCCGTGTCCATGAGCAAGGAGAGCCTCCGCATCGGCGATGCGACCCACTCCCTCGAGCGGCGCGTCACGCTCCAGATGAACCAGGGCAAGGTCAAGGTCGGAACCGAGGGCAAGTGGCGCCTGTCCGACGTGCTCGTGCGCGACATCGCCAACTACCCCAGCCTGCTCAAGGCCATCGGCCAGGTCTCGCAGGCCCTTCCCCCCGGCTAGTCCACCATGCTCCCCTTCTGGCCCGACCTCATCCGCCCCATGCTCGAGGACCTCGAGCCCCACGGCATCGTCGAGATCGGCTCCGAGAGCGGACGCACTACGCGGCTGCTGCTCGAGTTCGCGCGCGCGCAGGGCACGCGCGTGCACGCGATCGATCCGAAGCCCGCGTTCGATGTCGCTGCCTGGCAGGCGGAGTTCGGTGAGACGTTCGTGTTCCACCGCCTGCCAAGCCTGATCGGGCTGCACGCGGTGGATGCCATGGGCGCAGTGCTGATCGACGGCGACCACAACTGGTACACTGTGTTCCATGAGCTGAAGCTGGTGGAGACGCGCTGCGCCGAGCTCGGCGTGCTGCCTCCGCTGATCCTGCTGCACGACGTCGTATGGCCCTATGGACGCCGCGATCTGTACTACGACGCCGACTCGGTTCCAGCGCAGTTCCGCCAGCCCTTCGCCCGCAAGGGGATCTCCCCGGTGCAATCCGGGCTGCTCGATCAGGGCGGCTTCAACGCGTCGATGTGCAATGCCGCCCACGAGGGCGGACCGCGCAATGGAGTGCTCACCGCCGTCGAGGACTACCTCGCACAGACCCACTGGCGCTTCCGCCTCATCGTGATCCCCGCCGTGTTCGGTCTGGCCATCCTGCTTCCCGACGCACTCGCGGCGGACAAGCCTGCGCTCGCGCAGCGCGTGGCCGCCTGGGACGTCCCCGAGATCCGCAAGTTCATCGAGCGCATGGAGATGGCGCGGATCGCGATGCTGACCGGGGCGAGGGGTTGAACGCGGCGACAGTTCCCACCACCACCGTAACGGATCCGAAGGAGCTGCACGATGAATCCAGAGTTTCGAACCACTGACCCGATCCAGGTGATCTTTGTTCGCCGCAACGGTCCCTGCAGCAAGGCCTCCCAGGAGGCCTTCGGCATGCTCTGCCCCTTCGCCGCTTCGCGCGGGCTCTTCGGCCCCTCGACCCGCGTGATCGGTGTCGCCCTCGACGACCCGCGCACGACCGAGGAATCGAAGATGCGCTTCGATGCGTGCATCGCGATCGATCGCGAGGTCGAGCCCGAGGGGGAGATCGGACGCAAGGCCCTGGCCGGTGGCAGGTACGCGGTGTTCGTGCACGCCGGTCCCTACGATGGATTCCAGAAGACCTACGAGCATATTTTCGGCATCTGGCTTCCTTCGAGCGGAGAGCGGCTCAGGGAGGACCCCTGCTTCGAGGTCTACGTCAATGATCCAGGCCACACGAAGCCGGAGGATCTCCGCACCGAGATCTGGATCCCCGTGCGCTGAGCGTCCCCCGAGTCCTCCCGCTCCCATCATCGTCCGGAGCCTTCGTGCGCGTGCGCGGCCTCTCTGTCCTTGCCGCTCCTTCGCGAGCTCGCCATCGTCGCATGGTCACCGTGCCGCCCCGTTCTCCTCTGGGATCCCGTCGTGATCGACAAGCAGACGGCCGAGAGACTGCTGTTCGCAGTGCGCCTCGGCGCGGAACGCGTTCTGGCGCTTCGAGCCCGCGGCCATTGGCTTCCATGTCGGGCACGGGTATTTTTCCGCGAACAGGCGAACGAGAGGGGTTCGCAACGCAAGACGCCGCATCATTGCAGCGGCAGGAGGTCCCCATGAAGTACGGTGCGCGCAACACGATCACTGCCAAGGTCAAGTCCGTCAAGAAGGGCGACGTCATGTCGCTCGTGAAGTTCGAGATCACCGCGCCAGCGGAGATGGCCTCCGTGCTGACCACCGAGTCGCTGGAGGAGATGGTCCTGAAACCCGGCGAGGAGGTTCGCTTGATCGTCAAGGCGATCCACGTCTTGCCGGTGAAGGAGTAGGTGGACACGCGAGGCGACGTCCGCCCATCGATCTCCCGCTGCCAGGCAGCCCTGGCCGCCGACGCCAACTGCACCCTCCCTCGGCAAGTCCGCAGCAGCAACCGCCTGCTCTGCTTCACCCCCCTGGGACTCCGCGCCGCGCCGGGGTTCGTGAAATAAGACCTGTCGCAAGCAAGGGACCTCCTCCCCTCAGGGGTCAGCCGTCGGTGAGGTAGCAACCTACGCGCCTTCGACCAGCGCCTCCGCCCCCCCCTCGCCCGCTTCGCCCCCGGTCCGCATTCGCTCCACCGCGGCCTCCATCCGGCCACGCTTGCCCATCAGGATGCCGAATCTCTTCGCCGCGTCCTGCTCGGTCACCGCCCACGCCCGCACCGCCCGACGGAACACCTCGGCGTACCCTCGCGCCGACATGCGCAGCGCGAGCAGATCGAGCAGCAGATGCGGAATCCCCGCGCCCACGGCCTGGCCCAGCACCGCGTTGACGATGTTCATCGCAACCGACTGGTTCGCGTAGTGGAACGGGTGCAGCCGCACGAACCCGCGGTGAAACGCCGCGCAGGCCTCGATGGCCTCGTCCGCTCGCCCCGCCTGCGCCGCCTCACGCGCGCCCGACAGCCGCATCCGCAACGCTTCGAAGTGCTCCGTCGCCATCGGCCGCGGAGGCAGGAACCAGTCGCTCGGCTTCGCGTCCTTCTCCGACCGCGCCGACAGGAACATCCCCCAGTCGAGCCCGTCCTCCTCGAATCGTCGCTCTGCGTCGAGGGCTTGCGGGTCACCGACCGACGCGCTCAGCGCCCGATACCACGCTTCGCCGCCGACGAGCGAGACGTTGACGCGGGGACCGCGCACGAAGATCGCGTAACGATCGCCCGGGAGGATGTGCGGCGCGTCGAGGTAGAGAGCGCCAGGGGCGCAGGCGAGGTCGGAGGCGGGGCTGGCCGGCTTGTAGAACGTCCGCAGATCGCCGCCCATGAGGGCGATCACGTGAAGGCGCCGAAGCAGCCCGACGAAGCCCTCCCGTGAGGATAGTTCGTTCCACGAACTTTCCAGACGCCGTCGCAGCGAGAGCATGTTCTCCCAGTAGGGACGCTCGATTGCGTAGGGAGCGCACGGGAACCGCACCAGCGTGCAGCCCGGAAGCTGCGTCTCGAGCGCTGCCACCGCCTGCGGCGCCAGCAGCACCCGCCCGAACGCCACCCGCAGGATCCGGCCCATCTGCTCGGCGTCGAGCCCCGACTCCCATCGCACCTCGATCAGGCGGCGACGTCCGTCGATCGCGGCCAGCGCCTCGGCAACCTGCAACTTCGGGATCCCCGGCACGTCGATTCCGGCTCCTACCTCGGGCAGCTCGAGACGGGCCACTCCCGCGCGCTCGGTCACGCGCAGGCCGGGCAGGGCCACGACGACATCCTCGGCGCGGGGCTCGAACCTGGGACGATCCTCGGAGAACAGGTAGTCGCGCGAACCTTGGGAAACGTGCTGCTCCCGAAGCCATCGCGCGTACTCGGCCCACTCCGGGGGAACGGAGGCGAGGGCGTCCAGTCGCTCGGCGATCGGATCGTGACCCATCGGGGGCATCCTACTTCGTCCGCAATCCGGCAACCATCGGTGGATGCGACAGACCGTTGACCCGCCCCGTCCGCCGTCGCACAACGTGCCTCGCACGAACCCAAGGAGTCGAGCCATGTCGGACGCGTTCAGGCAACAGATCGAGGCTGGAATTCCCGATACCCTGCCCGAGATGCCGCCCGATGAGCCGGGCGTCAGCCACGCGCCGCCGCGGCGTCAGGTGCTCACGGCCGCGGAACGCAGGCTCGCGCTGCGCAACGCGCTGCGGTACTTCCCGGACAAGCACCACGCCGCGCTCGCGCCCGAGTTCGCCGCCGAGCTCGCCAAGGACGGCCGCATCTACATGCGCCGCTTCCGCCCCGCGTATCCCATGCACGCGCGCCCCATCACCGACTACCCCGCGCGCTGCACCGACGCCGCCGCCATCATGCTCATGATTCAGAACAACCTGGATCCCGCCGTCGCTCAGCACCCCCATGAGCTCGTCACCTACGGCGGCAACGGCACCGTCTTCCAGAACTGGGCCCAGTACCTGCTCACCATGCAGTACCTGTCCAGGATCGAGCGCGACCAAACCCTCGTGCTCTACTCCGGCCACCCCATGGGGATCTTCCCGTCGCACGTACGCGCCCCGCGCGTCGTGCTCACCAACGGCATGGTCATCCCCAACTACTCCAAGCCCTCCGACTACGAGCGCTTCGCCGCCCTCGGCGTGACCTCCTACGGCCAGATGACCGCAGGGTCGTTCATGTACATCGGCCCCCAGGGCATCGTGCACGGCACCACCATCACCCTGCTCAACGCCGCCCGCAAATACCTCGGCGTCTCCGACCAGGAGATCGGCGGGAAGATCTACGTCACCAGCGGCCTCGGAGGCATGAGCGGCGCCCAGGCCAAGGCCGCCGTCATCGCCGGCGCCGTCGGCATCGTCGCCGAAATCAACCCCGCCGCCGTGCGCAAACGCCACGAGCAGGGCTGGGTCATGGAGGTCGAATCCGACCTCGACAAGCTCCTGCTCCGCATCGACCGCGCACGCAAGGACAAGTCCCCCGTCTCCATCGCCTTCCAGGGCAACGTCGTCGATCTGTGGGAGCGCCTCGTCGCCGCCGGCTGCCCCATCGAGCTCGGCTCCGACCAGACCTCCCTGCACAACCCCTTCGCGGGCGGCTACTACCCCGCCGGGCTGACCCTCGATCAGTCCAACGAGATGATGGTTCGTGACCCGGAAGGTTTCCGCTCCCGCGTCCAGGAGTCTCTGCGACGCCACGTCGCCGCGGTCAACGCCATGGCTGCCCGCGGCATGTCCTTCTGGGACTACGGCAACGCGTTCCTGCTCGAGGCGAGTCGCGCCGGCGCCGATGTCGTCAAACCCGACGGCTCCTTCAAGTACCCATCCTACGTCGAAGACATCATGGGCCCCATGTGCTTCGACTACGGCTTCGGCCCCTTCCGCTGGGTCTGCACCAGCGGCATGCCCGAGGACCTCGCAGAGACCGATCGCATCGCCGCCTCCGTCATCGAGCAGATGTCCCTGCAGGCCCCCGCCGAGATCCGTCAGCAGATGACCGACAACATCCGGTGGATCCGCGCCGCTGGCGAGAACCGCATGGTCGTCGGCTCCCAGGCCCGCATCCTGTACGCCGACGAGCAGGGTCGCATCCGCATCGCCCAGGCCTTCAACAAGGCCATCCGCGACGGCCGCGTCAGGGCTCCCATCGTGCTCGGGCGCGACCACCACGACGTCTCCGGCACCGACTCGCCGTACCGCGAGACCGCTAACATCCGCGACGGCTCCAGCTTCTGCGCCGACATGGCCGTGCACAACATGGTGGGTGACTCCTTCCGAGGCGCCTCCTGGGTCAGCCTGCACAACGGCGGCGGCGTCGGCTGGGGCGAGGTCGTCAACGGCGGCTTCGGGCTCGTGCTCGACGGCAGCGCCGAGTGCGACGAGCGCCTCGAGTCGATGCTGTTCTGGGACGTCAACAACGGGATCGCGCGCAGGGCGTGGGCCGGCAACGACGGTGCGCGCTTCGCCATCTCGCGCGCGATGCAGCGCGAGCGCGGGCTCGCCGTGACCCTCCCCAACGCCTCCGACGACAGCCTGCTCGACGACGCCCTCGGCAAGGCCGGACTGGCCTGAT
>CAYMUE010000217.1:0-6302 GCA_964393505.1 uncultured Polyangiaceae bacterium
GCCGTGCGGCTGATCTTCGTGTTCATCACGCTCTGGGCGCGCGTGCTGACGCTCAAGCACTTCTTCGCCGTGGTGACGAATCAGCGCCTGATCCTCATCCGCTCGAAGCTCAAGATGATGTCGGGCCTCGCCCTGCAGAACCTCGGAGTCGAGACCATCGAGTTCTCCGACGTCATCACCTGCGTGCCGGGATTCGAGCCCGCCGCCAAGCGATTCGTCATCAAGACGAAGTCCCGCGGCAATCGCGCCATCTACGCGGTATCGTCGTGCAAGGGATTGCCGAATCAGTATCAGCTCTACGGCAACATCATGAACTGGATCAACGCCGCCGCAGGCGCCGGCGGCACGATCCCGGGCACCGAGGGCGCGGGCATGCAGCCAGCCCTGGCAGGGGGGGCCGCCATGCCGGGCGCGATGCCCATGCCGGTCGTCCCCCAGGGCCCGCCGCCCCTCCCCCTCGACAAGAAGCTCACCCCGTTCCCCATCTTCGCCGGCGCCATCGCCCTCGCCTTCTTTGGACTCTTCTCCGGCTGCCGCGCCCTCGCCTGCGCCAACACCGGCTCTGCCAACCTCAGAAGCGTCGAGTACGCCGAGGAGCGCATCAAGGAGTGCGCTTCCGAGCGCGCCAAGCCGACCTCGAGCCGATCCTACAAGTGCGCCAGCCCCGTCAGCGTCGACCAGGGGATCGTCAACAGATACCAGTCCGAGGCCGTCCAGAACTTCGTCGGAGCAGGCATCTTCGCCTTCCTGGCCCTCGCGATGATCGCCGGCTCGGGCGTCGGCGGCATGTTCTGGCGCAAGAAGAACAAGGCCGAGCTCCCCCGCGTCACCAGGGAGCACGAAGAACGCTTCAAGACCCCCGGTGCGCAGGCCGGCGCGGCGGGCATGGCGCAGCCCGGCCAGGCCCCGCCCGCTTCCCAGGCCTATGCCCCGCAGTCCGCACAAGCGCCTTCGGCGCAAGGCTATCCACCGCAGTCGGCACAAGCCCCTGCCCCGCAAGGCTATCCACCGCAGTCGGCACAAGCCCCTGCCCCGCAAGGCTATCCGCAACAAGTCTCCCAGGCCCCGCAGCCCCCTGCTGCCGCTGCACCCCCTCAGCCTTCCGTCGCACCCGGTTCCCCCTTGCCTCCCGGCACCCAGGTGAATGTCACCTGGTCCAACGGCCAGCGCTACTCGGCAACCATCGTGCAGGTGGGACAGGGCCAGTACCTCTGCTCCTTCCAGGGCGGCGGTCAGCCGCAGTGGGTCGATGCGCGCGCCGTGTCGGTCTGATCCCTCCCCCACGCGTCGCGGCCCCTCGCGGAACGCGATTTGATCCCCGCCCGGACAACGTGCTTGAATCGGCACCATGCTCCCGCGGCGTCTCCGCATCATGTCCTCCGCCTCCTGGCTCCTCGCCGGCCTCGCCTGCACCGCCGCCGCGTGCGATCGGTCCCAAACCCCGCCCCCCGTGGGAACGCCCACCGCTTCCCCGCCCGATCGCTCGTCCGTCGCCCCCTCGACCTCCGCACCTCTCCCCCCAGGTGTGCTCGCGCAGGCCATCGGTCGCACGGGGATCGTGCGCGTCGAGCAGCGGGGCGCTTCGCGCGTGCTCACGATCGACGGCATCGTGCAGGGAGGAACCGCCGCGCATCCGGGCGTGGAACCCGGGCGCGATCCGCTGGTGGACCTTGCGAGGATGGTGCGGCCCGGCGCGCGTTCGGCCCTGCTGATCGGCCTGGGCACCGGGGCCACGGCGACCGCGCTCGCGCGCGCAGGCATGCAGGTCGAAGCCGTCGAGCTCGAGCCTGTGATCGTCGACTTCGCTCGCCGCTACTTCGATTATCAAGGACACGCCACCGTCGGCGATGGCCTCGAGTTCGCCCGGACGTGCAACCGGTCCTTCGATCTGGTCATCGTCGATGCCTTCGACGGCAAGGAAACCCCCTCGCCCCTGGCGACACCCGATGCCGCAAGCGTGTTTCGCGGACGCCGCACCCCCGACGGCGTTCTGCTGATTCGCACGCTCGGCGCGCCGGATTCGGCCCGCGTGACCGCGCAGTGGAGCGCGCTGCAAGATCGCTTCCGCCTCGGCTTCTCCTCGGGAATCGATCAGGAACGCCAGAACATCGTGATGATCGCTTCGGCTGCGCCGCTCACCATCGACGACGCGACGGCGATCCCGATGTGGCCGCTGGGCTTGTCCGAAGGGGTGTCGCCGTCGTTGCGCGAGGCGCAGCCCGGCTCGGGCGGAGCGGAGCGGGAGCTGGTGGTGACGGGTTATCTGGTTCGCGACCCTTCGGGAGCCGTCTTCGTGGATCTGCCGCACCTGGAGATGGGCGGTGTTCGCTACGTGCTCGACGAAGCGGGGGTGAAGGAGGCGTCGCCGCTGCTGCCCGCCGCCGCGAAGTTCCCGACCCAGGGGGACATCCGAACCGACGGTGATCCAGCGGGCACGTTGCGCGACGTCCTGGGCGGTGGAGGTGTGAAGCGGTCCGACGTCCGGTTCTCTCCGGTGGTGGCGCGCATTCGGGGCAAGGCGCGGCTGCGCACCGTCATCGATCCCGACGCGAACATGGGCATGGGACATTCCTCTGCCCGGCCCGCGTCGAATCCCCTGTTGCCTTATGGCGGAGTCCTGTACGAGCTGCGTGATGCCCGCGTGCTCTGGTCTCTCCGGCACTCCGATTGGCAAGCAGCGCACACCCGCCGCCTGCAGCCCATCGTCCGTCGCGCGGCTTCGGCGCTGACGCGCGGCCGGATCGACGAAGGGGTGGCGGAGCTGAAGCGGTATCTGCAGGAAGCGGGCGCGGCGCTGGGGGAGCCTGCGCTGCGATTGCCTGCGATCGACGACGTCGGCGTGCTGAAGAATCGTCTCGAGGCGATGGAGCGGCCCGCGTCGACCCCCCCGGGCGCGGCCTGGACCGCGCGGGCGTGCGACACTGCGGTGCACGGACTGCCGCTCTTCGACGACGGGACATCCATCGACGCGTTGAAGCTGCGCGAGTCGCTGGTGGCGTGTGCATCGTCATTCTACGAGCGCAGCGCGTTGCGCGAGGAGGGGAACGACTCGGCCACTTCGGCGCGACGTCTGCTCGCGTTGGTTCCCGATGACGACACCGCATCGAGCCGACGGGTGCGCAAGGCGGTGCGCGAGCGTCACGGGGAGCTGACGCCACTGCAGGAGCCGCCCGGGACTGCCGCGGCTCGCTGAGCTTTGGCTTCGCGGTCTTGACGTTCCGGCGGCGGGCGACTCTACTCCGGCCGTGCCTCCCCGTTGTCCCGCCTGCCAGGCCGAAGTTCCCGAAGCCGCGAGCCGCTGCGAAGCCTGCGGCAACGCCCTCGTGTCCGTGCCTCCGCTGCCGCCAGTCCCGTGGGTCGTCGCCGTGGGAGTCGGCGTCTTCGTCGCCGCTGCCCTCGCCATCACCATCGCGGTGGCCACCCCCAAGCCGCCGGATCACCCGTCCGCAGCCTACTCCGCGGCCTTTGCCGACATGCGTTGGATTCCCCCGCCCGCGCCCCCTTCCGCATCGGCCATCGAGGTCGAGGTCGCGGGGCCGGAGATCGACGGCATGGATCCGGAGGAGACCGTGGCGGTGCTGCACAAGCACGATGATGCGGTCCGCGCGTGCGCAAAGCCGGCGGCTTCGGCCGAGTCCGAGGTCGAGCCGACGGGAGGAATGCGCGTGCGCATCCAGGTGCGCGTGGACGGCACGGTGCAAGACGTGGAGATCCTCGAGAGCGATGCCGATGACGAGCGGGTGTCGGCCTGCGTTCAGAAGGTGATTCGGAAGATCCGCTTCAAGCGTCCGGCGCAGCCGGCGACGATCGTGACCGCCTGGTCCTTCGCCGCGCCTACTTCTTCTGCAGATTGACCACGCGGGTCTGGAGGATCGAGAGCTTCGCGCGCGTCAGCCCGGTCCCCGTGACCGTTGCCTCGACCGGGGATTCGAGGCGCATCTCCATCACGTTGACGAACGCGTAGGGGCCGAGCTTGATCGTGTCGAGCCACTTGGCTTCGATGGTGAAGCTGCCGTCGTTTTTGACCCGGCAACGAACCGGCTTTCCACCCATCTTGGGGCCGCCGGAGAGCGACAGGTTCAGCACGCCGTTCGGATCGCCGCCGGTCCACTCCAGCGTGAGGTCCTGCGTCGGATCCACCTCGATCGCGGGCACACCGGGCATTCCCTGGATCTCGACGGGAGTCGGCGCGGTGACCTGGAAGTCGGCCGGAAAGTGGAAGGTGCCCTGTAGGGCTCCCAATCCCGCGTCGGCACTCCCTTCGCTCGCAAGAGTGTAGTCCTTGTCGAACGCCAGAATCCCGATATCCACCTGACCGTCGCCCGTGCCGTCGAGCGTGTAGGCCCCCGACTGCTGCGCATTGTACTTCCAGGTGTGTGGTCCGTCGGTGAAGCCGTCGATCGTGAACGGCCCGACATCGAGCAACCCTCGCGAGGTCCGGCACTTCTCGGAGCCGGCGATCGCTTGGCCGTTCTGCGTGTCGGGCAGGCAGTCCTGCTCGGGTGCGCAATCGTCCTTGCTCGTGCACTGCGGGAGCACGGTGGGCTCCGGGACATCGGTACACGTGTCGAGGGGGACTTCGCCTGTGTCGGGCTCGTTGCAGTAGTCTTCCCGCGCCGTGGGCCAGAACCCGCCGGCCGCGAGGGCCAGGGATTGGCCCATCATCACCGTGGTGCCGAAGTCGAACCAGAAGTGAACCCCGGGCAGGGCCTCGTCGAAGCCAGGCTCGGGATCGTCGCAGTAGGCCACGGCGCCCGGTTCCTCGGTCGTCGCGTCCTCGCCCGCCTCCGGCTGGGCGGCATCCTCGGTCGCGGCCTCGATTCCCGCATCGGCATCGGCACCGGCGGAGCCGGCGTTGCCGGAGGTCTCCCCCGAGTCATCGCTGCCCGAGCAGCCGGCAGCGATCGAGCAGGCGAGTGCGAGCGAGGGAATCGCGCGAGCGAGGGTGATCATGCGGAAGCCTCCTTGTGGAGGGGAGATTACCACGGGGGGGGAGGGGACGAGTCCCTACCGCGCTTCCCAGCGGTGGCTACCGGTGAACGGTCCTTTGGGGGCGGGGCCGCCGGACTTGTCGAGGCGCTGCAGGGCGGCCTTCACGACGAGGGGCCAGGCGATGGTGGCGTCGGAGAGGACCTCGGACCACATGCCACCCTTGTCCCGCGGCACGAACTTCCCCCAGCTCACGCCCTCGGAGTAGGTGCACCCGCTCAGGCCGCCCCAGTGCACCGGCTCCGGGCAAATGCGCACGCCGTAGTGGAAGCGCTTGATCATGCCCCCGCCCTCGGGCCCGAGGGTGCGCTCGATGATCTCGAGATAGGGACCGACCTGCTGCGCCCAGTTGCGGGGCACGCCGCCGCCGATGGTGAAGATACCGATGCGCTTGGCCCCCGCGATCGCCGTGCTGTAGTGCTCCATGTCGAGGAACGGGTCGTAGGCGATGGGGGCCTTGCCCTCGAGGGTTCGTTGACGGTTGTGGATGGCGACGCCGAGTCCGATCTCGCTGTCGGTGAAGGCGGGGACGTACACCGGCACGCCGTGGGTCTTGGCAGACTTGAGGACTCCGCGGACCTGGGGGTGCTTGTCGATGAGGTACTGTCCGAGCCGGTCATTGAGCTTCTGCGAGCACAGCGTCTCGGACGGGTCCCACTCGGCCATGATGGCGTAGAGGATCTGCTCGACGTGCTCCAGATTCGACTCGGGCTCGAGGGTGTCGTAGACGCGGTTGTAGCCCCGATCGTACAGGGCGGCGTCGTCCATCCCCTCGCGGTACTTGTAGTGGCAGAGACCCGTGGACTCCACGAAGCCGTGGGCCATCAGCGCGCCGGTGGACACCACCGCCTGCACCAGCCCGCGATCGATCATGTCGCAGATGACCAGCCCCATCTTCGCCACCGTCATCGCGCCCGACAGCGTCAGGACCACCTTGCACTCCGGATCCTTCGCCATCGCCACGAGCACGTCGACCGCCTCGCCAAGCTGACGGCCGCCGAACGCAGTACGCGACATCGCCACCGCGAGCTCGTCGAAGTCCGTGCAGGAGGACAAGTCGAGCGGGAGCACCGCCTCGAGGCCGTCCTGGTGGGCCTTGTTGACGACGCGTTCCTGGGCGGGATCGTGGGGAGGTTTCGGGTGCATGTTCTTCTCCGGAGCAACGAGACCGAATGCGGGCGGCAGGATGCACCAGTGGCGCAGGGGGATCCAGCCTTGCGAGCGACAGGGGCGCGACCTCGCCCGGGCGGTGCTATGCTCGCGCGCGCAGTCTGGAGGTCGACACGTGCCCGGTGCCTACGAAGCGTTCGCTG
>CAYMUE010000217.1:6402-9152 GCA_964393505.1 uncultured Polyangiaceae bacterium
CCGGTACCAGGACTTCGTGCAGCGCACCTGCGTCGCCATCGCCACCGCCGCGGGCGGCTTCCTCGGCTTCGGAAACCCCATCAGCGAGCAGGAAGCGATCGCGCTGCGCAAGCTCGCCGCCGCCCTCGACCTGACCTACCCGGCGCACATCCGGCGGCTCATCGCCTCCGCGGAGCCGGAGCCCGACCGCTAGGCCATGGCCATGGAAGACGTCTTCCACCTGCTCGGCACCACGATCGACGGCAAGTATCGGGTAGACGACCTGATCGGCGAGGGCGGCTTCGGTGTCGTCTATCGCGGCTGGCGCCCCGCCTTCGAGGATTCGATCGCGATCAAGTGCCTCAAGATCCCCCACGACTTCTCCGAGGAGGCCCGCATCCGCTTCCTCGAGCGCTTCCGCGAAGAGGGCAAGCTCCTCGCCCGACTGTCCAAGGCCCACCTGTCCATCGTCCAGGTCTACGACTTCGGCGTCGCCCAGTCCCACGCAGGCCTCCCGCTCCCCTACCTCGTGCTCGAATGGCTCGACGGTCGCGACCTCGGACGCGTGGTGCGCGATCTCGGACGCCCCCTGCGCGAGGCCGAAGCCGTCGCCCTGCTGCGCCCCGCCATGGAGGCCATTGCCGTCGCCCACGGCATGCGCATCGCCCACCGCGACCTCAAGCCGGCCAACGTCTTCCTCGTGCGCAGCCCCTCCGGACCGCGCCTCAAGGTCCTGGACTTCGGCATCGCCAAGGCCATGCACGAAGGCGAATCCGTGGCCCAGCAGTCCACGCGCACCGCTTCGACCTTCAACGCGTTCTCCCCGACCTACGGCGCTCCCGAGCAGTTCCACTACGCGCCGACCGGGCCCTGGACCGACGTGCACGCCCTCGCGTTGATCCTGGTCGAGCTGGTGACGGGCCGCTCACCGCTCGAAGGGCGACACCAGTTCGAGCTGTTCACCTCCGCCACCAGCCAGCAACGCCCCACGCCACGATCGCGCGGCGGCGACGTCAGCGAGGCGTTCGAGCGCGCGTGCGCACGCGCGCTGTCGCTCGATCCGAAGGATCGCCAGGCCGATGCGGGCGAGCTGCTGCGCGAGCTCGAGGTTGCCTGTGGTGACCAGCTCGAGCAAGCTTCCGTCATCCTCGACGCGCTCAGCTCTTGTGGCGACGATGCCGGGCATCCCTCGGAGATCGCACGTGCGGCCACGGTCACCGCGCAGCCCCCCTCGGTGCCCGCGAGCGCGAGCACGCCCACGGTCGCAGGGCCCGGGAGCCCCGACACCGCGGCTGTCGCCACGGCTCATTCCGTGGGCCTGGCTGCCACGGCGCACTCCGTGGGACTCGCCGCCACGCACCCGTCTCCGGAGCTTCGTGTCACGAACGACACGCGTCCCGCCGACACGAGCCCCGCCGCTGCGGACTCCCCTGGATTGATGGCCCCGCCCGTGGAGCCTCCGCACAGGAAAAAAACATCGATCGGCCTCATCATCGCGATCGCCCTGCCCGTCGCCCTCGCGCTCGGCCTCGTGCTCATCGCCGTTGCAGGGGCAGCTCTCTTCACCGTCCGCGCACCGCCTCCACCGCCCATTGCGATCTCCAGCGGCCCCGTCCCGGTAGCCGTCCCCTCTGCGCTGGTGCCAGCTCCCGCACGGCTGGTGCCCATCGTCGGGGGCACGTTCAGCCTGGGGAGCTCCGACGGTCCCGACAACGAGCGTCCGGTCACGCGGACCACGGTGGCGTCATTCCAGCTCGACGACGTCGAGACGACGGTGAGCGCATACCGGGCTTGTGTGCAGGCGGGGCGGTGTACGGAGCCGGGGAGTGGCGCGGCGTGCAACTGGGGCGTGGAGGGGCGCGATCAGCACCCGATCAACTGCGTGGATTGGAGTCAGGCGGCGGCGTACTGCGCCTGGGTGAAGCGTCGACTCCCGACGGAGCAGGAATGGGAATACGCCGCTCGCGGCGCCGATGGACGCAAGTATCCCTGGGGCAAGGACGCGCCGGATACGCGGGCCTGCCACGGGGGGAACTCCGAGGGTGGCACGTGCGCGGTGGGCAGCTTCCGGGCCGGTGCGAGCGCCTTCGGCGTGTTGGACATGGTGGGCAATGTGTGGGAGTGGACCGCGAGCGCAGCGTGCCCCCACGGCGATCTCGCGTGCGACTCGCCGAACAAGGTCCTGCGCGGCGGATCGTTTCTCGACAAGGACCGCCAGTTCCTGCGAGCCACTTCGCGGCTGTCGCGCCCGCCCACGACCCGGGTGAACAACTTCGGAATGCGCTGCGCGAAGTGAGCGCCTCGCGGGGCGCGTGGTGACGATGGAACAGCGGGTCTGACGCAGAGTCATCTGTGACTCGCATTTCTCCGAGGGCGGCGTAGCATCGGAACGGGAGCCGCAAGTCGCTGCGCTCGTCCGCCCGTTCCTTTCTCGCTGCGAGGAGACGACTACATGAAACGAGACTTCGTCCTTGGACTGATGTGCCTCATCCTGGCCGCCGCGGGAACGACTCCGGGTTGCGGGAGCGACGAGCCCGGCAGCGACACGTCCTCAGGCGGATCCGGCGGCGACGTGGCCGATGCGTCTCCCGATGGCGTGTCCGGAAGCGGCGGAGGAGCTGCTGACGCTGCAGCCGGATCAGGCGGCGGCGCGATCGATGGATCGGCTGGCGCCGACAGCAGTGCTTCGGGAGGAAGTGCCGGCTCCGCGGGCACGGCGGGTGCGGGCGGCACGGCGGGTGCGGGCGGCGCAGCGGGCGCGGGCGGCACGG
>CAYMUE010000218.1:0-5533 GCA_964393505.1 uncultured Polyangiaceae bacterium
CTCGAGCGCTGGTTGCTCAAGCACATCGACTACGCCAAGCGGGAAGCCCTGCGCGCGAGAACCGAGGAGAAGCCGGGGATCGCGTCCCTGCTCGGCAGCCAGTCGGATCGGAAGAACTGGGTTCGCTGGGCGGTGTGGCAGCGGCTGCCAGTGCCCCTCCGTGCGAGCGCATTGTTCGGCAAGCGAATGATGTTCGACTTCGCCTTCCTCGACGGCCCCAAGGCGATCGAGTATCACTTCCTCCAAGCGCTCTGGTTCCAGATGGTGGTCGGAGCCTTCGAGCAGGAGCCTTGCGCCCACGACGGGGCGGATGCGACCGCGCCCGCGGGCCGAGACGAGAGGGGAACGTGACCTGGAACTGGAGACCGCGAGCATCGGGCCTCGCCGAGGATCCGGAGTCCGTGCGCCGTCTCTTCGACGCCAAAGCGCGATCGTGGGCTTCGAAGTACCGGGCCGACGGCCCGCTGCAGCGCCGGCTGGAGGCGTTCGGCGGCGCGTTGACGTCCTTGGTGCCCCCACCCGCGCGCGTGCTCGATCTCGGGTGCGGTGCAGGCAATCTCGCGGCTGACCTCGCGCATCGAGGCTATGTCGTGACAGGCGTCGACATCTCCGAGGCGATGATCTCGGAAGCGCGGCGTACCCACGAGGGCCAGGACCTCGACTGGGTCGTGATCCAAGCCCGCAAGCCACTCCCCTTCGACTGCGGCAGCTTCGATGCGGTCGTGGCGTCGAGCGTGTTCGAGTACCTCGACGACGTCGCGTCCACCCTCGGCGAGGTAGCCCGCATCCTGAGGCCCGGCGGAATACTGCTCTACACGGTCCCTCTGCCGTCGCACCCCACGCGGAGGCTGGAGCATGTGCTGGCGTACCTGGCGCGCCTGCCCCTGTTGCGACCAGCCGACCGGGTGCCGCGGCTCGGCGGGTACCTGCAGTATCTGCGACTCTCCCGCAATCGCATGTCGATCGCCCGATGGGAGTCCCTTGGCGAGGCGATGGGGTTGCCGCCGGTCACGGCGCCGTCTCGAGCCTTGGAGACGCTGGCGCTGCTCGGCTGCAGGCGCCGCGAGAAGTAGAGCAGCTCAGAGCTCCACTGCAGCCCCTGCGCTCCACGCCTGCTCGATCGCAAACGTTGCGCGCGTCGTCGCCTCGATCGACTCCCAGGGGATCGGCGAGGCGCCGCCCGTGCGGCACGCCTGCGCAAACGCGCGCAGCTCCGCCTGGTGCCCCTTGTCGGCCCGCAGCGCGCGCTTCGTCGTGGTCTTGCCCCGACAGGTCATGCGCAGCGTCCGCCAATCCTCGATGCTGACCACCCTGCCGTCGCAGAACAGCTCGTAGCTCTCCTTGCCCACCGAAGGATCGCCCATCGCCGTGTAGACCAGCGTTCCCACGCTGCCGTCGGCGAAGGCCAGCCCGACGACGAGGTTGTCCTCGCGGCTGAACCCTCCCCCCGGGCCGATCGCATGCGCCGAGACCTTCACCGGCGCGCTCCCCGCCCAGTACGACATCAGGTCGACGAAGTGACACGCTTCGCCGACGATCCGGCCGCCCCCCTCGGCGCGATCGGTGATCCAACTGCCCGCCGGGATCTTCCCGGCATTGATCCGGCAGCTCATCACCAGACCGGAGGTCCGCCCGCTCAGGTACTCGCGGACCTGCAGGGCGAACGGCGCGAAGCGCCGGTTGAACCCGATCATCAGCCTGCGGCCGGAAGTGCGCACGGCCTCGCCGAGCGCGGTCAGTTGTTCCTCGTCGAGCGCGGCCGGCTTCTCCAGGAACACGTCCCTGCCCGCGCCGAGTGCGCGCACGGCTTGCGCCGTGTGGCGGTCGTGCCGGGTCGCGATCACCACCGCCTCCACGTCGTGGCGCTCGAGCACCTCCGCGAGCCCGGACCCCGTGAACTCCGCCCCGAACCGGTCCGCCGCGTGGCGCGCAGAAAGGCCGCGTCCGGAAGCTGTCGCGATGAGGCGAACGCCGTCGAGCTCCTTGATCGCGGGCAGCAGCACCGAGGTTGCGAACGAGCCGGTTCCCACGACAGCGAGGCCGAGGTCGCCGGAGCGCGTGCGGACCGGTGCGGCGGGCTCGGACGTCGGGCGCGCGATTTCGCGCTCCGGGTAGGTCAACACCACGCCGAGGTGCGGCTCCGGGTGATCCGCGGTGATCAGCTCGTAGGCGTCGAGCGCGCGTTCGAAGGGGAATCTGTGGGTGATCAGGCCCTTGACGTCGAGGCGCCGAGTCGCAATCGCGCGAAGGACGGCTTCGAGGTTGCGACGCTGGGTCCAGCGGACGTAGCCGATGGGGTAGTCGTGGCCGCGGTCCTCGTAGTCGGGATCGTATCTGCCGGGACCGTAGCTCCGGGAGACCACGACGCGCAGCTCCTTCGCGTAGTAGGTCGCGCGCGGGATTTCGATGGGCAGGAAGCCCACGATGGACACTACCGCGCGCTCGCGCGCGATCTCGCCGGCGAGAACGAGGGGCTCGTTGGTGCTGGCCGACGCGGTCACCACGATGGCATCGGCACCGCGGCCGCGCGACAGGCCGTTGACCGTGGCGGAAGCGTCGTCCTTGCCGCTGATCACTCCGCCGATCGCGCCTCGCTCCAAGGCGAGCTTCACGCGAGCCGGATCGACATCGACGCCGACGACGTCGCAGCCGTGGGCGGTGAGCAGGGAGGCGACGATCTGACCGATCAAGCCGAGACCGATGACGACGACGAGCTCTCCGAGGGAGGGCTCGACCAGGCGCACGCCCTGCAGGCCGATGGCGGCGACGGTGGCGAAGCAGGCCTCTTCGTCGGAGACGGCGTCGGGGACATGGACCGCGAGGTTGCGCGGGACGGCGTTGAGCTCGGCGTGGTTGGCGATGCCGGCTCCGGCGCAGGCCACCCGGTCCCCGATCGCGAAGTCACGGGCATCGCGACCGACTTCGAGCACGCGTCCGGCCATGGAGTAGCCGAGGGGGATGGGGGAATCGAGCTTGGCGCGCACCGCATCGAACGCGGCGAGGGCCCCCTCACGCTTGACCTTGTCGAGGACCTTGGCGACGAGGTCAGGGCGTTCTCGCGCCTTGGACACGAGGCTCTTGCGCGCGAGGTCCACGAGCATGCGCTCGGTGCCCGCGGAGATGAGGGAGGCGGTGGTCTGCACCAGCACGCCACCGGCCGGCGCGCCCGGAGTTGCCACGTCGGCCAACGTCAGCTTGCCCGTCTTGTAGCTCTGCGCGATCTGTCGCACGTCGTCCCCTGTCGCTGCGGATCACCACTCGATCGTCCACTCGCCCGTGTTGGCGCGGCCCAGGCCCGCCTCGAACACCACGGCCTCAGCGGGCTCGGAGAAGCATGGATACCACGCATCCGGGCGGCCCGCTGCGGGACTGCCGCGGAAGCTCACCCTCACCTCCGTCGCGGCCGTCGCATCGAGGCGCAGATGGGATACGGCGCACGCCGTGCCCCCGGTGATCCGATCGCGCACGCTCAGTCTTCCGGGGGACAGCTCCAGCTCGCGCTCGTGCCAGGGCCTGCCGTCCATCCAGCGGTAGCCGTCGTGCCGCGCCCGAACCCGCGCGACGGACGGGCCGGTGTCGATCGACTGCACCTCAGCGGTGCAGCGCCTGCCCACGCGGAACGCGCTCCAGACCTCGCTCGAGTCGCGTCCCGACAGCGACACCGTGTTGTGGGAGCGGGTGGCGCGCGTGCGCATGCGCGCCTCGTCGGGCTCGTAGCTGCTCACGCCGTAGTCCACGACCGTGCGCCTTCCGCGCACCCACAGCTCGAAGGACAGGGAGTCGGCGTGCGCGTGTCCGGGTTGATGAGGTGCGCCGTCCGGGCCCGCGTCGATCACGAGGAACGCATCGTCGGCGCGTGCGATGACCCAGCCGGTCTGCCGCAAGTGCTGCACGGCGACCGTGGGCTCGGTCCAGGAGATGTCCAGCGCGCGGCCGAGCGAGGCGACGTCGGCGAAGTCGGGGGCGGCGTCGAGGGTGGCGTCGTTGAAGAGCGGCACGGAGCCGTCGGGTGCGACCACGGCCGCGGCCCATCCGAGGGCGCGGGAAGCGGTGTCCCTCCAGAGCGCGGGGACGGGGCGCAGGCCGACGGCCCGAGCGAGCTCGATGAGCTCGAGCAGAGCAGCCGTGAGCGCGAGGTGGTAGGCGGCGCTGCGCTCGAAGTGACCGCCATCCTCCAGGAACTGCGCGCGCAATTGCCAATCGAGGAGGGCCGTGCCGGTTCGCCACCAGAGCTCTGCTTCGTGACCCGACGCGATCGCGCCGCCGCACGCGAGACCGATCCCGTTCTCCAGCAGGTGATTGCCGAGCAGGTGCAGCTCGGGCTGCAGGAGCACGGCGCGGCACGCCCGCGCGAGCTCGGCATCGTAGCCCTCGGCTCCCCTGCGGATCGCGACGGCCAGCGAACGCGCGCGCACCGAGGCCGGGTAGGGATGGACGGCCGCCGAAGTGCGCCAGGCCGCCGAGACGTCGGGTGGAACGAGGTCGAGCCCGTAGGCCTCCTCGTACGCGCGCAGCGCAGAGCCGGGGCGCAGCCTGGAGAGCCGCACCGCAAAGCGCGATCGCTCCGCCTCGCGCAGCTCCTCGAGGGCGTGGGGCGGCGGAGGGAAGCGGCGACCGGTGCGCGGTGGCGCGAGCGCGGGCACGTCGCTGATCAGGGCTCTGGCCCCAAGCTGGTACGGGCGGGCTGCTATCTGCAGCGGGTGGAGCGACCGGAGCGTGCGCGCCAGGGTCGCCGCCTGCCCCGCGATGTCGAGCGGCGGAGGCTTCACCTCGCCACCCGCTCGAGGACACGGAGGTAGTCCTGCGCGAGCCGATCCCGGTCGAAGTGCGCGAGCACGTACTCCCTTCCGAGCCTCCCCATCTCGGCGCGCTCGCGATCGTGATCCACCATCCACCGGATCGCGTCGGTCATGGCGTCCACATCCTCGGGCGGCACGAAGCGGCCTCCTCCCGAAGCCTCGACCAGCTTGCGAGCCTCGCCGTCCACCGACAGCAGGATCGGGCGCTCCATGGCGAGGATCTCGAAGATCTTCGACGGAATCACGGTCGTGAAGAGCTCGGCCTTCCGCAGCGGAACGAGGCACAGGTCCGAGGTGGCGTACACGTCGTTCATCTGGTCGCGCGGCAGCGCGCCCAGGAACACCACGTTGGACAGCGCCCGGCTTCGCGCGAGCTGCTCGAGGCGCGGACGCTCCGCGCCGTCGCCCACGAACAGGAAGCGGAAACGATCGTCTTGCTTGACCCGTTCCGCGACGGCGAGGATCGAGTCGAGGGCGTGAGCCATGCCGTGGGTGCCGACGTACGACGAGACGAAGCGATCGCCGAAGCCGAGGCGTTCGCGCAGCGCGGTCGTGCGTGGCCGGGGGACGAAACGACCGACGTCGACGCCGTTCTTCACCACGAAGAGCTTGGAGGGATTGATGCCTCGTTCGACGAGCCGATCGCGGAACGAGTCGGTGACGAGCACGATGGCGTCGGCTGCGCGGTACAGGTGCTTCTCGACGGCCTCGAGGGTGCGGATCACGGGGTGGGA
>CAYMUE010000218.1:5633-7770 GCA_964393505.1 uncultured Polyangiaceae bacterium
GGGATGCCGAGGGCGGTGGTTTCCTCCTGGATGCCGCCGGAGTCGGTGGCGACGAGGCGGGCGTTGCCGAAGAGCGTGACGAAGTCGTTGTAGCCCATGGGGGGCACGCAACGCAGGCCCGGGAGGCTGTCGAGGCGTTCGCCAAGACCGAGAGACGCTGCGCGCGCGGAGGTGCGCGGGTGGACCGGAAACACGAGCGGGATCCGCGAGGAGATCGCTTCGACCGCGTCGAGCGTGGCGGCGAAGGCGTCGCGGGAATCCACGTTGGCAGGCCGGTGCAGGGTGAGCACGCCATAGCCGCGCGACGCGAGCCCGAGGCGATCGATCACGTCGGTGGGTCTGTTCAGGGCGTGGTGCAGCGAGTCGATCATCACGTTGCCGACGAAGACGATGCGCTCCGGGGCAACTCCCTCGGCGTGCAGGTTGGGCTCGGCATCGTGCGAAGGGATCAGCAGCAGATCGGAGAGCTGGTCGGTGAGGACGCGGTTGATCTCCTCGGGCATGGTCCAGTCGCGGGAGCGCAGGCCGGCTTCGACGTGGGCGATGGGGATGCCGAGCTTGGCGGCTGCGAGGGCCGCGGACAGGGTGCTGGTGACGTCGCCGACGACGACGAGGAGCTGGGGGCGGTTGCGGGTGAGCTCTGCCTCCACGGCGAGCAGGACCGACGCGGTGACCTCGGCGTGGGAGGAGCCGTTGACCTGGAGCATGACATCCGGCTCCGGGATCCCGAGATCGCGGAAGAACACCTCGCTCATGCTGGGGTCATGATGCTGTCCCGTGTGAACGAGTCGGGCCGGGATGTCCCTGCGTTCGAGCTCCCGCCAGATCGGCGCGATCTTCATGAAGTTCGGGCGTGTCCCGGCGACGACACAGATCATGGCTCGGCCTGGGGGCTGGAGGTGGAGCCATGGGTTAGCGCCCCCGGGCGAGACGCGTCAAGCAGCGATTCTCCCGCTCACCCACGTGACTTGTCCGGGGCGAGAGGGGCGCGCTACAACCGGGGCCGTGGCCGCCGACCGGGGCGCGCGAGAACGGGGATGAACCCTGACACGATGGCGAACAACTAAGCGAAGAGTTCGGGAAACAGCATGAAAGCCTACGTCGCAGCCTTCGCGGTCGCCGTGCTGGTAGCAGCCGGTCTGACGCCGCTCGTGCGACGCCTGGCGTTCCGGATCGGGGCCATCGATCTGCCGGGGGGGCGGCGGATTCACAAGCACGGGATTCCTCGCCTCGGAGGGGTGGGGATCTATCTCGGGTTCCTGGCGCCGCTCGTCGGGCTGTTCGTGGTGGAGTCGTCGGTCGCGCTGTCGTTCCGTGGGGAGATGTGGCGAGTGGTCGGGGTGTTCGTGGGGGCCCTGGGGATGTGTGCGCTCGGCTTTGCCGACGACGTGCGCGGGATCCGGGCCTTGTACAAGCTGTACGCGCAGATCGCCGCGGCATCGTTCGCCTTTGCATGCGGCTTCCGGATCGACGCGATCGGGTTGCCGCTGCTGGGCGACCTGTCGATGGGGGTGTTTGCGTTTCCGGTCACGGTGCTGTGGATCGTGGGGATCATCAACGCGGTGAACCTGATCGACGGGCTCGACGGGTTGGCGGCGGGGGTGGTGTTCTTCGCGGCGCTGACGAACTTCGTGGTGGCGTGGCTGGCGGGGTCGGTGTTCGTGGCGGTGCTGATGGCGGCCACGATGGGGGCGGTGCTCGGGTTCCTGTTCTACAACTTCAACCCGGCGCGCATCTTCATGGGCGATTCGGGGAGCTACTTCCTCGGCTACGTGCTGGCGACGACCTCGCTCGCGGGAGCTTCCCAGAAGGCTTCCACGACCGTGTCGCTGCTGGTGCCGATCATCGCGCTCGGGGTGCCGATCTTCGACACGCTGTTCGCGATGGTGCGCAGGTTCCTGGAGCGCAGGTCGATCTTCTCGCCGGATCGCGGCCACCTGCATCACCGGCTGCTCGACATGGGGCTCACGCAGCGTCGCGCGGTGCTCATCCTCTACGGGGTGAGCGTGCTGTTCACGGCGGCGGCCGTGGCCATGTCGCTGGGGCGCAACTGGGAGGTCGGGCTGGCGATCCTGGGTGCGACCGTGATCGTGATCGGCCTGGTGCGGTTCGTGGGCGTGTTCGAGTACACGTACCT
>CAYMUE010000218.1:7870-9099 GCA_964393505.1 uncultured Polyangiaceae bacterium
GGCCGTAGCGCTGGTCACGCGCGCGGGGCCCCTGGTATAAGCGCGCGTCCAGTCCGGCATCTGGAGGTGCAGGTGGAATCGTTCGAGTCGAAGGTTCGGGAGCGCAAGGCAGTGGTCGGGGTGGTGGGGCTCGGCTACGTCGGGTTGCCGCTGGGGCTGCTGTTCCGCGAGGCAGGGTTCCGGTTCATCGGATTCGACGTCGACGCGCGCAAGGTGGAAGCGTTGCGGCGGGGCCAGTCATACATCAAGCACATCGGCGCCGAGCGGGTGGCGGAGGCGGCGAAGAGCGGGGCGTTCGAGGCCACGACCGACTTCAGCAGACTTGGCGAATGCGACGCGGTCATGATCTGCGTGCCGACGCCGTTGGGCAAACACCGCGAGCCGGACAACTCGTACATCCACGCCACGGCGCGGCAGATCGCGGCGACGCTGCGCAAGGGGCAGCTCGTGGTGTTGGAGTCCACGACGTACCCTGGGACGACGGACGAGGAGGTCTTGCCGATCCTGGAGGGCTCGGGGCTCAAGTGTCCTGGGGACTTCTACCTGGCGTTCTCGCCGGAGCGCGAGGATCCGGGCAACCCGCACTTCGACACGCGAACGATCCCGAAGGTGGTGGGGGGGATCGACGCGGCTTCGACGACCGCGGCGGTGGCGCTCTACGGTGCGGCGGTGGACCGTGTGGTGCCGGTGTCGTCGACGCGGGTGGCGGAGTCGGCGAAGCTGTTGGAGAACATCTACCGGTCGGTGAACATCGCGTTGGTGAACGAGCTGAAGATGACGTTCGACCGGATGGGGATCGACGTATGGGAGGTGATCGAGGCGGCGAAGACGAAGCCATTCGGGTTCACGCCGTTCTATCCTGGGCCCGGGCTGGGGGGGCACTGCATCCCGATCGACCCGTTCTATCTGACGTGGAAGGCGGCGGAGCACGGGGCGTGGACGCGTTTCATCGAGCTTGCGGGGGAGATCAACACGAGCATGCCGAAGTACGTGGTGCGCAAGCTGGCCGAGGCGCTGAACGAGGACCGGAAGAGCCTGAAGGGGTCGCGGGTGCTGGTGCTCGGTCTGGCGTACAAGGCGGACATCGACGATGATCGGGAGTCGCCGTCGTACGAGATCATCGAGTTGGCGCGCGACGCGGGGGCGGAGGTAGCGTACTGCGATCCGTACTTCCCGGTGGCGCGCAAGACGCGCAGGCACGACGTGAACCTGGAGTCCGTGCCGTGTGA
>CAYMUE010000219.1:0-9077 GCA_964393505.1 uncultured Polyangiaceae bacterium
CCCGGCTCAGAGATCCTCTCAACCAACCGAGCTCGCTGCGCGCGATTACCTCACGCTGCACGCATCCGACCTCGGCGTGAAGGACATCGACCTCCAACCCCATCGTGACCTGAACAACTCCGGCTATCGCCACCTGCGCTATGCGCAGACCTGGCAAGGCCTGCCCGTGTTCGACAAGCGCGTCGCGGTCCGCGTCGATGCCGCAGGCCGCGTGCGTACCGTGATGGTCGATGTCGCCCGCGGCTTGACCGCGTCCCCGGTCCCGGGGTTCGGCGCCACGGAAGCCATCGCACGCGTCGCGGCCCTCGGCCTCGACCGCACCAACAAGAACACCGAGGCAACCCTCGGGATCGTGCCCGACTCCCGCGGCGGCAAGCTCGCCTGGCAGGTCGATGTCCCCACGCGGGCTGGGATGCACCGCTACGTGCTCGACGCGCAGACGGGCGGAGTGATCAAGATCCACACGCTCGCGCAGCACGCCAAGGGCAAGGTCTACCCGATCAACGACAAGAGCACGCCGAACGTGCAGGAGGTGGAGTTGCTCAACCTCACGCCCCTCACGCCGCAGCGTCTCACCGGCAGAGCCGGCACCGTCTACGCACACGTCTCGGGCGACCCGTCCTACGACGAGCCCCAGGACGTCGAGGTCGAGCAGAAGGCTGCCCCCGACGAGAACGGCGACTTCCTCTACGAGCCTTCCGCCAGCCAACCCGCCTTCGACGACTCGTTCGCCGAGGTCAACGTCTACTACCACCTCGATCGGATGGACACCTGGTTCCGCGAGAAGCAGGGCGTGAACCTGGACTACGACCTGATGGGCGTAGTGAACTTCGGCCCCGATCAGCAGGCCTATGACAACGCGTTCTACACGCCGTGGAAGGGCATCGCCAAGCACGCGATCTTCATCGGCCAGGGGTGGAACGACGACTTCGCCTACGACTCCGACGTGTTCCTCCACGAGTTCACCCACTTCGTGAACTCCACGGCGATCAGCCTCTCCAACGGCCCCATCGACTTCGATCAGTACGGGCTCGTGATCATGCCGGGCGCCATGGAGGAAGGCACCGCGGACTACTTCTCTTCCACGGTCAACGACGATCCGGTCGTCGGAGAGGCGGCGCTGGGACCCTACGCGCGCGATCTGACCGAGGACGTGGGCCAGTGCCCGGGCGCTCTGTTCGGCGAATCGCACGAGGACGGCAAGCTGATCGGCACCATGGGCTGGGCGATCCGCACGGCAATCGGCGCGGAGCTTGCCGACGCGTTGATCTGGAACACGATGGCAATGCTGCCGAACAGCTCGACCTTCGCGGACGTCGCCAAGGGGATCAAGGCGGGGGCGGCGGCGCTCAAGGCCGACGGCAAGCTCGACGAGCAGAAGGAAGCCAAGGTGATCGCTGCGCTGACCGATCGCGGGCTGGACAAGTGCCCGCGCTTCCTCGACCTCGAGGAGAAGAAGGGCCTGACCTCCTACATGATGGGCCTGGACTTCGTCGGCGAGCTCATGGGCGGCTACCCCTGCAACCAGCTCAAGAAGTACCTCGCCCTCAGCAGCACCTTCCAGTTCAAGTACAAGCCCGAGCCGGGCGCCACCAGCGTGCGCTTCAAGGTCGAGCTCGACGACGTCATGGGCAGCGGTTCCCACAACTGGGGAGTCTACGTGTCCCGCGACACACCCGTGCTCTTCGGCGGCGGCTACAACGATCCCCCCAAGCCCGACCAGTACGATCACAAGAAGGAAGGCTTGACCACGACCTCCGGTGAGCTCGTCATCGACGCCAACTCCGATCCCCCGTTCGACCCCAAGTGGGAGTACCACGTCGTGATCGCGCACACGAACTGCGCTTTCACCCGCGCAACGATCACGGCCGAGAGCAGCGACGAGCCCATCGTGGTCGACGCCGGGGTGGAAGCGGGAGCCGACGCTGCGATTCCTCCGCCGAAGGACGCGGGGGTCCCGAAGGAAGCGGGCAAGACCGACGCGGCCCCGCCGATCGAGAACGAGCTGGAGGACGACGCGGAGATCACGGGTGGCGCCTGCGGATGCCGCACGGCGGGAGCGCCTGGATCCAAGACTGCGTGGCTCCTCGCGGGCCTGGCCGCCCTCTTCGCCGCACGACGCCGCCCCCGAGGGTAGGTTCGTCTTCCCCTTGTCTCCTCAGCCGTAGACGGCGCCCGCGTTCCCACGGGCATGGCGTCGCAACTCCAGCGCAGCGGGTCCGGTCGGTGGGTGTGAGCTTCACGCGACGCCCCATGTCGCACTCGCGCCGTTGTGCATCCCATGCACGTTGATCCCCCCTCCTCCAAGGCATACCCTGCGGACCACAGGAATGCCTACCAAGCGTCAGGTCCTCGACCTCTTCTCTCGCGACGAGTTGCTGACCCTCCTCGACCAGCATGATCTCGCCGTTCCTGATCGACGCGTGAAGGACGCGATCGTGGAAACCCTGGCTGCCGCGCACCGTGTGAAGCTCGACGAGATCCTCGGAGGCCTGAAGCGGACGCAGCTTCAGGAAATGTGCCGCAGCCTCGGGCTCGACACGTCGGGACGCGAGAAAGCTTTGCTCATCGATCGCCTCGCAGGTCGATCGAGCAAGGCCGAGCCGCCCAAGCCGCCCCTCCCCCGCGGAGTTCAGGCGGAGCTTCCGATCGTGGCCCCCTCCCCGACCAAGGCGCGAATCTCCCCCCAACCACCTCCCCCCTCCAAGCGTCCATCGTCTGGCCCGCGTCGCTCCGCCCGGCCGCCGCGCATGTCCTCGGGGCCGCAGCCCCCGATCGCGCCCGGCAGCCGCATCCTCGTGCGCGATGCCGAGTGGCTGGTCCGCCGCATCGACACCACCTCGACCGGCGGCAAGGCCTTTTCGGTCGTGGGTATCTCGGAGATCGTGCGCGACCGGGAGGCCATCTTCCTCGACGAGATCGACAAGCCCGTCGTGCTCGACCCGGCTGATACGCGCATCGCGATCGATCCGTCACCGCACTACCGCGCCTCGCTGCTCTACATGGAGAGCCTGCTGCGGCAGACCGCGCCCACCGACGACAACCTCTACATCGGGCATCGTGCCGCGATGGACCTGGTGCCTTACCAGCTCGACCCGGCCATGCAGGCGCTGGAGCAGACGCGCCAGCGCATCCTCATCGCCGACGCGGTCGGCCTCGGCAAGACCCTCGAGTGCGGCATCCTGCTGAGCGAGCTGATCCGGCGCGGGCGCGGCAAGCGCATCCTGGTGCTCGCGGTCAAGAGCATGCTCACGCAGTTCCAGAAGGAGCTCTGGAGCCGTTTCTCCATTCCGCTCACGCGCCTCGACTCCGTGGGTATCCAACGCATCCGCAGCAAGATTCCCACGAACCACAACCCGTTCCACTACTTCGACAAGTCGATCATCTCCATCGACACGCTCAAGCAGGACGCCGAGTACCGCACGTACCTCGAGAACGCGGAGTGGGACGTCATCGTGGTCGACGAGGCCCACAACGTGGCCGAGCGCGGCAAGGCGCTGTCGCTCCGATCGAAGCTCGCGAAGCTTCTCTCGTCGCGCTCCGACACCCTCATCATGCTGTCGGCGACTCCCCACGACGGAAGCGCGCGCAGCTTTGCCAGCCTGATGAACATGCTCGACCCGACGGCGATCGCCGACCCGGACAGCTACGGCAAGGACGATATCAAGGGGCTGTTCATCCGTCGGTTCAAGAAGGACATCCAGGACCAGGTGGGTAGCGCCTTCAGGCAGCGGCATATCAGCATTGCCAGGTGCAAGGCCACGCCCACCGAGGAGCACGCCTACGACGCGCTCACATCCCTGAAGTTCAGCAAGATCGACTCGCGCAGGACCGCGGGGCAGTTGTTCAAGACCACGCTGGAGAAGGCGTTGTTCTCCAGTCCGGTGGCTTGCGAGGAGACGATTCGGAACCGCGTCGCGCGGCTCAAGAAGCAGGCCGATCCGGAGCTGCAGTCCGACATTCGTTCGCTCGAGCTGCTGGGTGACGCCGTGCGCGGGATCGAGGAGGGCGACTTCGCGAAGTACCGCAAGCTGCTCGAGATCATTCGCGACGACGACAAGGGCCTGGGGTGGACGGGCAAGGCCAAGGACGATCGCCTCGTGATCTTCACCGAGCGGATCGCCACGATGGACTTCCTGAGGCAGAACCTCGTGCGCGATCTGGAGCTGAACCCGCTCGCGGTCGAGACGCTCGACGGCGGCCTGCCCGATGTCGAGCAGCAGCGCATCGTGGAGGACTTCGGCAAGGACGAGGCCCCTGTGCGGCTGTTGATTGCGTCGGATGTCGCATCCGAGGGCATCAACCTCCACTACCTCTGCCACAAGATGGTGCACTTCGACATTCCGTGGTCGCTGATGGTCTTCAAGCAGCGCAACGGACGCATCGACCGCTATGGCCAGGAGCACGAACCCCGAATCGTGTACCTGGTGACCGAGAGCGACAACGAGAAGATCAAGGGCGACACGCGCATCCTCGAGCTGCTCGTCAAGAAGGACGAGCAGGCTGTCAGAAACATCGGCGACCCTTCGACCTGGATGGGTGTCTACGACATCGACGCCGAGGAAGAGATCACCGGCGAAGCCATCGAGAGCGGCGTGACCCCCGAGCAGTTCGAGGCGCAGCTCGAGGACAAGTCGTTCGATCCCCTGGCGCTTCTCATGGGCGGGGCTGTGCCCACGGGCGACCGGTCCGCGGAGAAGACCCGTCCGGTGCACTCGCTGTTTGCCGACGACTACGCCTACTTCAAGGCCGCGGTGGAGCAGATCCGGGAGAGCGAGTGGCTTCAGGTCGAGTTCTACGACGACCAGAAGCGGGTGGAGCTCACCGCTCCCGATGACCTCCGGGACCGGTTCCGCTACCTGCCGGCCGAGGTGTGGCCGCAGGACGGTGCCTTCGCGCTGTCGTCGGACGTCGAGGTGATGCAGGCGGAGATGCGGCGGTGCAGGAAGGACGAGACCGCGTGGCCGCGAGTGCACTACCTCTGGCCGTTGAATCCGGTGCTCGAGTGGGCCAATGACAAGGTGCTCGCGGCCTTCGGGCGTCACGAGGCGCCGTTGGTCACCTTGCCGCCCGGCGTGCTTGGTGCCGGAGAGTCCGTGTACGTGATGTCGGGCCTGATACCGAATCGCAAGAGCCACCCCCTGGTGCACAAGTGGTTTGCGGTCCGGGTCATCAAGGGGCAAGTGGACGGGATCGAGGAGTTTGCGGAGCTGACGGAGCGCATCGGGCTTGGCCGGAGCAAGGTCCCGAATCTCGGGGACAGCGAGGAGACGGCCGATGCGCTCGAGCTTCATCTGCCGGCGGTGGTCGAGCGGGCGAAGGCCTATATGAGCGCGCACCGCAAGGAGTTCGAGGCGGAGATCAACGGGAAGCTGAACGTGCAGCTCGAGGCCCTCGAGCAGCTCCGGAAACGGCAGCTCGGGCATGTGGAGAAGCGGTTCGAGCAGCTCACGCTCCCCGTGGCTGTCGTGGAGGAGCGCAGAGAGGCCGAGAAGCGCCGGATCGACAGGACCTTCGACGAGTTCATCCAGTGGGTGGAGGACACGATGACCACCGAGGACAACCCCTTCCTGCAGGTCGTTGCGGTGCTGCGAGGGAGCGGATCATGACGAGACCGGCTCGTCCTGGAAACTCTCTCGCTGCTTCCGACGAGAACTACGCGGCAGTGCTCGAGGATGTAGCACGGCTGGTCGAAGAGGCTCGCCAGACAGCGGCGCGCACGGTCAACACGATCATGTGCGCCGTGTATTGGACGATCGGCAAACGCATCGTGGACCATGAGCAGCGCGGCGAGCGCCGGGCCGCCTACGGCGCCGAGTTGATTCGAAGGCTCTCTCAGGATCTCTCCCGCAGGTTCGGCAGAGGGTTCGGCCCGGTGAACCTCAGCCAGATGCGGCGTTTCTACCTGGCCTGGGACCCGGCCCGAATTCTTCAGACAGCGTCTGAAACATCTCCCGGCCGGATTCTTCAGACAGTGTCTGAAGAATCGCCGTTGGCGGCACCGGGCCTGCCAGAGCTCTCCGCAGGTCTACGCCTCCCCTGGTCCCACTACGTGCAGCTCTTGTCGGTCAAAAATCCCGACGCCCGCGCGTTCTACGAGCAGGAGGCGTTGCGCGGCGGATGGACGGTTCGTCAACTCGCCCGACAGATCGACAGCCAGTTCTACGAGCGGACGGCGCTGTCGAAGAACAAGGCCGCCATGCTGCGCAAGGGCCACGTTTCGATGGCCTCGGATGCGGTCTCTGTCGACGACCAGCTCAAGGATCCGCTTGTCTTGGAGTTCCTCGGCCTCAAGGACGAGTACTCCGAGACCGACCTCGAAGACGCGCTCGTACGGCACCTGGAGACCTTCCTGCTCGAGCTGGGAAACGACTTCGCCTTCGTGGGACGCCAGCGACGCCTGCGCATCGACGACACCTGGTATCGCGTCGACCTGCTCTTCTTCCACCGCAGACTGCGCTGCCTGGTCATCTTCGATTTGAAGCTGGGCAGGTTCACACACGCGGACGCGGGCCAGATGCACCTCTATCTCAACTACGCCGGGGAACACTGGACGCAAGAAGGCGAGAATCCGCCCGTCGGCGTCATTCTCTGTTCCGGCAAGGGGGACTCGATCGTCCGATATGCGACCGACAACCTGCCCAACAAGATGCTGGTCCGGGAGTACCTGACCCTTCTGCCCGAGGAGGGCCTCATCGCCGCAGAGATCGACAAGACGAGGCGTTTGCTTGAGCTGCGCCCTCTGCCGGACAGGCATGCTGACCAGACCCCTCCGGCCCGCAAGGCACGAGCTCGACGGGAGCGCCCATGACCATCGACCTCACCGGCATCGACAACCAGAACGAGTTCTACACGCACCACTACCTGAGCGCGATCCTCGAGGAGGACCTCAAGGACGTGTTCCGCAAGTGGCGCGAGCGCGACGAGCAGGAGAAGGTGCATCCGCCGTACGCGCTGCTTCGCGTGCTGTACAAGGACTACTTCACCACCAGGAGCCAGCTCGAACGCCAGAAGGCCCAGAAGGACCGGATCGAGCTGCAGCGGGAGCTGTCGCAACAGTTGCTCGACATCCTCGGATACCCGTTCGCGCCGGGGACGAGAGAGCTCGAGGACGGCTCGTTGATTCCCGTGCTGGGCGAGGTGAAGAAGCCCAACGGCGCTCCGGAGCTGTGGGTGCTCGAGGCCATCGACGACCCGGGCGAGGAGCAGGACCCGCTCACGCTGCGTTTGCGGGACGGGCAGTATCCTGAGGGCCAATCGGTGCCGCCCGCGCTCGCCGACGCCACGTTCGACGAGCTCATCACGCGCCACGTCTTCGGACGAGCCGAGCCGCCACGGTGGGTGCTGCTGGCCGGGGCGTCGCAGGTCGTGCTGATCGACCGGGGGAAGTGGAGCGAGAAGCGCCTCCTGCGGTTCTTCCTGAACGAGATCCTCGGGCGACGCGAGGCCAGCACGCTGCAGGCCGCGGCCGCGCTGCTCCATCGGGACAGCGTGTGTCCCGCCGAAGGGATGAGCCTGCTCGACAACCTCGACGAGCACTCGCACAAGCACGCTCATGCGGTATCGGAGGACCTGAAGTACGCCCTGCGCGAGGCGATCGAGCTGCTCGGCAACGAGGTGGTGTACTCCCGTCGCAAGAGCCACCAGGCCCTGTTCGAGGGGAGCAAGGACGAGCTGGATGCGAAGCAGCTCACGCTCGAGTGCCTCCGGTACATGTACCGGCTGCTGTTCCTGTTCTACATCGAGGCGCGTCCGGAGCTCGGATATGCGCCGATCAAGGCCGACGCGTACCGCAAGGGCTACAGCCTGGAATGGCTTCGCGACATCGAGCTGGTGAAGCTCACGTCCGAGGAGTCGAAGAACGGCACGTTCCTCTCGGACTCGTTGGACCAGTTGTTCCGTCTCGTCTACGACGGGTTCCAGCCCCGGGAGAAGGGGATGCGGCAGCTTGCGCTCGGCACCGAGGGCAAGCCGTTGCACAACACCTTCCAGCTCACGCCGCTGCGCACGCATCTGTTCGATCCGAAGCGGACTCCCACGCTCAGCAGGGTGAAGGTTCGCAACTTCGTGATGCAGCGGATCATCGAGCTGATGTCGCTGTCGCGCCCGGCGGGCAGGCGGGAGCGGCGCGGACGCGTGTCGTATGCGCAGCTCGGGATCAACCAGCTTGGAGCCGTGTACGAGGCGCTGCTGTCGTTCAGCGGGTTCTTCGCGCAGACCGACCTGTACGAGGTGAAGAAGGCCGAGGAGAAGGCCGACGAGCTCGCGACGGCGTACTTCGTTCCGGAAGACGATCTGAAGGAGTACACGGACGAGGAGCGGGTCTACAACGCCGACGGCACGCTCAAGAAGTACGAGAAGGGGACGTTCGTCTACCGGCTGGCGGGGCGATTCCGGGAGACGTCTGCGTCGTATTACACGCCCGAGGTGCTGACCCAGTGCCTGGTGAAGTACGCGCTCGAGGAGCTGCTGCCGGGCAAGACGGCCGACGAGATTCTCCATCTCACCGTGTGCGAGCCTGCGATGGGGAGCGCGGCGTTCTTGAACGAGGCGATCAACCAGTTGGCCGATGCGTACCTGGAGGCGAAGCAGAAGGAGCTGGGGCGAAAGCTGCTGCTCACGGCGCCGCGGGATGGAGGATCGAGCGCGAGCACGAGCACGAGCACAAGCACAAGCACGGAGGTGGACCCGTACCGGCAGACGGAGGACTACGCGATCCTCAAGCAGCGGGTGAAGACGTACATCGCCGACAACAACGTGTTCGGCGTGGACCTGAACCCGGTAGCCGTGGAGCTGGCCGAGGTGTCATTGTGGTTGAACACGATGGCGCCGGGCGGGTTCGTGCCCTGGTTCGGCAATCAGCTCGCGTGCGGCAACTCGCTGGTGGGGGCGCGTCGGCAGGTCTTCAAGGCCGAGCTGCTGAATGGCAAGAAGGCGGGGTGGCTCGACGAGGTGCCGGAGCGGGTGCAGGTGGGAAAGGCGCGTCCCGAAGGGTCGGTGTATCACTTCCTGCTGGGCGACCGCGGGATGTCGGTCTACGGCGAGGGCAACGAGGGAAAGCCGATCCGGGAGATGGC
>CAYMUE010000220.1:0-8927 GCA_964393505.1 uncultured Polyangiaceae bacterium
TCGCCGAGGCGCTCCGCGAGATGCGGAAGCACAACTTCACCGAGGTCATCGATCGCCACTTCTCGCTCGGCGCCCACCTCAACGCCCGCGACCGCAAGGCGGTGCGCAAGACCGTCTCAGGCCTGATGAAGATCCTCTTCCCACACGGTGAGATCACGCGCGACGAGCTGGGCGAGATCCTCGAGCTGGCCGTCGAAGGCCGCCGCCGCGTGAAGGAACAGCTCAAGAAGATGGGCTCGTTCGAGTACTACCACACGTCCTTCAGCTACTCGGACAACGAGACCGGCGAGGAGAAGTTCGTCGGCGTGCCCGAGCAGGGCGGCCGCGACCTCATCTCCACCGACCCCTTGGCCCCCGGCACCGTCTACAGCGCGGGCGTCACGTCCGATGGCACCGTCGGTCTCTACCGCGTCGAGGTCTCCGTCTCGAGCGGCACGGGCAAGTTGAAGCTCGCGGGCGGCGTGGCGGGCGCGATGAAGGAGTCGGTGCAGCGCGCCTTCAGCTTCCTCCAGACAAGGAAGTCCGAGCTGGGCATCGCGCGCGACCTCGACGTCTCCGACCTCCACGTCGAGGTCATCGACCTCCTCGCCAACCGAGTCGAGGCCGAGCTCGGCGTTGCCTTCTTCGTCGCCGCCTACTCGGCGATCCGCAAGGCGCCCGTCAGCCCGGCGCTCCTCATCCTCGGCGACCTCAGCGTGCAGGGGAACATCAAGCCCCTGCGCTCGCTCACCGAGCCCCTTCAGGTCGCCAAGGACAACGGCGCCAAGCGCGCCCTCATCCCCATCGAGAACAAGCGGAACTTCCTCGACGTCAGCGCCGACATCATGGAGCACGTCGACCCGATCTTCTTCGGGGATGCGAAGACCGCCGCGATGAAGGTGCTGGGGGGCTGACGATGACGACCGAGTTCCCGCCGCTCGTGCAGTCCAAGCGCCACCCGGCGTCGAGGGAGGCGGCCGCGCGAGTCGACGCCGCCATCGCCGGTGAGCGCGTGGGCGTGGGAGACTCCAGACCTTCGGTGGCGCGGAACGCGGTAGGAGTCGTGACCAGTGGTTAGCGCTGAGCCCAGTACCTATCGTTGCGTGTCCCTGCGTCGGGGAACGCGGCCCCTTTGCTTGAGCGCCGGAGCCATCCCATGAGCAACGACGCCCTGAACGCGGTCTGCCCCTACTACACGATGTACCCGCTCGACTTCCCGCTGCGCGTCCTGAAGGAGCACGGCGATGAAGGCGACTGGGTGATCGATCCCTTCTGCGGGCGCGGCACTACGAACTTCGCGGCGCGGCTTCGCAAGATGCCTTCGGTGGGCGTCGACAGCAGTCCGGTAGCGGCGGCGCTCGCGCAGGCGAAGCTCGCGTCTGCGGAGCCCGGTCGCGTCGTGGCGAGCGCAAGGGCCATCCTGAAGGCGGCTAAGGAGCCGACCGAGCTTCCCTCGGGCGAGTTCTGGAAGCTTGCGTACCACGAGCACACGCTCGTTCAGCTCTGCCAGCTCCGCGAGGCGCTGCTCGCTGAGTGCTCATCTTCGACGCGCATCTTGCTGCGAGCGATCGTGCTCGGCGCGCTCCACGGCCCGCGCCCCAAGGGCGCGCCGTCGTACTTCTCGAACCAGTCGCCGAGGACCTTCGCGCCGAAGCCGAACTACGCGGTGAAGTTCTGGACCGCACGGGGCATGCGTCCCGACAAGGTCGACGTGCTGTCGATCATCAAGACGCGGGCAGAGCGCTACCTCACGGAGGCTCCACCGCACGTAGATGGCAAGGTGCTGCTCGGCGACAGCCGGGTTGCGGAGACCTTCACCGACCTCCCCAAGGCACGCTTCGTGGTCACGTCGCCTCCGTACTTCGGCATGCGCACGTACCTGCCGGACCAGTGGCTCCGGCTCTGGTTCCTTGGTGGCCCGGACTACGTCGAGTACCGCCAGCCCGAGGGGCAGCTCGAACACTCCGGCGCCGACCACTTCGCTGGCGAGCTGGGGCTCGTCTGGAGGAACGTCGCCAAGCACACCACCAAGGATGCGCGGCTCATCATTCGTTACGGCGGCATCCACGACCGCGACGCGGAGCCGATGGACGTGCTGAAGAAGTCGCTGCTCGACTCTGACTGGAGGATGAAGACGGCGAAGGCAGTGCCGGACTCCGACAGCGGGCGCCGACAGGTGCGGCAGTTCCAGGCCAAGCCGAAGAAGGCGATCACCGAGTATGACGTGTACTGCCACCGTGCCTGAGGGAGAGAGCCAGTGACGAAGGGCAACCAGAAGAAGCCGGCGGCCGGCGCGAAGTCGCAGCAAGCAGCGGCGAGCCACCTTCTCAAGGGCGAGAAAGTCTCGTTCGACGATGACGTGACCGAGAAGAAGGTCAGCGATGAGGAGCTGAACAGCCGCTACGCGAAAGGCGAGATCCGCATTGTCACCGAGCAGGCGCGGTACCCGCTCGCGGGCATCCTCAAGATGTTGGAGGAGAAGATCGACGGCGAAGGCGGCGAGAAGGAGTTCCGCTACAAGCTCGATCCCGAGTACCAGCGTCGGCATCGCTGGAGCGTCGAACGGAAGTCCCGGCTCATCGAGTCGTTCCTGATGAACGTGCCGGTGCCGCCGGTGTTCCTCTACGAGCGCGAGCTCGCGCGCTTCGAGGTGATGGACGGGCGCCAGCGTCTGACTGCGTTGAGTGACTTCTACGCCGACAAGTTCCAGCTCGCCGGGTTGCAGTACTGGTCGGACCTCGACGGCCGCACCTACTCGACGCTGCCGTCGAAGGTCAAAGACGGAATCGACCGTCGGTACATCTCGTCGATCATCCTCCTCAAGGAGACGGCCGCGACCGAGGAGCAGGCCGCGATGCTGAAGAAGATGGTCTTCGAGCGCCTCAACTCTGGCGGCGTGAAGCTGGGCAGCCAGGAGACCCGCAACGCGGTTTATGGCGGCCCCCTCAACTCGCTCTGCCTGGCGCTCTCCGAGAACGAGAACTTCCGGCGCATGTGGGGCATCCCGCTCGACCCTTCGCCGGAAGAGAAGGAGATCGACGAAGAGGAGGCCGACGATGCCGTCGACGAGTCGACCAAGGCGGGCACGCGCATGTTCGAGAAGATGGAGGACGTCGAGCTCGTGCTGCGCTTCTTCGCGTACCGGCAGATCACCTCGAAGTTCAACCTGAACAAGATCTCCGAGTTCCTCGACCGCTTCATCATGGGGGGCAACAACTTCCCGCAGACGCTGTTGGCCGAGTACAAGACCATGTTCGAGGCGACGGTGACCTTCCTTTGGGAGGTACTGGGGACCGAGGCCTTCACGGTGCTCGGCTCGTCGAAGCGCCCCACCAAGATCGTCTACGACCCGCTGATGTTCGTGGCGAACAGCGCCGACGTGGTCCCGCATCGACCGAAGCTCGTCGCGAAGAAGGCCGTCCTGCGTGGCGAGCTCGAGGCCATGTACAAGACGCATCACGAGCTTTTCTCTGGGCGTCGCACGAACTTCAAAGACACCCAGGACCGCAACCGTTGTGTGAGCGAGGCCTTCGCCGCCGCGATCACGAAGACCAAGAAGTGATCGCGACGGAGCCCGCCTGTGCGTTCTACGTTGGATGAACTCATCACGGAGTTGGCCGAGCTGAAGGCGCTCGTGGCGTCGATCGATCCGGTCAACGCCGCGCTGGTTGGCCACAAGGACACGGTGGTCCAGCAGTACGTCTCGATCCGGCGTCGCTTCGACTACGCGGCGTTCGTCGTGGCGCTGTACGCGTCGTTCGAGAAGTTCGTCGAGAACCTCATCACCGCGTACGTGCGGCTCGAGGCTGGGCGTGTCGACTACGCGGCCCTCCCGAAGAAGCTGACGGACAAGCATCTCGCCGGAACGGCCGAACTCCTGTGGCGCGGTCGACGAGGGGACAGCCGGTACGTCGGCCTCAGCGAGCTGGGCGTGGTCAAGAACCTCTTCGAATGCCTGAGCGGTGCCAAGCCCTACGAGCTGAACGAGGCGGTGGTCATCGCGCACGATGCGAACCTGCGTGCGGGCGAGGTCGATGCGCTCTTCGGCGCGGTTGGCATCGAGCAGATCTGCGACCGCGCGTGCCGCGCCGACGCGGTCGTCGCCTGGTACTGCACCGCGCAGGGGCTCGACACCCCGCCGCAGGACGGCGTGAAACGAACGGTGCTCGAGGAGCGCCTGAAGGACATTGTCGAGCGCAGGAACCAGGTCGCCCACCGCGGCGGCAACCCCATGAACCTCCTCGGAGGCGCGGACATGCGCGAGGCGGTGGCTTTCATCGAGAGCTTGGCGATGTCGATCTTCGGGCTGGTCGTCGGCCGTTACCTGGAGACCCACCATGCAGCGTCCCCTGGCCGCGTCGAGCTAACGATGCGCGACGGGGATGGCCCCTTCAAGGGCCGCACGGTCGTCGTCGTCGACAAGCCCGCTCAGCGACTCTTCGTTGGGCAGCCGGTGTTCGTCGTCGTGGAGTCCACCGGCGCTCGGTGGGGGCGCATCCAGAGCTTACGAGTCGATGATGCCGACGTGCAGGAGCTGGCGGCGAACGCGAACGCGCCCACGGGCGTTGGCGTCGGCCTGGACTTCAGGTTCCCCAAGAGCGCCGACGCGAAGCTGGTTGCTCTCGCGGCCGATGACGACGTGGTCTGGAGCCCGCTGGCGGTGGCGGCGCCGGCCGCGTGACCGCGTCAGCGCCGGATGATGAAGAGCGTGTTCTTGGCGCCGCGTCGCTCGGTGGCCCACGCCTTGTCCTGCTGCCCATTGACGATCTTCGAGACGGCGTTCGCGACGAGGCGGTTAATGCGGTTCTTGTCCTGGCGAAGGCTCTCGGGGAGCATCGCCTCGATCTTCCGCATCACGACGAACCACGGGATGCCGTCGCCTTGGAGGATCTTCTGGCGCACCTCGGAGTCCTGCTCGACGGCGGCCACGGCGCTCTCCGTGTCGGCGCGGAGGGTGTCTTGCGGGGTGACCGAGATGTCCGGGCCGTCTTCGTCGCCCGAAGCGGCGGGCACCGCCACGGCGCTGGCCGACGCCTTCGCCACGGCGGCCGCCGTCGGCGGCGTAGCAGAGGTCAGCGGGGCGCTGTCGCGCAGCTTCGTCGCGTAGTTCTGGACCGGCCCGAGCGCGTAGCCGGGGTCGCGCGTCGTGTGCATCTTCTCGAACGAGAGGATCCGGAGGGGCACCGGGTAGGCGTTGCCCTTCACGCTGCTCCAGAACACGCCCTGGCCGACGAGTGGCTCGTTGAGCAGGCTGCTCAGAAGGTCATCGCTGAAGTGCGCGTTCGCCTTCCGCACGTTCTGGAGATCGCTCGCCGAGAGCAGGTGGAAGATGAACCAGTTGTCGCCTTGGCTCAGGATCTCGACGGGGATGCTGCCGGGCTGCTGCGTGATGAGCACAGCGCCAAGATCGTACTTACGGCCTTCCTTCACCCACTCGATGTAGGGCGTCGCGGCCGAGGCCTTGTCGTTCAGGACGCTCTGCGCCTCTTCGACGACGGCGATCGTCGGGATGCTCTCCGAGTCAGCGCGCGTGAACTGCTCTTGGTTCCAGTCGAAGATGCGGCGCAGGATGAGGCCGGAGAGGATCATCGAGGCGCCGCCACGGAGCTGCGACACGTCGACGACGCAGAGCTTCCCGTCACGCAGCGCGCGCAGCAACAGATCGAGGAGGCGGCTCGCAGGGTCGTGGAGCTGCGAGACGATCTTGGTCATGTTCCCGCGCGCCGCGAGCGCCTCGGGGTCCTGGCTGTCAGCGAGGCCGAGCAGCTCCTTGATGTCGTCAAGATCGGCGTTGTTGCGGTCTGCCCAGATAAGGTCGACGAGCTGCTCCCACCGGCCCGAGTCGAGCCCGCGCAACTTGCTGACGTTCTGCTGGTCTTGTCGCTCGGGCGGCAGCGCGATCGAGATGACGTCGGAGGGACGGAGACGCCGGATGTCGAGCTTGATCGTGCCCGCCACGAACGACTGGTAGAACGGGCTCGGCGCCGCCCGCGAGGTGAAGACCACGACTTGGTCTTCGAGCGCGGGCACGTCGCACAGCCCGGGACGCCCCTTGTCGTCAGGCCAGAAGTACTCGCCGTCGGGGTCGAAGATCATCGTCCCGACGGGGACCTTCTTGCCGCCGCGCTTCTCGACGGTGGGCGTCTGCGAGTAGAGCGCACTGAAGAGCAGCTTGTTCAGGTTCGACTTGCCGAAGCCGGCGCGCGCGAAGACGAACGACCTGCGCGACACGAGGTTCGCGATGTCGAACTTCACCGTGATGGTCGGGTCACGGAGCTGCATCCAGTTCTCGGCGTTCAGCCTGCCGTCGCCCTTGGCGAAGATGTACTCACCGAGCGCGAAGAACCCGAGCTCGGCGCCGAGCTGGTTGTGGCCCGCGATCTCGCGGAGCACGGCACCGGAGGGGAACGCAACGGGGCTGCCGACGTGCGGCAGGCGTCGGTGCGACGGGACGAACACCAGCGAACCGTTGTTCTTGCGAAGGACGCCGAGCACGCGGATGTTCACGCGGTACTTCAGGTAGTCCTCGCGGAGCCCTTCGGGGACGGCGCGCCGTTCGCGCACAGCGCGGATGTTGAAGTCCTCGCCAGAGGGGCCGCTCAGTCGCCCCTCGGACGAGAGCGACGTGATGCGCCCGAGAACGGCCTCGTCTGGCGTTTCGAGCTGCACGAGCAAGAACTGCCCATGCATCGGCGTGTTGTGGAACTCGGTGCGGTAGGGCAACGCGAGGTCGGCGTGGAACTCCATGCCGCCCTCACGGAAGCCACGGAAGACGCCGACGACCTGATCGTCTGGGAAGAGATTGAGGTCCGCCATGTTCTATCCGTACCGCTTTCCTGCAGGGTCCGCGTCGATGAGGGCCAGCTCGTCGAGAACGGCTGCGCTCTCGCCAAGGGACTCGCGGATCGCGTTCACGATTCCCTGCTGGAGAATGTCCATGTCGAAGTCGACGAGCGCGGCGTTCTCGTGCGCCCGTTGGAGGCACCGCGGGTAGAACGGCACCGGGAAGCCTTCGATGGCATCAGCGAGCAAGCTGCCGAAGATGAGCTGGGCGTCGCTGAGCTGCGTCTCGAGCAGGTCGACGGGCCAGATCGGGTCGCGCGGTCGACCACCGAACTTCACGAAGAACATCTTGCCGGCGACGAACTTGTTGACCTCGCCGGTTTCGACCTCGCCGCCGCGCGCGTACTCGGACCAGACGTACGCGTTCTGCTCCAGCTCGCGCGAGACGTCGGCGTAGCAGGGGTAGTCGGTGCGCATGGTGCCCTCAAGCATCATGGCAAGTCGGTATCGCTGGAGCACCTTGGAGTGCTTCGCGACCCCGACCACGTAGATGTTCCGGCGCTTGGCCTTCTGCGCGCGCAGGGCCTCCTCGATGCCCTTGCGAAGGTCGGCGAAGAGCGTCGTCGAGAAGACCTTGCTGCGCAGGAGGCCATCCCAGACGATCACTGTGTCCGTGCCGTAGTCCTTCTCGCGCACGAGCGAGAAGAGCACCGCCCACTCGGTCAGCTCCCGGTAGACCTGCACCCAGCTCGGCGAGGGCGTCGCCGGCGGCTTCTTGATCATCGGCGACAGCTCCCAGAGGAACGTGACGCCGAGGAACTTCATCATCTTGCCGAGCGGCGTCTTGGCGCTGCCATCTTCGAGGTGGCGCTTCGAGAGCGCGACGAGGTCGGAGGTTGGTGTGACGACCTCGAGGCAGTACTCGTTGTTGCTCGAGTCCACGACGCGAACGAGCTGCGCCATGAAGGGATCGAATTCGACTCGATTGTTGCCTCCGTCGGTGCCCACGAGGGACACGGCGGTGGTCTGCCTCGACATGATCCGCCGCGCGTCACCGAGCCCCGAGCGCACCTCCGCGCGCAGGTCCTCCAGGAGCTTCCGGTCCTCGACCATCCGCTCCCGAAGTTCCTTGCGCAGTTGCGCCATGCTCTCGGGGTCGATCACGATCTGGCAGTGTACCAGGGCGGTCTGACGGCGTTAACCAACTCCTTGATTTCAGCGGCGGTCTCGCGGCGAAGCCTGCGCACCGCATCGCGCGGGATGGCGCGCCGGTGCTGGCCAGGCCCTGGCGCTTGGCGGATGGGGGCAGCGTGAAACCGGCCGAGTCATCGGTGATCGCGACCCTGCGCTGGTACTTCGCGCGTCGCCATCGGGAAGTGCCGTTCTACTGCGACGTGGCCCAGGTAGGCGCGTTCGCCGTCGCGCCCGACGAACTCGCGGAGGGCACCGATGTGGCCATCTTCCGGCTCTTCGTCACGCTCTCGATGTACCAAGCGCTACGCGACGTCACGATCATGCGTCGCCAGCGATCACTGTCGCGCAGGTCGATGCGCGTTGTCGCCGACGTTGCGACCGTGAAGCGGTCGATCGCGCGGCACGCCTGCCCGACGCTGGGCTCCGTCGAGGCCTTCGAGGAAGGCTGCGACGTCGTGAAGGACGGCGACGGCATCGACTGCGGCATGTGCCCTGGCGAGTCCTGCCACGTGAAGGACGCAACGCGCGTCTTCAACCGCATGGGCGACATGGGCAAGCTGCCGACCTCAGCGTGGCTTCGACTCTGGCGGGGCGGTGGGGTGAAGGCGCTACTGAGCCCGCGGCCAGCGTGCACCTGACCGATCGAGTCCTGCCTGACGCTCCCGTTCGGCAATACGTGCTGTCGGCTCCCTACGAGCTGAGGCTGCTGCTGGCGAGCAGGTCCGAGGTGCTCAGTGCGGTGATCCGGATCGTGATGCGGGTGCTGCTCGGCTGGTACCGCAAGCGCGGGCGCGAGCTCGGTCTGGCCGGGGCCGAGACAGGGGCCGTATCGTTCGTGCAGCGATTTGGCGGGTCGATGAACTGCCACACGCACCTGCACGTCATCGTCATCGACGGCGTGTACTCGAGGCAGGATGGAGGAGCGACGAGGTTTCACTTCGCCGAGCCGCCGTCGGCGCAAGAGCTGGCGA
>CAYMUE010000221.1:0-2413 GCA_964393505.1 uncultured Polyangiaceae bacterium
TCGTCTTTCGCCTGCGCACGAACTCCCATCACCGCGCCGACCGCCAGCCCCGTCGCCCCCAGAATCCCCGTCACCGTCCCCAACGTGCGCTGTACGCCGCCGCGCTCGCTCCCTTCGGCCGAATCCACACGACGCTGTCCCGAAGCAGACCCGGTCCGCGACGCTTCCACGACCCGCGGCGGAGCGTCGGGCTGCGCAGCCGACGGCACCTGCGGCGCAATCGCCGAGCCGTCGTCGTCGAGCGCAGGCACCACGACCTTCAGCGTCGAGCCGTTGGCCGCCACGATGACCGGGCGCTTCCACGTCTTCTTGCCCGGAGCCGTGGCCTCGATCGTGTACTCGCCCGGGTCCACCGGGATCCCCACTCCCCACGCAGCGCTTCCCAAGGCGACGCCGTTGCGAGTCACCTGCAAGCCCGACGCCGCCGCCTCCTCGGGCACCACAACCATGAGCCTGGATACCCGAGGCTCGAGGATCGCCGCTCGCTCCCGGGCCGTCTTCTCCCGCTCCGCGTGCCCCGACTTCTGCGCCGCCGACTCCGCAGACAGGAACGTCGCCCACGCGCTGGCGAACTGCCCGTTGTGCTCGTAGCATTCCCCCAGGTACAGCAGCGTTCCTACCGCCGGATCGAGCTTGTGGCTCTCCGCCAGCTTGGGACAGGCCTGCGCGAAGCCACCGTCCTTCATCAGCTTGAGCGCTTCGTCGAACAGCGCCTGCGCAACCACCTTGCTGTCGCCCGCAGACTGTGCCGAGGCGTCCGCGCCGATCATGAGCAAGAGGACGATGACCCCCAACCACCCGGCACGACGGCGCGCCCCGCGCGCAGAGCCGGGCCCGATCACTCCCGTCCTCCGAAGTCCGTGATGGCCGGGCCCGACGGAGGCTGCTGCTGTGGCGGCGGGTCCTTCGGCTGGGGAGGTGGCTGCTCGGCCGTCGGCGGCGCCGTCGGAGTCGCGGGGGGGGCTGGGGTGGATGCGACAGCCTGCGTCGCAGGGGGGGGATCCGCCGACGCACTCGAGGCAGCGGCGGGGGGCTCGGGGTCCTTGTCGCGCTTCGAGGCCGAGCGTGACCCCGATCCGCGCCCGGGATCCCTCGGATTCGCGGCCGCCCCGGTCGAGGGGGGCAGGGCCTCCTCCGTGGGGGCCGTCACCGCCACCGGCTCCGGCACCGCCAGCACCAGGTCGGTCTGGGCAGCGCCCGCAGCGCTCCCGTGCTCCGGGGTCGCCGATGGGCCGGGGTGCGCACCGGTCGCGCTCCGGGTCATCCACAGCGCTCCCGCGATGAGCGACACGGCGAACACGGCGGCGGAGACCACGAGGATCGGTCCGCGCCGGGGAGTCCCGAGGGGGGCGTCGGTGTCGACGGTCTGCGCCTTGCCCCAGGCGACATGCGTGGGGGCCGCATGCGCGGGAGCCGAGAGCGCGGGCCTCGACGGTTCCTCGTCTTCTGCCGACGGCAGGATCTCGAGTTTCGGCCGCTTTTTCTCCTGCAAGCCGTCGAGCGTGGGGACCTCGCGCCGCAGGCGCTTGCGACTCACCTTGGAGCTCTCCGCACCGAAGGGAGCCGCCGCATGGACGAACTCCGCCACCGAAGCGAACCGGTCCGCCGGATCCTTGCGGAGGCAGCGCCCGATCACCGCATCGAGCCCCTCGGGGACCTCCGGTCGCAACGCCTTGGCCTGCGGCGTGGGTTGCGTCAGCACCGCCGCGATCACCTCGGTCAGCCCGTCGCCCGGGAACGCCAGATACCCGGTCAGCAACTCGTACAGGATCGCTCCAAGCGAGAAGATGTCCGACCTCGCCTCCGCGTCCTTCGCAGACCGCATCTGCTCCGGCGCCATGTAGTTGGGCGTGCCCATCACCACCGAGATCCCCGTGAGCCCGGGCCCGGTGTTCTGCACGTCCGACTGCCGCACCTTCGAGATCCCGAAGTCCAACACCTTGATCGTCGGCGTGTCGTATGCGTCACGCGTGAGGAACAGGTTCGCGGGCTTCAAGTCGCGGTGGATGATGCCCACCGAGTGCGCTTCTGCCACGGCCTCCGCCGCCTGCAGGACGTAATCAACGGACTCCTCGACCCCCAGTGGACCGCCCTGTGCGAGGACGTCGGCCAGATCCTTGCCCTCCAGGTACTCCATCACCATGTAGGGCTCGCCCGTGTCGAGGCGGCCGACGTCGAACACCCGCGCGACGTGCTCGTTGCGCAGCTTCACCGAGGCTCGCGCCTCGCGCAGGAAGCGCGCCTCGGCCTCGGGGTGGGCAGCCAGCTCGCGGAGCATCAGCTTGATGGCGACCCGCTGCTCGAGGTCCTGGTGCCAGGCCCGGAGCACACTCCCCATCCCGCCGACACCGAGGATCCCCTCCACCAGGTACTTGTCCGCGATCACGTCGCCAGGACGCACATGGCAGCGCGG
>CAYMUE010000221.1:2513-5173 GCA_964393505.1 uncultured Polyangiaceae bacterium
CTGTCGGCCTGCTCCCAGGGGTCCGCGAAGTACCCCGCCGCTTCGGGCGATTCCCTCCAGCTCACCCGTGTCTTCCTCTATCGCAACGGCATCGGCTACTTCGAGCGCGAGGGACATGTCGAAGGCGACATGATGCGCATCAAGGTCCGCAAGGACCAGATCAACGACCTGCTCAAGAGCCTCACCGTCGTCAATCGCAAGGGCGGACAGGCCGTCAGCATCTCCATGCCTCTCGATCCCCAGACCTGGGCCAACGCAGCCCTGGCCACCCTCGCCCCCGGACGCGGGAACCTCGCCGAGGTCCTCGACGCCCTTCGCGGAACCCACGTTGCCCTCACCACGGGCGATCGCACCATCACCGGGCGCATCGTCATGGTCGAGGAGATCGACGCTGAGCCCGAGCCCTCGTCGTCCTCGAGCGACCGGCCTCCCCTCGCGATCCGGGACCACCGCATCACGCTTCTCGATGGCGGCGAGATGAAGGTGGCGCGCCTGTCCAAGCTCCAGGGGGTGGAGTTCCAGGACGGCGATCTCGCGATGCAGTTCCACCGCAGTCTCGACGCGAGCGCGGGCGAAGGGATGTTCCAGCAGGTCGAGGTGTCCATCCGGCTCGCGGGCGCCCACGAGCACGACCTCGCCGTCAGCTACGTCGTCCCCGCTCCCATGTGGAAGCCCACCTACCGCGTCGTGCTCCCCAAGAACGGCAAGGGCAAGGCGCTGCTCCAAGGGTGGGCCGTGGTGGACAACACCTCCGGCGAGGACTGGCGCAGCGTGCGCCTCGGCCTCACCTCGGGCGCCCCCATCGCGTTCCGCTACGATCTCCACACCCCCCGCGAAGTCCATCGGACCGATCTCACCGAGACCGGCGTGCGCAAGCAGGCGGCCGTGGCGCTCGGCGAGACGACCTACAAGGAGGAGCCCGCGCCCCCGCCTCCCCCTGCGCCGATGGTCTCCACCCCCGCGGAGGACGAAGCGCTCGCAGACATGGATGACGAGTCGGGCGAGCGCGACAGGATGGAAACCGCCCGAGGAGGGGGCGGCGGACGAATGCGCGCAGCGGTCACAGGAGCATCCGCCGCGAAACCCAAGGGGACCGCGGCGAGCCCTGCCAAGAAGGCGGAGGCCAGGAAGCCGGCGGCTCCTGCCTCCACCGCCGCTCCTCGCGGTGGGTGGGCCGAGTCCGCTCCCGCCCAGGCCCCTGCCGTCGATCTCGACTCGCTCCGACGCAGCACCCTCGCCCAGGCTCGCGCGGCGGCCGTCAGCGGCCTCACACGCTTCGACATCGATCAGCAGGTCACCGTCCCCGATGGCGCGTCCACCATGGTCGCCGTCATCAACCAGGAAGTCGATGGCGAGGAGACCTTCCTCTTCCGCCCGGGCGGCGCCGGCGTCGGCTACGAGTCCAACCCCTATCGCGTCGTCCGATTCCGCAACAGCACCCCGTTCGTGCTCGAGTCCGGCCCCATCGCCATCTACGCCGGCGGCAGCTTCGTCGGCGAGGGGATCTCCGAGGCCGTCGGCGCCGGCACCAGCGCCACCATCCCGTTCGCCGTCGAGACCGGGATCATGGTCTCCTCGGTCGTCAAGCACGACGGCGAAGAGATGCGCCTGCTGCGCATCCTGCGCGGTGTGCTCGAGGTGGAGAGCTTCTCGCGCAAGACCACGACCTGGAACGCCAAGAGCCAGACGCAGCGCGGAGCGTTCACGCTGCTCGTGCGCCACTCCAAGGCCGGCTACAACTACGAGCTCGTCAATCGGTCCAAGGGGATCGAAGACCTGCCCGACGGCTACCTCGTCCCCATCGAGGTCCCGCAGGGCAGGCAGGATGGGGCCGTCACCGTCGTGGAGCAGACCCCGTCCCGATTCCAGATGAGCATCTGGGAGGGGCGCGCGCTGCCCCTGCTCGAGAAGCTCCTCATCGTCACCAACCTCCCCGAAGCCCGGCAGATCCTCGAGCCGATCGTCAAGCGGCGCCAGGAGATCGGACGCCTCGACTCGAAGATCGAAGAGCTCAAGGCCCAGCAGGCGGAGATCGATCAGCGCGCCAACGAGACGCGCCGCAACCTCGACGCGATCAAGAAGGACGCGGCGGCCGCAGCGCTGCGCGCGAAGCTGAGCAAGCGGCTCGAGCAGTTCGCCTCCGACGGGGACCGCCTCGGCCGCGAGGTGGTGGAGCTCCAGAACAAGCGCATGGAGCTGCGCATCGAGCTGGAAGACGCGCTGCAGAACCTCGACTTCAAGGCAGCCCCCACGCCCGCGCCCGGCGCGGTCGTCGTGCCCTCCACGAAGTAGCCTCCGCCCCATCCCCGTTGACCACGCTCCGCCTGTCGCGCACCATGCGCCCCATGCGGTCACGAGCCACGCTCCCCGCCCTCGCGGCGATGATCGTCTCGTGCACCCCTTCGCTCCGCTCGATCGACGCGGTCGCCTCCGAGCTCGAGCAGTGGCGTGAGCCGATCCCCTCCACCCGCCCGGCCACCGATCGATCCATCCTGCAGAGAGCCATCGCCGTCGATCCCTACGTCTGCTCCCCTTCCGCAGCAGAGGTCTTCGGCGGCCAGGCAGAACGCGGCATCCGCACGATCCACGGCAGTATGCCCCACTACGGCTTGTACGACGGGCCGATGCGCTATCACGTGCAGCGCACCGACGACGGATGG
>CAYMUE010000221.1:5273-8837 GCA_964393505.1 uncultured Polyangiaceae bacterium
GACTCTGGAACCGCGATGCGCAGCGCTTCGGGCTCCCGATCCGCTACGACTTCGATTTCATCGAGGCGCCGGAGCGGGGGTGGATCGACGCGGATGCAACCCTGCCGTTGGAGCCGACCTGTGGTCGGACGCCCTACTTCCGATCGCTGCGCAGCGGGTGGTCCATCCCGGTGCTCGCGCACGAGGTCGGGCATTGGCTGGGACTGCTCGACGAGTACGAGATGCTGTCGGGGATCGCCGGGTTCTACCCGAAGACTCCGTTCCCTGGGGCCGAGGTCAGCCGCATGGGGCTGTCGATGAAGAGGGAGACCGTCGTGCTGCCTCTGCACCACTACCTGGTGCTGCGCAGGTACTTCTGCCCCGAGCCCGAGAGCCGCGATCCGTACGAGCACCTCGGTCCGTGACCGGGACTACCCGTGGCTGGCGTAGGACAGACGCAGCCGCTCGAGTGCGACGTCGGCAGGGATCTCCAGCGCAGCAGCCGCGCGCAGCAGGAACCCCGACTCCGTCGGATGCACCACGTCGTCGGCACGCATCACCCGGATCACGATGTCGAGCGCGCTCATCCGGACGCGCTCGTCGGACAGACGCTTTCGGATGCTCTCGAGGCGACGCTCCCGCCCCTCCTCCAGCAGAGAGGTCCCGATCTGCTCGATCATCAGCTCGATCGTCTCGGCGGACAGAGCGCCCCGCGTGCTGGCGGTGAGGTGATCACGGAACACCGCGCGCTCCGGAGGTGTCACGGTCCCGTCCGAGTAGGCCGCGAGAAACATCAGCTCGAGCACAGCCTCGAGCTTCGGCAACTCCAGGTCAGCCAGCGAGAGGATCGTCGAGTCCTTGTCCACGGCGCCAGCCTACCACCTGACCTTCGCCCCGCGCCAGCCGTCCAACTCCTCAGAAGCAACGCATCCACACGCAGTCGATCCCGTCGAGCAGCATGTGGATTACCAACCCAACGCCCACCCAGCGCGTGGGGCGCCAGGCAACGGCCGCGGCGTACACGACGACGGCGGGCCAGGTGTGCAAGGGATGGAACCCGAGGCTGCAACGATTCGGATCGAACACCGGATCGGCGAGCAGGTGATCCAGGTCCACGAGCATGGTCGCCATCATCACGAGCCATGCCCGCAGCCACCGATCGCGGCGCGCCGCGCGGGCCACCGTCGCGGGCACCACCGCGTGCAGGGCGAGGTGCACCGCGGTCCTGATCACGCTGCCTCGACGTACATCGTTCGTCTCACGAAACGATTCAGAACCGCAGCTGGCCCGTCAACCCGGCGCCGGTCATCGACGGCGCCAGCCCGACGCTCCAACCCGACGAGCGATGCGAGCTCCACACCGGTGCTCGCAGGACTTCGTACTCCGGCTTGAAGCTGGTCCCGAACATCACCCATCCGACCGGAGTCGCCGTGAGCCCCGCCGCCATCATCCCGATCCCGGTCCAGGCCACGTGCTCGCGGCTGCTGCTGGAGCCGTCACATCCTCCATTGCACGACGAGGCCAGCGCCACCACCAGGCCCACCAGCATCACCACCGGCCCCGCAATGCCCAGCGTCAGCCCCGCGCTGCGCTTGTCCCGCGTGTCCGGATCGAACTGAATCGTGCTCGGCGCATTGACCGTGATCATGCGCGACCCGGAAAGCGTCACGTCCGTTTCCGTCACCACGAACCGGTACTCGCCGCGCGGAAGCACCACCCTGCAGGGGCCCGGACACGACACGTACGGCGCGTCACGCCCGGGGCGCGCCTTCGCCGGGTACACCCGGTAGCCCACCCCCGGCGTGTCACTCGTCAGATCCACCGCGTACGCCGGCACCCCTGGCTGCGAAGTCGAACCCCACGAGTGACCGTCCCAGACCCAAGCCGCGTTGCCCGGATCCACCGCCGGCTGAGCCCCCTGCGCGCGCATCGGGCCCGCCGCAGCCGGCCCCGCTTCCTGGGCTGCCGCCACCGTCGAGACGACCAGCGCGGCAGACACCACCGCCAGCATCTGCCCCCAACGCCGCATCCTCATCGTTCCTCCGTCATCCACCCGAGCGTATCGCACCAGGCATGACGTCGGAACGGCCAATCCCCCTGTCGTGCTCGCCGTGGCTCCCTCCGGTCTCAGGGGGCTTCTTCGCCGACCGCGACATCCCCATCATCAGCACCAGCCCCAGCGACTGGTAGACCAGCTTCCGCAGTCGGCGAACGACCTCGAACGACAGGCCTCCGGCCGCCGACATGCCCAGCATGCCGAACACCACGTAGGAGCTTCCCTCGAGGAATCCCTCACGCGCCGGCAGAACCATGAGCAGGTAGTTCGCCAGGGAGGTCGCGGCATATACCATCGAGACGTCCGCGAGCCCGCACGGGAGCGAGAGACTGCGCAACACGATGTACGCCTCGAGCACCTGCAGCAGCCGACCGAGCGTCAGCCAGAACATCGCCCGAAGAAGGTCGGTTCTGTGGAACGCGATCAACGAGCGATCGATCCGACGCGCGCCGTCGAGCCAGGCCGCCGAGGGCCGCAGCCTGCGCACGGGAAGGCGCGAGGCCCACCCCAGCAGACGCTCGGTGATGCGGAGTCGGAGCAGTGCGCCGAAGCCCAAGGTGCCGACGAACACCACGAGCCCCAACGCGAGCGTGCATTCCGCCGCGGGCGAAGGGAACCGCGCGGACATCACGCCGAACACGGCCCCTGCGAGCACGACGACGCCCGTGCTGAGCATGTGCAGGTAGTTGAAGAACAGCAGCGACGAGACGATGGTCGTGGGATGGGCGTGGCCGCGCAGGAGGTTGGCTTTGGCAAGCTCACCCGATTGTCCGGAAGGAAGGATGCCCGCCACCGACAGGCTCGCGAGCCCGGTCAGCAGCAGACGCCCGTAGCCCGGGCGGTCTTCCCGCGGAAACGTGTGCTGCCAGCCGCGGCAGGAGGTCGCGTTGGAGAGGAGCTCCACCAACAAGACGAGCCAGAAGACGGAGCCGACCTGCCAGAGCTGGGAAGCCAGACGCGCGGCACCCACCTGCGCGATCAGAAGGCCAAGCGCGATCAGTCCGACGCCCACGAAGAGCAGGTTGATGGCGGTGCGGCTCGCCGCCTTCATCGATCACCCTTCGGGAGGGCGCTTCGGGGTCTGATGTGTCGTGGCACGATATTCGTATTAGCACGGCGTTTCGACGCGCGCATTGCGCACAAACAGCGATCTTTTCCGCGGCGTTCACGCACTCCGCAGGTGTCGGACGTCCGACACCGCAGGTCCCTCACGGAGCGGTCGTGCCGCCCTGCGATGGCTCGACAGCCCTTCAGCGCTGCGCCGACAGTTCGGTCGGCTCTGCCAACGCGCTTGCCAGCGCCGACGCGATCGCCGCAGACATCGCTTCGAGCGTGTCGTCTTCCGTCCACCGCTGCGCTTCCACCGCGTGCAAGGCGTTGTGGGTCTCGACGATCACCGCGGGCATCGACGTCCTGCGCAGCACGAAGATGCGCTTGTCCATCGCGTGCCGATCCACGAAGACGCCGTCGCGGTCCTGCGCAGCGGCGTACACCTGCCCGTACTCGCCTCCGCCGTAGGCAACGAAACC
>CAYMUE010000222.1:0-8726 GCA_964393505.1 uncultured Polyangiaceae bacterium
CAGCAGATACCCAATCCCAAGAATCAGGATCAGCGCTACGACGCCGGCCCCCGCTGCGGCCCCGATCTGGAGGGCCTTGGGCCAGGCACGCACCTTCTGAACAACGCCCGTGACGTTCATGGCGCCTCCTCCGTGCCAGCCATGCCGGCGAACTCCAACCGCAACAGGCCGTCGTCCCAGGGCACCAAGGTCGTGGGATCGCCGGCATCGAAGGACAGATACGGACGGATCAGCATGGAATCTCCGAACGGGCGCAACTCGAAGTAGAACCAGTACCGCGTTCCTTCGTCGCTGCCGAAAGCGTTCTGTTGCTTGATTCTGAATTGATCGACGAGCCCGGGCATCCAGGCGCGGCCGTTGAACCACTCATATACGCTCACGCCAGCGCTGTCCGCTCGCTCCATCGTGAGTCGCGTCACGAAGCGCCCCAGCTCGTGCTTCTTCTCCGTGCACGCGCCGGCCCCCGGACGGTAGAGGATCTCCTCCGTATCCATCTGCACGAACAACCCTGCTCCATCCCTCCGAATCGTCATGAAGCTCGGGTGCATGTATCTGCGATACGTCTCGCGACAGGCATTCCGCTCCTCCGGAGGATCCGCGGACGACAGATAGGAGGACATCCCGTTGATCCTCCACTTCCCGATCACCTCGTCGTACCGGAGCGCGGCCTCCACGTAGGGAGCGAGCGTCCTGCGCTTGCCTTTCCGGTCCTTCGTACCGCACGCGAACGGACTCAGCCACTGCCGACCATGCTCCTCGACGAGACAGACCTGTCGCACGGACGGACGCTTGACCGCCTCGTACTTGCCGTCGCCCTGCTTCACCATCTCGGTGGAGTTGACCGTGATTCGATACTCCTGCGCGCCAGGCGGGAACTGCACGTCGGACTTCACGGGCTCGACCTTCTCCCACTTCGCGGAGAGCCCTCCCAACGACAACAGCTCAGTCATGACATGGTAGGCTGCGACACTCAGCTTGCGGGAATCCCGCAAGTCGACCATGCGCAGGTCCGACGGTGCAAGGTAGTCCGCCGGATCGGGCAGGATCGGATCGAGCTCATCGAAGCTCGGCCGACGCCCCTTCCTTCCGCTCGACTTCGCCTTCTCTTCCTTTTCCGGCAGGGCCCCGGCGTACTCCTCCCTGACCCTCTTCCACGCCGGCGCCGTCGCCTGGAACAACCGGGCGACCCGATCGTGCTCCGCCTTCAGCAACTCCTCGCCGGCAGGCTGCTTCGATCGATCCACCTTCGCACACGCCGCCATCGCCTCCGTGAGCTCCTGGGAAGAGACGAGCGACACCTTCTCCTCCGAGGATACGCGCGTCGACAGGACGATGCCCACGACACGGTGCGCGTCGTCGAACGCCGGCGCTCCCTCGAAGCCGAACGGCATCGAGCGCACCCAGACGTCGACCCCATCCGGGCCTCGTCGGGGGTTCTCCACGTTGGCGATTCGGCTGTATGCGATGTCGCTGCGACCGATGAACTTGCCCGGCAGGGCGACGAGGTCGCTCCTGCCGACGTCTCCCAGATCGTCGGCGGTGCTCCCCCAGATGGTGAGGGAGGCCCGTGCCGGCTCCTGGTCCAGCTCCGCGTTGCTCGCGAGCTTCGCGACCCGCAACCGCGGCACGCTCGAGACGTCCATCAGCGCCAGGTCCTTCTCGCGGCTCGACCAGACCACCGGGGATGGATGGCTCGCAGCCACCAGCTTCCCACGGGACCGATCGAGGAAGAACAGGTCCACCAACCCGGCGCGAGAAACCGCTCTCCAGGTCGTCGCCACGTACGTGCGTCCCGACTCGCCACGAATCACCACTCCGGTGGCAAACCCGTCGTCCGTGGCAATCACCACCACCGAGTCCCGGTCGTCACGCCCGCTCGTCAGGAACGACGCGACTCCCCAGACTCCCACGACGAGCATGAGCGCGGCGACCGCCGCGCCGAGCCACAGCGCCACCCGGCGCAGGGATTTCGGGTTGGCCGATTGCGGTGCAGGCGGCATCCCACCGGGGGGAACGGGCGGCGGGGTCGGCGGCATCCGGCCAGGCGGCACCGGCGGCGGCGTCGGTCCCGGCGTGGGAGGTGCGTACGTTCCCCAATCGTACGGCGTGCTCATGACAATCGCGTCTCAATCCTTCGTGACGACCAGGACCCATGATCCGCCGCGTCTCACGTCGAACACGACGGACTCCGAGCACCATGCCCTCGATTCCTCACACCAATGCAGCGTCCATCATCCGCGGACCGGTCAGGATGTCAAGGCAATTGGCCGACGCCTTGGGCTACGCTTGCAGCTCCGCCACGCGCTTCGATATCGCCTCCCGCCATTCCCCCTTCGCCTTCGCGGCGTCGTTCGGCATCAGGCCGACCTGGGTCGGCAGCTGCATCGACGGTCCCTCGGGGATCGAGGTCCGCACCGAGGTGCGCCAGCGCGCGGCTTCCGCGTCGAGGTGCTTCTTCAGCTCCTTGGCCTGGGCGTCGGACACGACCTTCAACCGCTCCTTGACCTTCTCGAGCAGCTCGCGGTGGACCTCGTGCTCGGCCTTGAGCTGCAGGCGGTGCAGGGCCTGACGCTTCTTTCGCGGGACGGTCACGATGGTGTAGGCGAGCGCGCCGACGAACACCGCGCCGAAGAAGAACGGCAAGGCCTTGCCCACGTCCTGGCTCATGCGGGTCGCAACGAACGCGAGGCTCGAGCCGCCCATGAGCAAGGACATGACCGACTTGTAGGCGGTGCCGAGCGAGTCCAGGGTCCCGGGCGTCGCGAGCGAGCAGCCCCGCAAGCGCTTGTCCGGAAAGGGCGGCGCCGAGAGCGCGGCGGCGCCCACCTCGAACGCCAGCTCCGGCCCCAGCTCGGCGCGCGTCTCCTCGAGCAGCTCGTTGGCCCGCGTCGCCGCGAGCTTGGAGTTGTTCGAGGTCCACGCCGCCTCCGACGCCGCGACCCAGTCCCAGAACGAGCCGAGCACCTGCGGGTCCACCTGGAATAGGGTCTCACCGCGCAGCTCGTCGGGAATCCCCACGACGCCGAGCTTGTCGATCGAGCGAGAAGCCTTGTCCACGAGCTCCTGCTGCTGCGTGGCGAGGCGAGAGGGCCAATCGGCCGCGGCCTTCTGCAGCAGGTTCTGGACCTGCGACGAGCACGCCTGCAGGCGCTGGCGACGCGACTGATTGCGTCGTTCCCCGTCCTGCCGCTCCTCGAGAGACCGCTGCGCGACGCTCACGCGGTCGAGGACCGACAGGGCCTCACGGTAGACCGATATCCATTGCTCGGCATCGGACGCCTTGGTTCCCTTGGCGCGCGCCTCGAGGGATTGGATGGCGGCCGCGACGTCGGCGTCGGGGAACTTCGCCATCTTGAGCGACATCATCATCGCGCCGAAGGCTGGAATGGGTTCGAAGATCATGGCGGTCAGGGCTTGTTGATCTCGTGGACGAGCGCTTCGCCGACGTTGCTGACGGTGCCGACGACGGGGATGTGGCTGAGGACCTTGTTGGCCTCGTGCAGGATCTTCTCGAGCCAGCTCCCGGCCTGATCCTCGATGGCCCCTCGAAGGGAATCGGCCTGCCCCTGGAGCAGCCCGACCACGTGCTCCTTGGCGTCGTTGATGTAGCCGACGGCGCTCTCCGCCACACCGCGCAGGTGACCCTGGAGCGACTCCGCGGTCGAGCTCAGATGCTGCGACAAGGCCTCTCCGCGATCCTGCAGGGTCTGAACGAGCGCCTCTCCCCGTTCCTGGAGCTGCGAGACCAGGTGGCTCGCCGTCCCTTGCAGCGTCTCCACGCCGTGCTGCTGCGTGGCAATCAACGCCTGGGTCGCCTGCTCCTGCAGGGCACGCATCGACTCCATCGCCTGGTCGCGCAGGTGCTGCAGTTGCTGCTCCGCCTCGGCCTGCTGACGCGCAATCGCCTGGTGCGCGGCGTCGAGCAGCTCGGCGTGACGGTGCTCGAGCTCCTGCTTGGCCTCGGCTGCCGTATGGGCCACGGTGGAGGCCGCCTCGTCGGAGGCATGCTTCACGGAGGCCATCGCCTCGTCGGCCGCGTGCTGGATCGCCTGGAGCGCTGCCTCCGAGGCCTGCTCCGCCTGCGCCTGCGCGTCGGCCGCGCGCGCCTCGGCCTGCTGGAGCTCGTCGAGCCCGCTCTGCGCCACCGCGCGCAGCTCGGAGGCGGCTGCCTCCCCGGCATGGACGACCTGGGCCTGGGCATCACCGAGCGCCGCGGCTGTTTGATCGCTCGCATCCTTCGAGGCCGGACGATCGTCGAACGAGCTGGACATGGGGTTCCCTCCTGGGCGACGGGCAGCTTGCCACGCTACCATGCGGGCAGGGGGCCGCACAATCCGGGGATCAGGTGGGGGGTGCGGCCCGACGGACAGGGATCCCGCGCCGCCGCCTCTCCCCACTGCGGGGAACGCAGCAGGGTGGTCGTCCTGGTTGACCGTGACGTGGGCTGGGCCGTTGACGTGGACCTTGACGGCAACGGCGACGTGGACGGCGACGGTACATCGTTGACGGTCACATCATCTTCGTCAGCATGGCGACCACGCCTTCCAGCAGGCGAATGCCATCTTCCTATTGCGGTGCCGCCGCGAGCTTGCGGAGCTTGAGAACGTCGAGGCGAGCGGCGCACTCCATCGCTTCGCCGCGAGCGATCTCGTAGTGCTTGCTGCAGTGGGCCTCATGCCCATCCTGTCGGCCGCTGGTGGCCGGCTGTTGGGTACGAAGTGCGCCGGCGTCAAAGTGCGTTGTCCCGGTCCACGTCGCCGTTGCCGTCGAGATCCCCGTCGCTGGAACCGCGCCGTAGGGCGCAACACCCCCACAGCGGCCGCACCACCGGGAGACACTGTGGGGGCTTGCGCGATCGCCGACGATGACCCGTGAAGGATCGACGGCCCCGGGCAGGGCCTTCGCACGGCGCAGGCTCGCCTCCAAGCGAGCAAACGGACCGTGCTCAGCGCGCGCAGCGAAACCCGATGTTGTTGTTGCGGTTCGTCGGGTTGTTCCTGTTGCGGTTCGCGGAGCGGACGTTCGAGGCATTGTTGTTGTTCCAGCTTCCGCCGCGGTTGACACGGGCTGCATGCCCGGGCGATCGGGAATGTATGACGACCGAGCAGCGCCCGGCAAGCATTGCCTGCATCGTGGAGGACGCCTTCCAGCTCTGGATGTGGGTGGAGGGCCGCGTGGCGAAGTTCAGCGTGATCGGACGACGGCACGTGGGGCACCGTGCACTGAACGTCGCGCTCGATGCGGTCTCGCTGCTCACGCAAGCGTCGTATCTGGGACGCGGAGAGCGACGGCTCCGCTGTCTCGACGAGGCGAACCGCAGCCTGGTGGTTCTGCGCATCCTGCTGCGGGGCGCGCGGCAGTTGGGCCACATCTCGCAGCAGCAGCACGAGCACTCGATGGTGCTGGTGGATGCAGTGGGCAGGCAGATCGGAGGATGGATCCGAGCGGAGCGAGGACGAGACGCGTTGTGACCACACCCCTCTTTGAGTCGTTCACCAGCATCTCGGCACTCTGGTCAGGAGCGCTCCGCGCCGCCCGGGGCAAGCGGCACCGCGCCGGCGTCGCACGCACTCTGCTCGACCTCGAGCCCACAGTGCTCCGACTCAGCCGGGAACTCCGGTCCGGGACGTGGAGGCCGGGCTGCGCAACCCGGCACCGGATTGCCGACCCCAAGCCGAGAGTCATCTCCGCTGCCCCCTTCACCGACCGCATCGTCCACCAGGCCCTCTGCGCGGCCATCGGCCCCCTCGTCGACCGACACCTCATCGACCGATCGTTCGCCTGCCGTGACGGCAAGGGCTCGCACGCGGCGGTGCGCGTCGCCACGGCCTGGGCGCGAACCTATCCGTATGCGGTGCATCTCGATGTGGAGAAGTTCTTCCCCTCGATCGATCACGAGCTGCTCCTGCGGATGCTCGGACGCGACATTGACTGCGAGCGGACGCTCGGGGTGTGCCGGCTCGTACTCGAAGCCGGAGTCGGGACCATCACCCCGGCCCGGTTCCACTTCCCCGGCGACGGCCTGTTCACGCCGCTCGAGCGTTCCATCGGGCTCCCCATAGGAAACCTGACCAGCCAGCACTTCGCGAATCGATACCTCTCTCCGATCGATCACCGGGCGACGGATCGCCTTCGGATTCGCGGGTATCTTCGCTACATGGACGACATGTTGCTGTTCGGGGAGGACCGCGACGCGCTCTGTGATCAGGCGCGGGACCTGGAGGAAGCGTGTTGGAAGCTCCGGTTGCGCCTGCACCCCTGGAGGGCCGTACCGACCCGGGCCGGAATCGGGTGGCTCGGATTCCGCCTGCTGCCGGACTGCGTCCGCGTGAAGGGCAGAACGGTCAGGCGAGCGCGGGCGAGGCTGGCGCGGAAGCTGGTCGAGACCCGGCGCGGCGAACGCGAATGGGACTGGTTTCTCGCCTGTCTGCGCAGCACCTTCGGGCATTGGGGGCACGCGGACACGTTCCGGCTGCGCACCCAGACGCTGCGCGCCCTGGAGCTGCTGTACGAGGAGGACGACGGATCGGAATTCCAAATGCATCCAGGGGCTCCGCCCCTGGACCCCGGTTTGTCGTCTCCCTCCGCCACGGATCCACAAGACCAAAGGTTAAGAGAGTAGACGGGAAAACGGAAATCAAGGCCGCGCGCAGCGAAACCCGATGCCGTTGTCGCGGTGCGCCGGGTTGTCCCTGCGGCGGTACGCGGAGCGGACGTACGAGGCATCGCTGTTGTACCAGCTTCCGCCGCGGTTGACACGGGTATCGCTGGCTCGATTCTTGCTATAATCAGTCGAATACCCACTCGACGTCCACTCCCATACATTCCCAGCCAGGTCGTGCACCCCGAAAGAACTGTCCCCTTTCGGATAGCTCCCCACAGGACATGTCCCGTCCGTCTTCTTCCAGCACAACTGGTCTCCCGGCTCCTCGTTCCCCCAAGGATACTTCCTCCCGTCCGTTCCCCGCGCCGCGTACTCCCACTCCTCCTCCGTCGGCAGCCGCTTCCCCGCCCATCCACAGAACGCCGTCGCCTGATTCCAATCCACGCAGTTGATCGGGTGCTCTGCCCGCCCCTCCACTCCCCAGTTGCATTTGTCTCCGGTGTCCGGCTTCGTGCACTTCCCAGCGTCCACGCACGCTCTGTACGCCGCCACCGTCACCTCGGTGCGGTCCAGCTCGAACGCCGCCACCGTCACCTCGTGCACGGGCTTCTCATCGGGTCCTCCGTCGTTCGAGCCCATCCGGAACGCCCCAGCCGGAATCTTCACCATCTCGCCCGTCACCTTGTCCCCCGGCACCGGCGCGTCTTTCGCCCTCGACGCGGTCGAGGTCGCCGCGGCCGCTTCGGCTTGCGCCGAAGCCGATGGCTCCTCTGCCCCCTTCCGACTTCCCCCGAGCACCACCACAGCCATTCCTACCGCCACCACCACCCCCGCGGCTCCCAGCCCCACCGTCCACGTCGGCACACGCTTCTTCGGCGCCTCGACCGAATCCCCGCGCTCCGGCACCAACGTCGAGACCTGCGCGCCCAGATTCGTCTCCGGTCCCACCGCACGCTCCGCGGTCTTCTCGCGCACTACGGGAGCAGGCGGCCGCGCAACCGCCTGCGGCAGGAACGTCTCCACCATCCCGCCCAGTGAAGTCCCATCCATCTGCGCCGGCGTCGTCGCCGTGCTCGCCGCCCCATCCATCATCGCGACGAACCCCGCCGTCGCCTCCTCCGCGCTGCTCCAACGCTTCGTCGCGTCGATCTGCAGACACCGCTCGAACCACCCGTCGAACCCCGCCGGCAACTGCCCCGCTCGCTCCGCCGCCCGCGCGCTCGCCCTCGCGCCGCCTCGCAATGCCAGCGCCATCTTCAACGGCAGATCCGATGCCGTCGTCGCACCCCAGTACTGCCCCGCGCCATGCCCCGTCAGCCCCTCGTAGGCAATCAACCCCAGAGGCCACAGGTCGGTGCCCGCCGACACCTGCGCTGCCACCGTCACCCCCTGCGCCGCCGCTATCTCCCGAAACGTCGGCCCGAGCTGCTCCGGCGCCGCGTACGCTGGAGTCCCGATCTCCGTCGCCGTGCGGTGCAGATCCCCCTCCAGCACCTTCGCGATCCCAAAGTCCAGCACCTTGAGCACCGCGTTGCCCCTGCGATCGCGCGTGACGAACAGGTTGCTCGGCTTCAGGTCCCGATGCACCACCCCCGCATCGTGCGCCTGCTGCAGCGCTTCGCCCAACTGCTCCATCAACCTGCGCATCAGCCCGCGCTCGACCGGCCCCTGCGCGATCGCCTGCGCCAACGTCTCACCCGTCAGCAGCTCCATCGCCAGGAACGGCAGCCCCCTCGCCTCGTCGATCCCCGTGTCGAACACGTCCACGATGTGGGGGTTCCGCCCGATACGTCCCCCGACCCGCGCCTCCTTCACGAACATCTCGACCACGCCCGGACGCGCAGCCAGGTGCGGCAGGATCACCTTCAGCGCGCACGTCTGGTCGGTCCCCGTGTGCCGCGCGCGATACACGACCGCCATCCCGCCCTGGCCGAGCACGCCCTCGATCCGATAGCGCCCCCCGACCACGTCGCCCGTTCCGACCACAGCGGTTCCCATCGTGGAAACCACATACCACCTCGACCGCCGCGCGGAAACCACCACGGATGCGCGCACGCGCCTGCGCTGCACGGAGTGCTGGCTCCGAACTCCAGCTGGCGTCGTGCGATCGTCTCGCGGGCTC
>CAYMUE010000223.1:0-8651 GCA_964393505.1 uncultured Polyangiaceae bacterium
AAGCACGTCGTGCTCGGGCTCATCTTCCTCAAGTACATCTCCGACGCCTTCCAGGAGCGCTACAACCAGCTCCAGCTCGAGGTCGCCGACGGCGCCGACCCCGAGGATCCGGACGAGTACAGCGGGCACAACGTGTTCTGGGTCCCGCGCGAGGCGCGTTGGGAGAAGATCCAGGCCAATGCCAAGAAGCCCGAGAACGGCAAGGTCATCGACGACGCGATGACTGCCATCGAGCGCGAGAACAAGACGCTCAAGGGCGTGCTGCCGAAGAACTACGCGCGTCCGCAGCTCGACAAACACCGTCTCGGCGAGCTTGTCGACCTGATTGCCACCATCGGGCTCGGCGACGCGGAGAACCGCTCCAAGGACATCCTCGGGCGCGTGTACGAGTACTTCCTGTCGATGTTCGCGTCGGCCGAGGGGAAGAACGGCGGGCAGTTCTACACGCCCAGGTCCGTGGTCCGCGTGCTGGTGTCGATGCTCGCGCCGTACAAGGGGCGCGTGTACGACCCCTGCTGCGGATCCGGCGGCATGTTCGTGCAGAGCGAGAAGTTCCTCGAAGAGCACGGCGGGCGTCGCGGCGACATCAGCATCTACGGCCAGGAGTCGAATCCCACGACGTGGCGTCTGGCGAAGATGAACCTGGCGATTCGGGGCATCGACGCCGACCTCGGGCCGGAGAACGCGGACAGCTTCCACAAGGATCTGCACCCGGACCTGAAGGCCGACTTCGTGCTGGCCAATCCGCCGTTCAACGACAGCGACTGGGGCGGGCCGCGTCTGCGCGAGGACGCGCGGTGGAAGTACGGTACGCCTCCGGACGGCAATGGCAACTTCGGCTGGGTGCAGCACTTCATTCATCATCTCTCGCCCAAGGGCATGGCCGGGTTCGTGCTGGCGAATGGGAGCATGTCGTCGGGCCAGTCGGGCGAGGGCGAGATTCGGAAGGCGATCGTCGAGGCAGACCTGGTGGACTGCATGGTCGCCTTGCCGGGGCAGCTCTTCTATTCGACGCAGATCCCTGCGTGCCTCTGGTTCCTGACGCGGAAGAAGGCTCGTCCCGGTGAGATCCTGTTCATCGATGCGCGCAAGATCGGGACCATGGTCGATCGCACGCACAAGGAGATGACCGACGAGGACGTGGCGCGGATCGCGGATACGTATCACGCGTGGAGAGGGGATCCGAAAGCTGGGAAGTACGAGGACGTGCCGGGGTTCTGCTTCTCGGCGACGAGGGCAGAGGTCGAGAAGCACGGGTTCGTGCTGACGCCCGGGCGGTACGTGGGAGCGGAGGAAGAGGAGAGCGATGGGGAGGACTTCGGGGACAAGCTTGCGAGGTTGACGGCGAAGCTGGAGGAGCAGTTCGCGGAGGGGGCGAGGTTGGAGAAGGCGATCCGGCGGAGCCTGGCGTTGCTGGGCGGGACGGCGCGATGACCACGAGCCAACCTACCGGCCCCAGGGCCGACGTGCGGAATAGGTGGCCGGAACTGCTCGTGTCCGATCTCCAACTTGAACCGCAGAAGAACGGCCTCACTCGTCCTAAGGCGGTCCGGGGCGCCGGGACGAAGATGGTCAACATGGGCGAGTTGTTCGCGTTCGACCGCATCAACAACTGTCCCATGGATCGAGTGCCCCTCAGCGACAACGAGCAGCATTTCCTCCTCAGGCCCGGCGATCTCCTATTCGCACGACAGTCACTGGTGCTCGAAGGCGCGGGGCGCTGCGTGTTGTTTCAGGGTGATGAAGAAGACGCAACTTTCGAGTCACACATCATTCGAGTCCGCTTGGATCCGGCGCGCGCGCATTCACCCTTCTACTACTATTGGTTTCGCTCGCCGGAGGGGCGCGACCGAATCCGGTCCATAGTAACGCAGGTGGCTGCCGCCGGCATACGCGGATCTGACCTATCCCGCCTCGCCATTCCCGCGCCGCCGCTTCCAACGCAAATGGCGATATCCTCCATCCTAGGCGCCCTCGACGACAGAATCGACCTAAACCGTCGCATGAACGAGACGCTCGAGGAGCTTGCCCGGACCATCTTCAAGTCCTGGTTCGTCGACTTCGATCCCGTGCGCGCCAGGGCCGAGGGCAGGCGGCCGCTAGGGATGGATGCGAAGACGGCCGCAATGTTTCCAGACCGGCTGGTATGCCCGGACGGCGCCACCTTGCCTGAGACCTGGGTTGTCAGTTCACTGGGCGAACTCTGCCAAATAGGGCGAGGGGGATCTCCGCGTCCGATCAACGATTACATGAATGGCGAAATCCCCTGGATCAAGATTTCGGACGCGACAGCCGCCGGCGGACCTTTCGTCTTCGAAACAAAGGAGAGACTGAAGACCAGCGGGGTCGACAAGAGTGTGTCGGTCTCGCCCGGAGACCTCATTCTGTCGAATAGCGCAAGTTGCGGGATCCCAGTATTCATTGAGCTCAGCGGCTGCATCCACGACGGGTGGCTGTGGTTCCGTGAACTGCGGCGAATTTCGAAGCTGTATCTCTTCCACGCCCTGCGCGAGCTGAGCGCGCATCTCGTCCACATTGCCGACGGGTCCGTTCAGAAGAACCTGAATACCGCGCTCGTGGGGCAGCAGAATGTCCTTGTCCCCCCGGCCTCGGTAGCTCAAGCGTTTGAGGACCTTGCGGGCCCAATGTTCTTGCGCATCCGCGCAAATGGCCTTGAGTCGCGTTCGCTGGTCTCCCTCCGCGACGCTCTCCTCCCCAAACTCATCTCCGGCGAACTCCGCATCAAAGACGCCGAGAAACTCGCGGAGGCCGTCCTGTGACCCCCTGGCTCACCGAGCAGCAGATCGAAGACGCTGCCCTGCAGTTCTTCCAGGACCTCGGCTACGACTACGTCCACGGCTCGGTCATCGCCCCTGACGGCGACAAGCCCGAACGCGACTCCTACGCCGATGTCCTCCTGCTCGGGCGCCTCAAGACTGCCATCCAGCGCCTCAATCGCGGCCTCGACCCCGCCTCCCACGACGAGGCTGTCCGCAAGATCCTCCGCCTCGACTCGCCCAGCCTCATCGCGAACAACGAGTCGTTCCACGACCTCCTCGTGCAGGGCGTCACCGTCGAGCTTGCAGGCAAGAAGGGCGAGACAGTCTATCCCTGCGTCAAGCTCGTGGACTTCGACAAGCCCGAGGAGAACGACTTCCTCGTGGTCAATCAGTACTCGATCAAGGAGAGCAAGCAGACGCGACGACCCGACATCATCGTGTTCGTCAACGGCCTGCCCCTCGCCGTCTTCGAGCTGAAGAACGCGGGCAACGAGAATGCCGGCATCGACCAGGCGGTCCAGCAGCTCCAGACCTATCGCCTCAAGGACAACATCCCCTCCCTCTTCCACTACAACGCCCTGCTCGTCGCCTCCGACGGACTGCAGGCCCGCGTCGGCACCGTCACCGCGGGCAAGGAGCGGTTCGCGCGCTGGCGCACCGCCGACGGCGAGTCCGAGGCAGCGAACACCGACCTCGAGCTCGAGGTGCTCCTGCGCGGCGTGTTCGACAAGAAGCGATTCCTCGAGCTGATCAGGTCGTTCGTCGTCTACGAGCACGACCACGACGACATCCAGAAGAAGGTCGCCGGCTATCACCAGTTCCACGCCGTGCAGAAGGCGCTCGACGCCACGCTCCGCGCCACCTCGCCCAAGGGCAATCGCAAGGTCGGCGTGGTCTGGCACACGCAGGGCTCGGGCAAGTCGCTGACCATGACCTTCTACGCCGGCAAGGTCATCCAGGCGCTCGACAACCCGACCCTGGTCGTCATCACCGACCGCAACGATCTCGACGGCCAGCTCTTCGGCACCTTCTCCCGCTGCGACAAGCTCCTGCGCCAGACTCCCACGCAGGCCACAGGCCGCGACGACCTCCGCGAGAAGCTCAAGGTCGCCTCGGGCGGCGTCATCTTCACCACGATCCAGAAGTTCCTGGCGGAGCCGGGCGAGCGCTATCCCATGCTCTCCGACCGACGCAACATCGTGGTCATCGCCGACGAAGCGCACCGCAGCCAGTACGGCCTGCGCGGCAAGCTCGTGGTGCACGAGCCCAAGGACTACCCGAAGCACGGCGACGCGACTCCCCTGCTCGCAGCCGAAGGCACGCAGGCAAAGACCAAGGGCAGGAACGGCAAGCCCCCGAGCGTGCCGCCCGGCGCGCACATGGTCTACGGCTTCGCGCGCCACATGCGCGACGCCCTGCCCAACGCGTCGTTCATCGCCTTCACCGGCACGCCCATCAGCGCGACCGATCGCAACACGCGCGGCGTGTTCGGCGAGTACATCAGCGTCTACGACATCCAGCAGGCGGTCGAAGACGGCGCCACGGTCCCGATCTTCTACGAGTCGCGCGTCGCAAAGCTGCACCTCCCCGAGGAGCTGAAGCCTGTCATCGACGACGAGTTCGAGGAGGTCACCGAAGACGAGGAAGAGACCGTCAAGCTCAAGCTCAAGAGCCGCTGGGCGCAGCTCGAAGCGCTCGTGGGCAGCGATCGTAGGATCGCGACCGTGGCCGCGGACATCGTGGCGCACTTCGATCGCCGCACCGGCCAGATGGCGGGCAAGGGGATGATCGTGTGCATGAGCCGTCGAATCTGCGTGCGGCTCTACGAGGAGATCCGGAAGCTCCGCCCCGCGTGGCACACCGACGACGACAAGACCGGCGACATGAAGGTCGTGATGACCGGATCCGCATCGGACGAGCTGTCGTTCCAGCCCCACGTGCGCAGCAAGGCGAGGCGCGACGACCTCGCCGCCCGGTTCAAGGATCCCAAGGACGACTTCAAGCTCGTCATCGTGCGCGACATGTGGCTCACCGGCTTCGACGCGCCGTGCCTGCACACGATGTACGTGGACAAACCGATGCAAGGCCTGGGGCTGATGCAGGCGATCGCTCGCGTGAACCGCGTCTTCAAGGACAAGCCGGGCGGGCTCGTGGTCGACTACATCGGGCTCGCCGACTCGCTCAAGTCAGCGCTCGTCGATTACACCTCCGGCGGCGGCAAGGGGAAGACGGCCGAGAACACCGAGGATGCCGCGCTCCCCGTGCTGCTCGAGCAGATCGAGATCTGCCGAGGGATGTTCTTCGGGTTCGACTTCGAGAAGTTCTTCGTCGCCTCCCCCATCGAGCGTCTCAAGCTCCTCCCCGCCGCGCAGGAGCACATCCTCGCGCAGGACAAGGGCAAGGATCGCTTCGTCGACGCGGTGCTCAAGCTCACCAAGGCCAACGCGCTGTGCGTCACGCTCGACGAGGCCAAGACGCTCGAGGACGAGATCGCATTCTACCAGGCCGTGAAGGCGGTGCTGGTCAAGGGCGTGGAGAAGAAGGGGAGGCCCGAGTCAGAGCTGGAGTTCGCGGTGCGGCAGATCGTGAACACTTCGCTCATCTCCGAGGAGGTGATCGACGTGTTCGCCGTGGCGGGGCTGGAGCGCCCCGACATCTCGATCCTGTCCGACGACTTCCTCGCCGACGTGCGCAACCTGCCGTACAAGAACGTGGCGGCCGAGCTGCTGCGCAAGCTGCTCGAGGGGGAGATCAAGGCGCACGGACGCACGAACGTGGTCAAGTCGCGAGCGTTCTCGGACATGCTCGACGACTCCCTCGCGCGCTACCGCAACCGGGCCGTGACCACGCTCGAGGTGATCGAGGAGCTGATCAAGATCGCGAAGGCGGTGCGCGAGGACCGGGAGCGCGGGGAGCAGCTCGGGCTGAACCCGGCCGAGGTGGCGTTCTACGACGCGCTGGCGGACAACAGAAGCGCGGTGGAGCTGATGGGCGAGCCGGTGCTGACGGAGATGGCGCAGGAGCTGGCGAGGCTGATCCGTCAGAACGCGACGATCGACTGGAACCTGCGGGAGACGGTGCGGGCGAGGATGAGGTCGTTGGTCCGCCGGCTGCTACGGAAGTACAAATACCCGCCGGACCTGGCGGAGAAGGCGACCGAGACGGTGCTCCGGCAGGCGGAGCTGTTGGCGGGGGAGTGGGGGGGGTAATCCCCTGGCCTCCAAGGACAAGGAAGCGTGGGTGCATGGTGGCGCACGAAGAACTCTTTGATCACTGGGCCAAGGCGGTGCAGAAGCGGTTGGGCCGCGACACCAAGGATTGGGGCCTCGCAAGCCGCTACGAGTGCAGCAAAAGGCTGGGCCCTTCCCATGAGTGTCTCCTTCGTGAGGCGGCGGATGCCGGTGGGTTCTCCTGGCTGGAGGAGGAGCGCTGCTACACCCCACGGGACGCCCGCAAGGCGGACGGCGTGCTTGCTCATCCGCGGTGGCGAAGCGCCAGGATTCGATACGAGCTGAAGAGCACCTATTTGCCTCACTACCATTCTGCCGACGACTGGCACAACGATGACTTCGCGCGCCTTCTGCGGCACGGGCATCCGAACGGCGCCATTGGCGATGTCGAGAGATTACGTTCGGCCGAAGAGGAAGTGAGAGGATTCGTTCTGATCGCGCTCAGTTGGGCACACGATGGGCACACGCTTGCCGAGTATGAGCGACAACGAACGGCTCTGCTCGACGCCTTTGTCGTCATCGCCCGACTCGAGGAGCCGACTCGGAACTATTCGGTTCGCGGAAAAAAGCAGCCCTGGTCCGCGGAGGTGTCGATTTGGCGTATCAGCTAGCCGTAGAATCGTGCACAGGAGATGGCCGCTGCGCAATTCAGATTCGTCGCTGCGCCCTGAAGCATGCTTCGTCTATGGCTGGCAGAACACCACCGGCTCCGCTCCCCGATCGCGGCATGCCGACACAAACGAGACCAGCAACCAAATCAGCTGGGTTTCGTGCGCCTTGGTGGCATTGCCAGCAGCGGCATCGGCCAGAATGGCTTGGATATCCTTCTTGCTTGCGAACGAAGTGACGATGGCAACCCTCTTGATCTCTGACGGGCTCGCGGATGCTTCGAGGTAGGCCTTGATAAAGCTGCTGGCCCCCTTTCCGCGCCGCATCCTCGCTATTCCACAGGCCTTCGCCTTCCACTTCCCTTTCCAGACCCGAGCCTTCTTCTCGAGATCCTCTTCGACCACCTCGAGGCGTCCAAGGTTCTTTATCGCTTGTCCCACCACCTCATGAAACGCGGACGCTGACGTCGTCTTGTCGCCGTGCTTGGCATGGTACAAGGTGACCCGATGATCGGCGGGCCTAATCCCGATGTAGTCTGCCCACTCGTCACCCAGGTCATCGCAGACGAGCATGACGTCATCTGTGGCAATCTCGTCCTCGACGACCCGGAACACCGAGCCAACCGCGAACTCCTTAGTCCCAGCAGTCACCCGCTTCTCTTCTTTCTCACTCTGGCACCCCTTCAAGCCCTTGACCGGCTTCAGAATGCCACGTATCGACGATGCGAGGCTTTGCACCCGGCCATCCTTGAACAGCCTGCCGAAAGCGAATGCGAATCGAACATCGGTGGTCGTGACAAGGAGTGCACTTTCGTCTTTCAGCCGTTGGCCGATAGTCTCATCCCTTGAGCCGTCCCGGGCCACGATGTGAATCTTGGAGAGGAGCTTTTCCGTGAGGGAAAACGACGCTTTGTTCTGCTTGAGTTCCACCTTCAATCGAGGATTCAGTCCAGGGAACTGCACTTGCATGGTAGATCCAGTCCCGCCGGGCTGGGTTGCTACCCCCACCTCCGTGAACACCCTGGCCTGTTTGCGCACCATTTCGTCGGGAACTCTGACGCGCCGTTTCCCCCGGACTAGGTACACACCGAATTCGCCTCGATCGAGCCCCTCCATCAACCACTGGAGGTCAACCAGCACACCGTTCGCGGTGACCCCGTCAGGCAGGTCCGCGATGTCCACTGGTTGCGCGAAGTATCCTAGGAAAGCTGCCGCGTCTCGTCCGGTGCTGAGCTCTTTCGCAATGCGCGCAACCCAGGTTGCGTAATCCTTAAGTGAACGCCGATCGCCCGATTCTGACACAAGTCCCGTGCCCGGATTGGTGTTGTAGGTACGCCCGCGGGAGCTCACGCGCAAGCTCTGGATAATCTGGCGGTTGAGACCGAGCGGTGAGAGACTTGCACCCAGATCAACTGCCTCAAGTGTGCGCGCGCGGATGTCATTCCGGCTGGTCGACATGCTTCGGGAGTTGAGCCGCTCAAACCGAGTTCCAGTATCTCCGATCAACGCTCCCACTTGCTGTGCTGAGGCTGGCTGTCCGCCTTCCCCGATCAGCGAGTCGCTCCAGGAGAATCCGCCGGCCGTGAGAGCCGCCAGGACGCCCGGCACCGCGACAAGAACTACGATCGCGTAGCGCGTCTCTATGAGATCTGTGCCATCAAGGAAGCTGGGCTCGGGTCTGTGCTCTAAAATGATAAAACATGCTTGGGCTCTCAACGACTGATACTCGTGGATCGCCTCCCGATGCACGGTCGCGGCGGCCTGCTTCTTCTCGATACGATCGAGAATCTGGTCGAGACGCTTCGCGCTAGGCACCTTGTCTTCCAGAATGTAGAAGTGCGCCTTGAGCGGCAGCTTAAGCTGATTGGGCAGCTTTATCGTATCGATAGGCATTGTTACTCCGGTCTGGCGGGATCGTCGAGATCGACCTAATCGACGCTCAAATCCCTCCACCCCCCTCCCGCATCCTTCCCCCCTCCCTCATCACTCCTGATCACCCTCCCCAACGCGCCCAGCTTGTCCCGCACCTCCTT
>CAYMUE010000224.1:0-8636 GCA_964393505.1 uncultured Polyangiaceae bacterium
GCCCCCCGGCGATGTCCGGAGATTGACGGATGGAAGGTGATTGACAAGCGCACCTCGCCCGCTTCTGCTCCACCACCTCGGTGCGCGTCATCACCCCCGGAGGCCCCGGAGCGCTTTCGATCGACTCGTTCCTGCGCAAGGCCGATCGCCGCAAGCTCGCCGCGGCGCTGAACACCCTTTCCAGGACTGCCACGTTCCATTTGCCGTCTATTTGCCGTGACTCGGTCTTCTATGATGTTCCGTTGATTGCCACATAGCTGTTCGACTCCCGGCGCCTCCACCACTTTTTCACCTTGTTTCAAAGCAGTTCCTGATCACCTGTCACACGACCTGTCACACGAGCGAGCGGTCGGCGCTTCTGTTGCCCCGGAGGATGTCGTGGCCCGGAAGCCCCCGCCGCACACACCGAGCGCTACCTCTTCCCGCGAACGCGCCGCCGCACGCGGACCACTCCGAGCGCCAGCAACCCGGCGCCCATGGCGAAAGGCGCGTAGGCTCCGCGTGAACGCGCGATCGCGCACCCGCCCGAATCCGACGAATACCCCCAGACCGCCGGCTGCGAGCTCCCATCTCCACCCGCATCGCTCGGAGCCGAGTCCGCTGCGCCACTGTCGTTCGACACGGCCGCGTCAGAGCCCGACTCCGATCCGGAATCCTCGCTCGACGCCGCATCGATTGCGTCGGGGCCCGCATCCACCGCCGCCTCTGCGCCGGCATCCTCTTGCGGCTCCGCCTTGCCCACGGGCGTATTGAGCGGCTCGATGGCCGCGTAGATCAACGAGCCGTCGTGAATGCGGTCCACCACCTCGACCTCGATGTCCGGATCGAGCGCGAGGCATCCCTGGCTCCTGCCCTGCTTGCTGGTGTTGCTGTCGCTCACGTACGACGCTTCATGCACCACGACCGAACGCGATCGAGCGTTGGTGTTCCCCATCTGGTTCGGGCTTCCATCGGGCGACAGTCCGTCGAGATACATGGAGTGGAGATGCGTGCCGTCGTAGATCGCTCCGGTGATGTAGAAGCCGAGCGACGTCATATGCGATCCCGAGATGTTGCTGAACTCGGTCGCATAGCCGGTGTGGTTCGGGTCGCTGCCATCACCATGCGAGACCTTGTGCGGCTCGACCTCGCCCGTGTCCATGTCGATCAGGAAGAAGCGGTCGTCGCCGGAGAATTTCGAGAAGTCCACGACGGTGATGTAGGAATGGACCGGGAAGTTCGCCTTGTTGATGTCGAAGTACTCGACGGCGTCTTCGAGCAATCCGCGCGGCACGATGCTCTGGGGATCAAGATGGTCATAATTCTTCAGGATTGCGGCGCGGGCATCCGGATCCGAGGGGGGCAGCGAGAAGTCCGAAGGGTCAATCGAATAGGCAGAAGGGATGACGCCGATCGGGTCATGCCCCTCTTCGTCTTCCTCATTCTGGGTTCCGCACGCCGACACGCCGATCGCCAGGCCGACGGCGAGGCACCAGGAGAACGGGGTCGCCCGAAGTGCACGCATTGACTGTGTGTAGCACATCGCTTCGCTTCTCACGCTCGCAGACCACTCGAATCGGAGGCGATACACAATACCCCTTTTTGATGGGCAACGCCAAGCCCTCGCATGCCAGTCTCCAGGCACAATTCAGCACCTGAAACCCGATTTTTACAGAGCCATGGAACACCCCGTCTCCGGACGGATGGGCCCGGGTCCTGCCGGAGCGACCGGTTCGTGGACCCCCTCCGCGCAGAACCCGGAGATGCCCGACGAGCAGGCCCGCGCAGGTGTACCGTCCCGCCTTGTTCCGGGGGGAGCATCCCGAAACGGCATGGCAACTGCCACGCCAGCCCCGAAGCCGTGACCCGGAGTCGGAACGCGGCACTCGCCGCCCCCGTACCCACATTTCGCGACCTGCGGGGCCCCCGTGTCGCCTTGACTGGCAAGAGCCGTTCGGTATATCCGGAATTGGTCCCCGTATGTGCACCGGTTGCCCCTCGACGCGACGAGGAGTCCCCGGCTCCCTGACGACTCCCGCGATCGAATCCGTTTCGCGAAGCGCCCCGTATCTTCGAGGCCCACCATGAGCAACCGACATTTCCTTGGCTTCAGTGCTCTGGCCGCGCTCCTCCTGGCTCCGGCGGCGCACGCCGCCGATTCCGAGCTCTTTTTCGCCGTGCCCGGGCAGAACGCCAGCACCCAGATGCACGTCAGCTGGCACGCCGCGGCCTCCGGAACCCGACTCGCCTACACCCGGAAGAGCGACGTCGGCGTCGTCGATCCCAGCTACGTCGATTGCGGCGCTTCCGCTTTGGACAAGACCTTCTCCAACGGGAGCTTCTATCGGTGCGCGGCCGCGCTCGACGGCTTGGATTCGGACACGGAGTACGTTCTGCGGGTAGACGGGAGCTCGCCGACACCGGAGCGGGTGTTGAAGACCGCTGCGGGCCATGGCTCCTTCACCTTCCTGTGGATGAGCGACATCCACGCATACCCGTCCATCCCCGGCCGGGTGAACAAGGCCGACGCCCTGGCCGCGCGTGGGGCGCAGCTCGCGGGCAAGCTGGACTTCGTGCTCCTGACCGGAGATCTCACGGCCCACGGCGCCAACTACACGCATTGGCAGGAGTTGGATCGGAGCGCATTCGCCAACTCCTATTGGCTGGCACCGACTCCCGGAAACCACGACTACTACGACAGCTCCGCCAACACGATCGACGATCGCTTCTACAATGCCGTGTTCTCCAACCCGGCCAACGGCGCCTCGGAGGTGCCCAATAGCACCTGGTGGTTCCGCTACAACAACGCCCTGTTCATCTCCATGAACACGGAGGCCCGCACCGCCGAGGCGGTCGCCGCCCAGAAAGCCTGGTTGAAGCAGGTCGTCACCGACAACCCCGCTCAGTACATCATCGTCTATCTGCACCGGACCTTCTTCCTGGGAAGCGAGTCGAGCTCCAACAACGTGGCTCGAAAGAGCTCCACCTACACGACCTACGGCGCCCTGCTCGAGGAGCTGGGGGTCGATCTCGCCCTGGGCGGAGACGACCACGCCTACGTCAGAACGAAGGAGATCAGCAACGGCGCGGTCGTCACTACCGGCCACGGCACCACCTACCTCAGCGCCACCCAGATCGGGGACCGCGGAGTGCCCGTCGCCTCGGGCACAGGCGCCTACGCCGAAAAGGTCTACGGCGGCAAGGACGTGAGCAGCGCGTCGGTGATCACCATCAGCGACACCTCGATCGACGGAGTGCTGTTCGAGGCCGACGGCACGGTGCACGACAGCTACTCGATTGCCGCACACCGGCCGGCCCCGGTGGACTCCTTCGACAAGAACGCCTACGCCAATGCCTTCACGGCCCACGTCAACCCGCCCGATCTGACCAAGGGGTTCCTCGGCTTCAGCGACAAGGGCTACGATCGCGTGAAGACCATCGAGGTGACCGATGCGGTGGCCCAGGCGACTTCCTACGCGAAGTTCACGCCCCTGGCGTCGATGACCCAGGCGACGCTCAGTCCCCTGGTCCCGGGCAGCACCTATCAGATGAAGGTTCATATCCTGTTCAAGGACGGTGATGAGCGGAATACTCCCGTGGGACTGGTCAACAAGCTCTCGCCCGGCACCTACGCGAACCTGCGTCTCGAGAACGCGCAAGGCGCGGTGTACCTCAGGTGGAAGAACGACCTGATTCCCGACGAGATCAGCCGCATCGTCGTGTCGGCCAACGGCGCCTGGCAGAAGGAGCTGACCGCCGGGGCCACAGAGGTCGAGGTGACTCCGGGGTTGCACCAGGGCCCCAATACCGTCGGCTTCTCGGTCATCGACCGCTACAAGGACCAGATCTTCAACGAGTCGTTGACCTACGACTACGCGCTGGGGGCTGCGGGAGATGCGGGGACTGCGGGGGGCGATGGCGGCCCGCAGCAGGATGGGGTCTGGGGCTACGATGCTCCGGAGGGGTGCGCGTGCGGCGTGGCATCCGATGCGTCCCATGGATGGTCGCGCGGCTATCCCCTGCTCCTGGCCGGTCTTCTCCTGTCCGGTCGACGGCTCCGCCGCCGGGCGCGGCGCCGGGGCGTTGATCTGCTTCTGCGCCACTGACCCTGCCCATGCGCCGCAAGGTGCGGGCCGGTGGGGTGACGGATGGGCCGATCAGGGCTGCGCCCCGTCCTCGTAGTGGTAGTGCTCCTGCGATGCCGAGGTGAAGGCTCCGATGAACTCGCTGGATCTCTCGCGTTCGTTCTTGGGCTCGAAGTCTCCACGTTCCACCGCACGGTCGTAGACTCCAACGTCGACGGGATACGCGGTGAGTATCCCGGTGAGCCTGTGCGTCTTGATCCACGCCTCGCCCTTCCGCCGCGTCGAGAACACGCCGCTCGAGAACCTGCCTGCGGCTCCGTGGAAGACCCAGACGAACTCGCTCGCACCCATCACGCCTCCTCGTCGATGAACTCGCACCCCCGATGCTCGAACCTGTGCGCTCCCAATCTCGGACTTCGCGGGAGGATGCACGGGCCGGAGTCCTCGCCGAGCCCATCGGGCAGCTCGAGGGGCCGGCGGCATCCGCACGAGCAGTCCGGCCCCTCTCGGAGTCGCGTTCCGCGGCGCTCGAAGTGGGTCGGGAGCTGGCGGAAGACCGTCTGCCGCAGCTTCCGCATCGGGCTCCCGACGTTGCGAAGGATCGCGGCGGGGTGTTGGGATCGCGTGTGCTGATCGTTCGTGTCGCGTCATAGGTGGCGACACCGAAACGCTTCCAGAGGGGCAACGACTTCGCGATCGCCACGATGTCAGGATGCACGACGCGCTTTTCCGCTTCCAGAAGGAACTGCGTGCGACCTTCGCGGGCTGCCTGAAGCTGCCGGGGGCCGGCATCGAGAAGCGGAGGGTTCCCCCGGCTGCCCGCCTCGATCGTGGCGGGGGAGTTCACGCTGCACAGGCAATTCGTTGTGGCGGACGGCAGTTCCTTGTACGCTCGTCAAGCATGGGGAGGCGTTTTCATGTTTGGGTCACGGCGGGGTTGGGCTTGCCGGCAGTCTGGGCGTGCTCGAACGACGGGGAGATCGACGCCTCCGCGAACATCCATGGGGCCATCGGCAATGAGTGCTCCGGCCGCGGGGGGTGCGAGCCCCGACCCGCCGCGCCCATGTCGGAACCGGCATCGTCATGCTGCTCGCAGCAGGCTCCGGCAAGACGAACTGGATTGACGCCAGTAGCGGCTCCGACATCATCGCGGGTGCCCCCCGCGAGGCCGAGGCTGACCCGGCCTGCGGCACGGGCGCGGCTTGCGTCATGGGCGGCTGTAGCGCCTTCACGACGCGACGTCGAGGAAGCCCTCCCGTGAGCTCGTACCCTACTCGACGGGCATGACTGCGAGCTCGTCGGCCGCCTTCCGGAGCCCGCGCGTCACCGACTCGAACAGCTGCGGCGGGAAGCCATCCGGCAGCCTGGCCGCGACGCTCTCGATCACCGAGGGCGTCTTGGCGATCACGTCGGAGATGATGGTCTCCATGTTCGCTCCGAGGCCGCACTGCAAGGCAGTCCGGTTGAAGTGGCGACGCTGAATCTCGAGGATTCGGTAGTGCTTGTTCGCTCCCCGCAGTGCCATCGCGAGCTCGATCTTCTTCGGGTGCAGTTGATTCCCGCGCGAGCCGGTCACGGGCCAGGCGGACAGCACGTCATACAGCGGCGTTAGGCGATACCTGCCTTGGGGAAGCAGACGGATGCTGAAGTTCTTCGCGTGACCGTCGGTCGCTGCCAGCATCCAGAACAGAAGCTGCGCCCGCAGCAGAGTGGAGAGATCCTCGTCCCGCGACACCGAAGCCTTGAGCACGCGGGCAATCTCGACAATCCCCGGACCGCCGTCCGCCTCGTACTTCTGCGAGCTCGGCGTGCCTGTCGCCTGGCAGAAGTCCTCTTGCGGCAGCCGCAGCCAGTAGCCACCGGAGGAATGGAGTTGACGGTCGAACCTCGTCACCACCAGCGCTTTCGTTCTCCCGAACTGCTGCAGGGCACACGGGGCAACGGCGAGTCCGTATCCCGCGAGGAGCTGCGCGCAGAGCCACTCGTTCTCGAGGGAGTCGCGCATGTCCATTTGCCGACCTCCCACGAGGCCCAGGGGAAGCTTGAATATGTGGGTCGTCGGCGTCGCATTGCGCGGCCGGCACCAACGCCCTTCATGCCACGTCAAGGCGGACTTCTCTTGCGCTCCCGCTATCGAGATGCGGAACTCGTCGCCATCCTCTCCGCGCTGCGCGGGGTACTGCGAGGTGGCCGACGCGATGAGATGCCTTTCGACTGCCGCCTCGTCGAGCGGATCGGCCTGGATCGTGAAGACGTTCTCGGGCGCCTGCCCTTCGGGCAGCAGCTGGATGGCGCCCACGCAATCGCGGCCCACGGCTTCCAGCAGGTCGAAGGCGCTCCCGCTGCGCGTGTGATACCGATCCTGAACCCGTCGTCGGATGGGCTCGCTGTCGGGCAGGAGGTTGTCGAAGTAGAAGCCGACCCGCTCGCCCTTGATGGGCTGCCCGTCGAGGTTCATGGGCAGCGACAGCGATAGAGGGCGGGCTTCCGGCGACTCGACCCAGGTCGAGTCGTAGCGGAACTCCATCGGACCGCTCGCCGGGATGAACCATCGGCCCACCCGGAGCCCGTTGGCCCAAACCCCCAACGCCCGGCTAAGAGAACGCCGGCCCATGACTCACCACTCGCTCGACGACGTTGGCGTGTCCGGCTTCTCCTGCAACACCAGCTCGAGACCAAGCATGTTGGCAACCACGATCAGGCGGTGCAGTGGCATGGCGGCCGGGTCGGCTTCGAGCGTGGACAGGCGACCCTGGCTGATGCCGAGCCCGGCGGCGACTTGCTGCTGGGAGATTCGTCGCGCCTTGCGGCGCCCGCGAAGGATCTCGCCGACCTGTTGGGGCGTGGTGATGACGACTTGCCGCATGGGGATGCCTATCTGTTGGACGAATATCCACAGGATATCGCCTGGGCATATATCCGCAAGCTATTTCTCACGGGGATAATCCTGGGCTACCGGCATGGAGACGCACGGGTACAAGCGGCGCCGAACGACGAACGCTCACGCCGCCAACGCCTTCAGGCGCCCCAGCGTACCCGGCACGTCGGGCAGCAACGGGTTTCACGTCGCGTGCGACCAGCGATCCGATGCAACACGAGCGGCAACAGTCGTGTCGCTACCCCGCCGCGCCCATCGCCTTCTTCCAGCAGCACTTCTTGTACTTCTTCCCCGAGCCGGAGGGACCGGATAAGGTACCGTGGCTGGCGGGATTTCGTGGCGATTGAGACGGTCGCCCCGCATCACAGCCCAAGGGCTGGGCGGGAGCCGGGGGAAGCGCCGGAGGCAGTGCGCTCGACGTCCGTTCGCAGTCGCGCGCACACGGCGCCAAGGTGCATCCGGCCCGCCCGCCCGTGCGCTTCGACATACCAACGTGCGAACACGTCCCTCCATCCGTCTCCTCGGAGCCCATCCGGAACGCTCCGGATCACCGTCAGGAGGCCGGCCGTGTCCGGCCGCGGGCGTTGCCGGTACAAGCACGCCCGCACGACGATGGCCATGAGGATGGCTTCCCTCCTTGCGTCGTCCTCGCTCCGAATGGCGTAGTCGAGAGCATCTCGAAGTTCCATCGTTTACGAGTCCGGATCGCGCGGGGTGTGCACTCGTCGCGCTCGCCGCTTGCGCTCCTCCTTCTCATCCCACATCGTGTCCAGGTCCCCGACGTGGAGCTCGAAAAGGCTCAGTTCCCGGAGCACCCTGCCCAGGAATCGGGTGTTCACGGGCGCCACCGCGGCTACTGCGTCGATGTCGCCGGAGTGCTCGCTGCCGAGCAGAATCCGCCGCTCCTCCCGCGCGCGGAACGCGTACTTGAACAACTTCATTCTCCCGCATGCTCTGTGCTCGAGCTGTCGAATCCGCTCTACGCTGCGGCCGTAGGTCGTGACCAGGTCCCGGTAGGTCGACTCGCCTTCGACCCCCACACCGTGTCTTCCGATGAGTGCGAATCGCTCGTTTGGCCTGAGGCACGTCACGGTGGTCAACAGCATCCAAACGATGGTCTCGTGCAGTTCGATCAGTTCGTCCTGCAGAAGCGGAGGCTCATCCGATCCGCCAGCCAGGGCGAGCGCAGCGGACTCGACGTCGCGTTCCGACGCTCGCTCGCCCGGAAGCCCCTGGCGGAACACGGCGACGTCCTCTGCGCACCAGTCGACCGTCGCGGTGTCGGACCGCTGACCCACCAGGTCGAGGATGTCCGGGCCTGGAAACGCGGAGCTGATCAACGCTGCATACCCGACGCGGGTGGCCGGCAATCCGAGCCACCTCAAGAGGAACGAGCCATGGCCGCAGAACGACGGATGGTCGAATACCATCCAAAGGAACGCTCGGGCCGATGGCAGGTGGTCTTCGTTCCAATCGCCGCTGCTCTTGCGGACGACGCGGACCTCGTCCCCGTCGAAACGCCTGACGGCAAGCCTGGAACGTGACGCGCGATCTCCTGGCACGTCTGCCGCACGAGCGTGCGGCTCGGCACGACGAACACCGCAGACAGGCCGCTCGCCGCGATCACGTGGGCGGCGACCTTCAGTGTCGGTGGCGCCGAAATGGGCTGACGGCGCGTGGCTCCGAATTGCGAG
>CAYMUE010000225.1:0-8589 GCA_964393505.1 uncultured Polyangiaceae bacterium
TACGTGCTCAACGCGGAGCGGGCGCGGGAGGAGCAGCTCGCCGGGCAGCCTGCGGACGGCAAGAAGGGCGCGGCGGCGAAGAAGCCCAGGGGCAAGAAGAAGGGGCCGGAGGGACAGGGGGAGATGTTCTGATGCCCTCGTCGCCCCGCACCGTCACGGTCACGGTCACGGTCACGGTCACCGCCGATGGTCACGACCGTTGTCCGGGTTCCCACGTGGCCGTGTCTTCTTGTCAGACGATGAGCCATAGTCGCGCCCGGGCTCGCTCCCACGGGTCTGCGCCGGGCTGCCACAGTGACATCTCGGCTGTGATGACCGCGCCCCAGTCCAGGAGGTTCGCGGGCACCAGGTTGACCGTCCGCGGAACGTATCCGATGCGCTGCCCGTCCGCCGCGTGCAGCGCAATCGCCTTAGAATCGTACGGGTTGCCCGGCTCACGGTGCACCGCGAGCGGTGAACCGGGCCCGAGCCAGCGCACCGTCGGATTCCGCATCCCGGCGTGGTACTGGAACCCGGCCACCGGTGTCTCGAGGACCATCCACCGGCGAGTCCCTGCCACCGGCGTCGGTTCCGAGCGCATGGAGTGTGCGGCGCCGGGCAGGGCCCCCGCAAGCATCAGGAATCCGCGACGCGTCGTCATGGGGGAAGCGTGGCATGGCGAGGCGACATGCCTCGTCGCATCCGGCCCCGGAAAGTCTACGGTGTTCGACGGGTCCAACTCCCCGTGGGGGTGTTACCGGTTCGGCCTGCGCCACGCGTGTTACCGACGCGGGCGCATCAGGGAGCCGTGGACGCGAGGGCGGCAGGGGCCGCGGGCCGGGGGGGAGATGCTTTGATGGAGCGCGCGAAGACGAGTACCCTGGCGACGGCCATCCTCGCCACCGAAGGTTGAGCGCGATGAAGACGAGACCCAAGCAGCAGACCGCACCGACGAAGGCCGACGATTCGGCTCACCTTCGAGAGCTCGAGGTCAAGGACTTCAAGTCGCTCAAGGAGGTCCACGTCGAGTTCGGCCAGGTCAACGTGTTCGTCGGCGCCAACGGCTCGGGCAAGAGCTGCCTGCTCGAGGCCATCGGCGTTCTCGGAGCCTGTGCCGCAGGCGTCGTGGACGATCAGGCGCTTCTGCGGCGCGGCGTGCGTCCGGGCGTGCCCGAGCTCTACAAGAGCAGCTTCGCCGGCGAGAAGATCGCCCCGAAGATATCCCTGCGCGGCCGGTCCGCGGCCGGCGCCGAGTATCACGCCTACATCGTCAACCCCTCCAAGAAGCCCAGTCCCTTCTGGGTGTTTGGCAACGAAACGCTGAAGCTGGGGACCACCGTCCTGGCGTCCCGCGGACCCAAGGGCAACGCCACCGCGCTCGGGATGTCCGTGCCGCTCGAGAACGGACGAAGCGTCACCGCGATGGCCCGTGCGAGCCAGAACACGCCGCGTGAGGTGCGGGCGTTCCTCTCGGCCCTCGACGACTTTGCGATCTTCGCACCGGTCACGCCGGTGTTGCGTGGCATTGCGCCGGACTCGGCGCCACGCAGCCCGGTTGGCCTCTACGGTGGACAGCTCGCCGAGGCGGTCGGCCTGCTCGCGACCCATCGCAGCGCGAAGGCCGTCATGGCCGAGGCACTCTCGCTCGTCGATTGGGCGGATCGGATCGTCGCCGGAGAGCCGTCGCGGAAGCTCTTGTCACCGAGCGTGCCCACCAGCCGCTACGTGGTGGAGTTCCGCGACCGGTACATGGCGAAGGGGCGCGACGTGCTGTCGGGCTACGACGCGAGCGAAGGCGCTCTGTACATCCTGTTCATGCTGCTGCTCGCCGCGCATGGGCAATCGCCGTGGGTGTTCGCCGTCGACAACTTCGATCAGGCCCTCAATCCCCGGGTGGCCCGCGCGCTCACGCGGGTGTTCTGCGAGCAAGTGCTTCAGGCCGGACGCCAGGTGTTTCTCACCACGCACAACCCGCTCGTTCTTGACGGCTTGGACCTCGGGGATCCGCGGGTGCGGCTGTTCACCATGTCGCGCAGCCGCAAAGGACACGCCATGGTCAAGCGGGTTCCAGTGCACGACTTCGCAGCCCTCAAGAAGAAGCACGGCGAGTTCGCGGTCAGCCGTCTTTGGATCGCCGGACGCCTCGGAGGGATGCCCGACAATGTCTGAGCCCCGGACGGCTGCACTGGTTTGCGAGGGACAGACCGACGTGCCCATCTTCCGCGCGCTCATCCAGGAGCTGTGGCCGAGCGTGGAGCAGGTTCTGCCGCTGCAGCCGGAGCTGGACGAGACCGGGCGGGCGAAGGGGCGCGCGGGGTGGAGCGAGGTGCGAGCCTGGTGCGAGCAGCATGCTGACGACCTCGGCGACGTCCTCAACCCCGCAATCGCTGATCCCATCGATCTGCTGCTCATCGCGATCGACGTGGACATCGCTATCGAGGCGGGAATCGCCGATCCCCCGCGGCAGGTAGGCACGTACGAGTCGTCGCGATTGCGGGAGACCATGCGGAGCTGGCTTCGAACGAAGGGGCGGCGGCGCGTCCCGGAGGTCGTCGTGGTCTCCACTCCCGTCATGGCGATCGAGGCGTGGGTGATCGCCGCGCTGTTCCCCAAGCGGACATCGCCGGAGGCCATCGGCAATCCGGCAGGAGAGCTGGTTCGCAGAAAGAGATTGAAGGCGAGCCCCACGAACGGCAAGCCGTGGAAGGAGCTCTATCTGTACAGGCAGTTCGCAAGCAATGTTGCCACTTCCCTGAAGCGCGTTCGCAGGAAGTGCCCGGAGGCCGAGCGAACCTGCAACGAAGTCGAACGACTTCGCGACCGCACCGAGTGTGAGAGCCGGTCATGAGGGGTGTCCCGACCGCCTCCGACTGCGGTCTCCACTCCCTGCGAAACGGGTGGGGCTGCTCATCGACTTCAACGTCGTGCTCCTGAAGCACGGAATCGTCCGAAGGGTCCTGTAGGTGATGAACCCGCAATCCGCATTCTCAGAGCCTCCGTGCCTCCGTGGTGAATCTTCATGACCTCTCCCGTCGACGTCCGCCAACGCCTCGTCGAGGCCCTCGAAGCCGACCTCATCGGCCCGTTCGTGCCCGACGGCCACCCCCAGGGCGGCCAGGAGATCCTGCCGCTCCCTCCATCGCGGTGGTATCTGACCGGGTTCCTCGCGCCCCAGGGCGGTCGCGCCCCCGACGCCGACGACAAGGACTCCCACGACGGCGAGCTCGCGGCCGGCGATGAGAAGCAATCGGAGGACGCGGGGACCGATGAGCCCGAGCCCAAGCGGCCCGTGCGATTCCCCGCCTCCATGGGACTGAGCGTGTTCCTCCCGCCGGGCCAGGACGACGAGATCGCGGTCGAGGTCTGGTACGCCGACTACGACAAGGTCGAGGTCGCCATCGACCACGAGGACAAGAAGAAGGCCGGCTGGAAGCGCGTGCCCCACGGACCGGTGCGGGTGCCAGTCCCCCTCGATCCTGCGGTGCTCGGCAAGGGTGTTCGAGTGACCGAGTCACGAGGCCTCGTGCTGCAGGGCGAGCTGCGCACCACCGACATGGACGGCCTGGAGCCGGGCACGCGCGTGCTCAGCCTGTTCCTGGTCAACCAGCGCACACCGCTGGACAAGGACCGCGATCTCAACTTCGCCTTCCAGGTCCGGCTCGCTCTGCGCTGCGACAAGGGCTTCCTGTGCCGCCCCAACCGCCGCGGAGAAGACGGCAACGACGACGATCAGCGCGTCCTCGCCCTCACCTTCCGGGATCACATGGAGTGGGCAGTCGGACACAACACGAGTGTCGAGAGACCGAAGGTCGTGAATGGCGGCGTCACGGAGCTGCGCACGACCCAGCTTCCAGCCTACGAAGTCCCCACCGTGGTGCCGCGCACCTTCGACGACGTCACCACGGGCATGGCCCAGCTCGCAAAGCTCAGTGGCGCCGCCCTGGCCAACGCGCTCACGCCCCTGGTCGATGCGTACGCGGCCTGGATCGAGGACCAGAAGCACGAACCGCTGGATCGCCCCGCCTTGGAGGAGACCCGCACCGACCTGATGCACAAGGCCGAGCGGTGCCGCCAGCGCATCGTCGAGGGGATTGCCCTGCTGGGCAAGGACGAGCAGGTGCTCCGCGCCTTCCAATACGCCAACATGGCGATGCACGTGTCGGCCATGCAGACCGACGGCATGCGCGAGGACAAGCGCTACAAGGGCGACGTGCAGCCCCAATGGAGGCCTTTCCAGCTCGCCTTCGTGCTGATGAACCTGCCGTCGGTGGTGGACCCGAAGCACCAGGACCGCAAGCTCGCCGAGCTGATCTACTTCCCGACGGGCGGCGGCAAGACCGAGGCGTACCTCGGGCTCATCGCGTTTGCGCTGCTGCTGCGCCGGATGCGCGGCAAGGGCCAGCCCCACGAGGGGCGCGGCGTGGCGGTCATCCTGCGCTACACGCTTCGGCTCCTCACGCTCGACCAGCTCGGCCGCGCGGCCACGCTCATCTGCGCCCTCGAAGAGCTGCGCAAGAAGCATCCGGTCGAGCTCGGCAACGCGCGCTTCACCATCGGCTTGTGGGTGGGCCAGAGCGCGACTGCGAACCGGCTCAAGGAGGTCTTCCAGGAGCTCAACGACTACACCCCAGGGCGCACGAACTCCCCGTTCCCGCTGACGACCTGCCCATGGTGCGGTGATCCCATCAAGATCGGCAACGTCAAGATGGTGGACAAGGCAGGCAAGCCGACGAAAAAGGACTTCGCGCGTGCGGTCGTGTACTGCGACGGTGGGAAGTGCCCCTTCACCGAGGCGAAGTCCGAAGGCCAGGGGCTCCCCGTGCTCTTCGTGGACGAGCAGATCTACCAGGAAGTGCCGAGCTTCGTGGTCGGCACCGTGGACAAGTTCGCCATGATGCCCTGGCGCGGCGAGGTCGGCATGCTCTTCGGCCAGGCCACCCACCTCGACGCCGCCCGCGCCTACGGCGTGATGCACGATCCGCCGTCGGGGGCAAAGCCGCTCCCCGAGGGGCTCCTCCCGCCCGAGCTCATCGTGCAGGACGAGCTGCACCTCATCAGCGGCCCGCTGGGCACCATGGTGGGCCTCTACGAGGCGGCCGTGGACTACCTGTGCGACCGTCCCGTCGGAGGCGCTTCGAGACCACCGAAGGTCGTCTGCTCGACGGCCACGGTGCGCCGCGCCCGTGAGCAGATTCAAGCCCTGTTCGGCCGCCCCATGGGCCTATTCCCGCCAAGGGGAATCACCGACGGCGACAACTTCTTCGCCCGCCTTGAGACGGAGAAGCCGGGGAGGCTTTACGTGGGAGTCGGCGCACCGGGGCGAGCCCTTCGTGCGGTGTCCGTGCGTGCCTATGCAACGCTCCTTGCCGCTGCCCAGAAGCACTTCGACCCCAAGGGTGACCCCAAGCAGCCGGCCGACCCGTACATGACCTTGATCGGCTACTTCAACAGCCTACGCGAGCTTGGCGGCATGCGCAGGCTCGTGGAAGACGAAGTCCGCAACCGCGTGCGTGGCATTGGCGAAGACAAGCTCCCGATGCTCTACGTGGGATCGCACCCGTGGGCAGCGGACCGGCGGCTCGAGATGCCGGCGGAGCTCACGTCGCGCGAGACGACCGACAACGTGAAGAAGACCAAGGCGCGCCTCGCTGCCCGCCGCGTCGCCAAGGACAAGGACCCGCTCGACGTCGTGCTCGCCTCCAGCATGATCTCCGTGGGGCTCGACATCGACCGGCTCGGCCTGATGGTGGTCACGGGCCAGCCCAAGACGACCAGCGAGTACATACAGGCCACGAGCCGCGTCGGACGCGCCTATCCAGGGCTCGTCGTGACATGCCTCAACGTCATGCGTCCCCGCGACCGGTCGCACTACGAGCGATTCGTGGCCTACCACGAGAGCTTCTACCGCGACGTCGAGGCCACGAGCGTCACACCCTACAGCGGCCAGGCCCTGGACCGAGGCCTCGTCGGGACGCTCCTGTCGATGATCCGCCACGGCGTCCTCGACATGGAAACGCCGACGGGCGTGATGAAGCTGCATCCGAACCGACCGAGGGCCGAGCAGCTCCTCGAGCACCTGATCGCGCGCGCAAGGGGGCACCGAAGCTGGCCCGACCAGGACGCCGAGACGCGCATCGCCGACCTCGTCCGCGCACGCGGCAGGGCGTTCCTCGATGCGTGGGAACGGGTCGTGGACAAGGCCATCACCGGCGCAGGCGCCCGGAGTTACAGCCGAATGGACGGCGGCACGAAGCAGGCGCCGCCCCTGCTCTTCACGGCGAACGACGAGCGCCCCGACGACTACGACGAGCGCTACTTCCAAGCCCCGACCTCGATGCGCGACGTGGAGCCGAGCATCCCGATGTGGCTGCGGTTCAAGCCGCTGGATGAGAGGAACTGATGGCCTTCCAGCACAAGAAGAACACCGCAGGCGGCAAGGCGCCCCGCCCCGAGGGGCAGCTTCGGCAGAGCCAGCTCGTGGGCACGTTCGGTCCGGGCGCCATGGTGGACCTGCTCGACCGGGCCGTCATCATCGGCGGCCTCGAGCACTGGGGCTGGGGCAAGGAGGGGTACACCACCCTGGACGACGCGCGCCTCCGGCGATCCCTCGTCCCCCGGCTCAAGGCCCTCGACCCCGACCTCGACCTCGCCCGCGAGGGCTACTTCCGCCTGCCGCCGGAAGGGGATCAACGCGACCCGTATCCCAACGTGGGAATCCGCGTGCTGGAGTTTCCGCGCTGGTTCGTTTGCCAGGGGTGCCGGCGCCTTGCGCGCGTGACCGAGCAGTTCGAGGCCAAGGGCGACCGCTACCGCCACCAGTGCGAGAAGAACAAGTGGGCGAGCGCCGTGCCCGTGCGGTTCGTGGCCGCCTGCAAGCAAGGGCACCTCTCCGACTTCCCGTGGGTGCTGTTCGCGCACCTCGACCGGAAGGACGGTATCTGCGAGCGACCCGAGCTGTATCTGGACGAGAACGCCATCGGCGACATCGCCAGGATCATCGTCCGCTGCAAGAACTGCGACTCGCATACATCCATGGGCCAGGCCGTCGTGCTCCCCTTCAAGTGCAGCGGAGAGCGTCCCTGGCTGGGCGGGAGGGCCATGAACGAGCCCTGCAAGCTCCAGATGGAGCTGCTCGTGCGTTCGGCGTCACACGCGTACTTCGGGCAGGTGGTGAGTGCCCTGCGCCTGCCCGAACCGGAGCCGGACCCGTTGCGCGTGCGGGTGCGGGACAAGGACGTCTGGAAGGTCGTGCAGAACGTCACGAGCCTCGACCAGCTCCAGATGCTCGTGGGGCTCATTCCGCACGTGGCCGCCGCCGTGCAGGGCTTCTCGCTCGACAAGGTGCTGGCAGCGATCCAAGCCGAGACCTCGTCGGGCGGCGATCAGACCGAGCGGCCCCTGCGCAGCGCCGAGTACGAGCGCATCGTCGGCGCCCAGCTCTACCAGCCGGGCATGGTGACGCCGGCCGGCGTGCAGTTCGCCGCGTATCGCATCCCCAAGCAGCACGTGGACCTGCCCAAGGGCGTCCGGGGCCTCGTGATCGTGCCCGAGCTGCGGGAGGTGCGCGTGCAGGTCAGCTTCAGCCGCTTCGACTCGGTCGGCGCCAACCTGCAGGGCGAGTACGACTTCGAAGGGCAGAAGGTGAAGCCCGCCGTGCTCACGCTGCCCACGGGCAACGAGAAGTGGCTGCCGGCGGCCGAGATCCGTGGCGAAGGCATCTTCGTCGAGCTCGACCCGGAAGCCGTGAAGGCATGGGAGGAGCGACCGGCTGTGAAGCTCCGGGCAGAGCGGCTGCTCAAGGGCTTCGAGTGGGACGGCAAGGGCGTCTTCCCCGGCGTGCGGTTCTACATGCTGCATTCCCTGTCGCACCTGCTGCTCACTGCGATCAGCCTCGAGTGCGGGTACGCGGCGAGCGCCATCCGCGAGCGCATCTACTGCGGCAAGGCGGAAGAGAACGGCCCCGAGATGGCTGCCGTGATGCTCACGACGGGCACGACCGGAAGCGAAGGCACCCTGGGCGGCCTGGTGGAAGAGGGGCGTCGCCTGCGCCACCACCTGTGCGAGGCGTGGGACCTCGGACGGCTCTGCTCCAATGACCCCGTCTGCGCCGCCCACGACCCCGCCTCGGAGTCCAGCGACCGTCGCACCGAAGGCGCGGCCTGTCACGGCTGCCTGTACATTGCCGAATGCTCCTGCGAGCGGTTCAACAAGTACCTGGACCGGGCGCTGGTCGTGCCCACCATCGGCAACGACCCCGAGTTGGCGTTCTTCAAGGAGCGGCCGTGATGGCGAGGGCAACGCTGAAGGCCGTCGCCACCTCGGCCATCGAGAGCCTGCGCCAGGCCATCGCGTCGGGTCAGCTCAAGACGCCGGTAGATCGTGCCGCCCTGCTGGGCATCGGTGTCCGCCACCAGCTCGAGGCCATAGAAGCCGCGCTCGGCGGCCACAAGAGCGCCGCCTGCCTTGCCATCCTCGACGTAGCCCTGGCGGAACGTGAGGATCGCAAGCCGACGCCGGAGTTGGTTTGGACCGGCCCTGAAGCGGCCGGCGGCACTGCGCGCGACACCGCCGTGGTGTTGCGGGAGTTGTTCGAGAGCGCGCGGGAGTCGG
>CAYMUE010000226.1:0-8481 GCA_964393505.1 uncultured Polyangiaceae bacterium
AAGATCGAGACGGACGCGTACGACGACATGCTCTGGTACCTGGCGGGGCGCAGGCACTCGAGCCACATGCCGATACCGCAGTACCTGTCGCGCCGCGGGTACATGCTGACGGCGGAGACCGACGGTCGTGCGGTATTTGCGCTGTGTTCGGAGCAGCCGTCGGAGGCGAGAGTGGAGGTGGACGTTCCATTGACGATCCACCTGTTCGACGGACCGGAGCCGGCGCGGGCGATCGAGCGGGCGACTGCGCAGTTCGGGCGTCCGAGGAGGCCGCCGGTGCTGGCCTTTGCGCCATGGCTCGACGCGCTCCACGGACCGGCATCGGTGCTGGGAGTTGCGCAGACCGCGCGGGCGGAGGGGATCCCGTCGAGCGTGATCTGGACCGAGGATTGGCGCGGCGGTTCCGTGTCGATGATGGGGTCGTACGATTTGAAGGAGGAGTGGGAGGTCGATCCGGAGTTGTACCCGGACCTGGCGGGAATGACCTCGAGTCTGCACCAGACGGGCTATGCATTCTTCGCTTACTTCAACCCGTTCGTCTTCGAGGGGAGCAAGGCGTGGTCGGAGACGGCGTCGCAGGGGTGGCTGATCCGCGACGGCAACGGGGAGCCGTATACGTTCCAGGCGGCGACGATTGTCGATTCCGCTTCGATGCTCGACGTGACGCATCCTGGGGCGCGGGCGTGGGCGCTCGGGAAGATGAAGAGCGCGTTGGCGCAGGGCGTAGACGGGTGGATGACGGACTTCGGGGAGTGGCTGCCGACGGATGCGGTGTTGACGGGTGGGAGCGGGCTGGACCTGCACAACCGGTATCCGGTGCTGTGGCAAGAGCTCAGCCGCGAGGCGATCGACTCGGTGAAGGACGGCAGTCCGAGGCTGTTCTTTGCCCGCAGCGGGTGGTTCGGGACGCCGGGTTTGGCGGACGTGATCTGGGCGGGGGATCAGAAGACGAACCTCGACGTGGACGACGGGATGCCGGTGCTTATCCCAATCGGGATCGGGCTCGGGTTGGTGGGAATATCGACGTACGGGCACGACATTGCGGGATACAACAGCACGACGGTGAGTCCCTCGACGAAGGAGGTATTCTTCCGGTGGACGAGCCTGGGGGCGTGGACGCCGGTGATGCGGACGCATCACGGAAACTACCCCAACGACAACTGGGCATGGGACAGGGACGCGGAGACCACGGCGCACTTCCGCAGGTATGCGCGGCTGCACATGGCGTTGCTGCCGGTGTGGGAGGGGTTGGCGAAGACGGCGTCCGACTCTGGCCTTCCCATCTGGCGCGGGATGGCCCTGCAGTATCCCGAGGATGCATCGGTGTGGCCGATTACCGACCAGGTGATGGTGGGAGACGGGATCCTAATCGCACCGGTGCAGAAGGAGGGCGCGACGAGCCGTGCGGTGTACCTGCCCGCGGGGCGCTGGTACGCGTGGGAGGGAGACGGCGTGAGCACGGGGCCGGCGACGGTCGAGGCGCAGGCCGGGGTGGGGGAGATCCCCGTCTACGCGCGCGCCGGCGCGGTGGTACCGATGCTTCCCGACGGGGTCGTGACGGTGTTCCGTGGGTCACCCGCAGTACCCGATGCTGCGTCGGTGGGAGACGACCGGGTGGTGCGGGTCTTCCTGGGGGCCGATGGAGAGTTCCGGGAGGTGTCGGGGCTGCGCTACGCGGTGGAGCAGATCGCGGGGACGTGGCAGGGGCCGCTGACGCACTTCTGGAACGGGGTGGAGCTTGGGGCGTGCGGGCCGGCGCCGTGCGCGCAAGTGCAAGGCAACGTTGCGAGGTTGTCGGTGATCGGCCCGGGGATTGCGTCGGTGCGTCAGAATGGCGCGGAGATCGCGCGGGTGAAGGTGGAGGGGGGGAGTCTGCAGCGCCGCGTGGAGCTGCAGGTGAGGGAGTAGGAGCGCCGGCAAGCAGCGGTGGGGCGAGCCTGTTGGGGGGAAATTCGGCGGGCGGCCGCGCCTACGCGATGTACTTGCCGCGAGGGGTGTAGTGGGTGTGCAGGAGGTGGTGCGCCGTGTGTCCCACCGGACCGTCCTTCAGGAACTCCTGGTAGAGCTTCACGACGGCGGGGTTTTCGTGGGACTTGCGGATCTCGTAGGCTTCGTCTTCGGCGTAGATTGCTTTCGCGCGGGCGGCGCGAATTTCCTCCGAGGTGGGGATGGGCATGCCTCCGCCGCCGAGGCAGCCGCCGGGGCAGGCCATGAACTCGATGAAGTGACACTCGGCGAGCTTCCCACCGCGCTTGATGTCCTCGAGCACGCGCTTAGCGTTGGCGGTTCCGTGGGCGACGGCGACCTTGACCGTAGCGCCCGCGAGCCAGTCCCAGGAGGAGAAGGGGAGGCCGTGATTCATTTTGAGCAGGTCGGGGACAGGTCCTGTCTTGGAGGGGATTGTGATCTCGGCGATGCGAATGCCTTCGAAGCCGCGGACCGGGAGGATGCGCATGTGATCGAACATGCTCTCGACCTTGGAGCCGGTGACGAGCTCGATGACGGTGCGCAGGGCTGCTTCCATGACGCCGCCGGTGGCGCCGAAGATGACGCCGGAGCCTGTGGCGGTGCCGAAGGGGTCGTCGAAGTCGGACTTCGGCATCTTGGGGAGATCGATTCCCGCCTCGTGGAACATCTGGGCGAGCTCACGGGTGGTGAGGCCGTAGTCGATGTCCTTGTGACCCGAGTCGCACATCTCGGGGCGGTTTCACTCGAACTTCTTGGAGGAGCAAGGCATGAGTGCGACGGTGACGATACTGGATGGATCGATGTTGTGGAGCCTGGCGTAGTAGGTCTTGATGATGGCTCCGAACATCTGCTGCGGGCTCTTGGCGGAGGACAGGTGCGGGAGCATGTCCGGGTAGAAGTGCTCGATGTACTTGACCCAACCAGGGGAGCAGCTGGTGAACTGCGGGAGGGCCACCGTCTGCTTCTCGACCAGGGCCTTGTGCAGGCGCAGGATGAGCTCGGTGCCTTCCTCGATGATGGTGAGGTCGGCCGTGAAGTTGGTGTCGAACACCTTGTCGAAGCCGCAGGCACGGAGGGCGGAGTTCATCTGGAAGGTCAGCGGGGTTCCGGGCTCCAGCCCGAAGCACTCGCCAATCGCGGATCTCGGCGCCGGCGCCGTCTGAATCACCACGTGCTTCTTGGGATCGTTGATGTCCTTCCAGACCTCGTCGGTGGGGTCGTTGGCCCGGAGCGCACCCGTAGGACAACGATTGATGCACTGTCCGCAGTTGATGCAGACCACGTCGGCCAGGGGCTTGTCCATGAACGTGGAGATGCGCGTCTGGTCGCTCCTGCCCACGGCTTCCAGCACGCCGACCTCCTGCAGGTCGATGCAGGTGCGGACGCAGCGTCGGCAGAGCACGCACTTGTTCATGTCGCGGACGAGTGAATACGACGAGCGGTCGACCTCGAACAGGGGCTTGTCGGGGTGTCCGAAGCGGAAGAAGTCAACGCCGTATTCCTTCGCGAGGGACTGGAACTCGCAGTTGTTGTTACGGAAGCAGGCGTAGCACTCGCCGTAGTGCTTCGACAGAAGCAGGTCGACGATGCGGCGCCGCGCATCGCGGACCTTGCGGGTGTGGGTGTGGACCTTGATGGGCGCGGTGATTGGGTAGGCGCAGGAGGCCTGGAGGGTTCGCTGACCCTCGACCTCGACGACGCAGATGCGGCAGACCCCTGCGACGCACAGGTCCTTGTGGTAGCAGAGGGTGGGGATCCGGACGCCGCACCGCTGGGCAGCCTCGAGGATCGTGGTGCCGAGGGGAACCTTGACGTCGGTGCCGTCGATCGTGACGGTGACGGTAGCGCCGATCGCGTCGTGTGCGGCGGGGGCCTTGATGACATGGGCCTGCTGGCTCATGGGGGCGCGGGGAGCCGTGGGCATGAAGTTCTTGTCGTTCGACATGTTCGACTCCTTCTAGGCGGAACGGGGATGGCGCCCCATGATCTCGTCACGGAAGTGCTGAACGATGGATAGGAATGCGTTGGGGCTGGACTGGCCCAATCCGCACTTCGAGGCGAACTGCATGACCTCTCCGAGCTGGCACAGCTCCTGGAGATAGGCCCACGAGCAGCGACCGCTCTCGAGGAGCTCGATGCCTTCGAGGAGCTTGGCATTGCCTTCGCGGCAGGGGGTGCACTGGCCGCAGGATTCCTCGACGAAGAACTCGAGGAAGTTCCTGGCGACGTGGAGCATGTCGCGGCCGGGCCCGATGACGATGACAGAGCCGCCGGTCGCGAGGTCTTCGAAGCAGAGTTTCCGGTCGAACTGGGAGGCGGGAATGCAGTGTCCGGAGGCGCCGCCGATCTGGACGGCCTTGGCGTTGGGGCCGTCGACGGTCGCGAGGAGGTCACGGATCGGCGTGCCGAGAGGGAGCTCGTAGACGCCGGGGCGGTTGCAGTCTCCGGAGACGGAGAACAGCTTGGGGCCCGTGGACCTGTCGGTGCCGATTCCAGCGAACCACGCGGGACCCTTGGCGAGAATTGCGGTGACGCACACGAAGGTCTCGACGTTGTTGACGATGGTGGGGCGGCCGTAGAATCCCGTGTTGACGGGGAACGGGGGGCGATTGCGGGGCTCGCCGCGGTGTCCTTCGAGGGACTCGATGAGGGCCGTTTCCTCTCCGCACACGTAGGCTCCGGAGCCCATGCGCACTTCGATGTCGAACGCGCGGCCGGAGGACAGCACGCTGTCTCCGAGGAGGCCGGCCTCCCTGCGTCTGGCGAGAACCCCCTCGAGCAAGCGCTGAAGGTAGGCGTATTCGCCCCGCAGGTACAGGATGCCGCGACGAGCGCCGATGGCGACAGCGGCGATGGTCATGCCCTCGAAGACCAAGTCGGGCATCTCGGACAGGATCGCGCGGTCCTTGAAGGTTCCGGGCTCGCCCTCGTCGGCGTTGCAGACGACGAACTTCTCGTCGGCCTGGGCGGCAGCAGCGAGGTTCCACTTGACGCCGGTGGGGAAGCCGGCCCCGCCACGTCCCTTGAGCTTCGAGGCGGAGAGGTCGGCGATGATGTCGGCGCGGGGCTTGGAAAGCGCCGCCCGCAGACCTGCACCCGCTTCGATGAGCGAGAAAGTCGCCAGCCCTTGAATGGTCATGAGTTGCCTCCTCCGACGAGGGCGCCGTGGACCGCCTGCGGACCAAAGCTCCGCTTGCAGGCGTTGATGAGCTCATCGACCTTGTCGACGGTGACGCGCGTGAAGACCTGGTCGTTGATCAGCAGGGCAGGGCCCTGATCACACATGCCGAGGCACGACGCCCACTGCAGAGAGAACTTCCCGTCGGGGGTGGTCTCGCCGAAGGAGACCCCGAGATCATTCTCGAGCTGCCGGGCGATGCGGCCCTTGCCGGCCATGTCGCAGGAGAGCGTGCGACAGAGTCGGATCACGAACTTCCCGTGGTACCTCTCGTTCAGGAACGAGTAGAACGTCACCACGCTGAAGACCTCGACGGGATGGATGTCGAGATGGTCCGCGATTTCCTGCATGGCGTAATCGGGGATGTGGTGATAGGCCCGCTGCACCTCCTGCAGGACCGGGATGAGAGCGCTACGCTCGCGGCCGTACCTGGCGATCCAGGACGCGATGGCGTTCTTGAGATGCTGACGTTCGGTGACCAGCATGGCTCAACCTCCCTTCTTCGCGAGCAGCTCATCGACCTTGGCGAGCAACGTGGAGGCATCGACCGGCTTGGTGAGGAAGGCATCGACGGGGACGATGGCTTCGTCTCGTCCGAAGCTCATTCCCGTGGCGCGCCCGATGCTCGAGAGCATGAGGATGGGCCGATCGAAGGTCTGGCGCCGCAGCTCCTGCGCCATGGCGAGGCCGTCGTCCGGATACTCCATCATGACGTCGAGGATCAGCAGGTCGGGCTTGCTTTCGGCGATGGCCCGCAAGCCCTCCTCGCGGCTGTGGGCATGACGGACTTCGTGCCGGTCTCTTTCGAGAATCACGCGACACACCTCGACGACGTCCGGGTCATCATCAACGATCAGAATCTTCGCCATTTCGCTTCCTTTCTGTCGTGTAGCCGTGAGGGAGAGCGGACCAGCCTGGCGGCATCCGTGGTTGTGCGGGGAGAGATGCTGGCACGATTGGCCCCATACGCGCCAGACCAAAAGAGAGGTTCACCAATGGTTTCACGGTAAAGGGGTTTGTTTGGTGGGTTTTACGAGTTCACGGAAGCGTGGAATCGAGGAGGCAGTCCTTCTCGAGGCGATCGAAGGGACTCTCGTGGAGGGGAGGAGCGAGCCACGGGCCGCGAGGGGTCAGACTGAGGGGGGGCGACGAACAGACCGACGCAGTGTGCTTGGGGGGGGGCGGGGTGGGCAGAAGTCGAGATGCAGTCGGACGGGGAGTCGGGGGGGCATCAGCCGTCCCACAGCCTCGCGACCAGAGCTGTTCGGCTGTCGGCGCCGGACTTGCGCAGGAGCATCGTCACGTGGGATTCGACGCCCTTGGTCGAGCAGGCCATGGCCGAGGCGATCTCCTTGTTGGCACACCCCCGGGCGATGAGCTCGAGAACGCGAACCTGTCGGGTCGTCAGCCTCCAGCGGCTTCGCGCGCCGTCGAGGTGGTGGTCGAGTCGATCGCGATAGGAGGATCGGGAGCAGCCTTCCACGCCGAGGGCAATCCACGGCACGATGGCGTCGATCGTGCAGACTGCCAGAGGAGCCTCCTGCGAGAGTGACCAGCTCAAGCGTCCTACCTCGTGTCCCGCCATGGTCATGACGCGTGCGAAGAACTGCGCCGCGGCAGGTTGCCCCCGGCGCCGGTCGAGCCGCTGCTGTCCGGCGTCCAGCGAGATGGATGCATAGGGGCACTCGAAGGTGACCGTGAGCCAATCTAGGACGGCATCCGCCAGCTCATCGAGGGAGCCGAAGGAGGAGAAGGCCCTCCCTGTCTCGTAGATCTGGTCCATCACGCGGGAGCAGTCCTCGGCGGCATCGAGGTCGTCGAGTAGGTCGCCCCCGGAGTCCGGGGACAGGTGTCTTCGCAACAGACTGGCGACGGGGGCAGCGAGGGCCCGGGCGCGGGCGGGAAGGGTTCTCGAGGCGGGGGGGTAGATACCGTACCGGAAGAGGGGAGGCACGAAGTCACCATCCACGTGGGCGTCGGGCAGGCCGATGAGCCGGGGATAGGCACGGAGCATGCTGAGAGTGGCGAGGAAGAAGGCGCGCGAGGCTGTGAATCCCGACGGATGGAGGCACTCGAACACCAGAGCTTCGCCGGCGGTGCCATCGCAGCTCACGAGGAGTCCGGGGTAGAGGTTGCGGGCGACCTTCGGCGCCATCACGCGGAAGATATCCTGCGGATCGACGAACAGGGTGGCGAAGAGCTCCAACGGCCGGAGCCGCACGGTGAGGTCTGCCGCCAGGTCCATGAAGGGCGCGTCGCCGCCTGCGGCGAGGAGAAGCCGGTCGGTGACGAGCATGAACTCGTTCCACTCCACGGTTGCGGGGCGGCGCTGGAGGTCGGCGGCGGAGAAGGAGAGCCCTTGGAGCAGGGGAGCGGGGTCGATGCCGCGTCGGAGGGCTGCTGCGAGGAGGTCTCGGAGGCACCTGCCAGAGACCGGATGGTTCTCGGGAGTCGACGCCATGTTTCACCCAGCAATCAAGTCCGCGTAATGCCGGATGTACATATTGGCACGGAGCCTGGTGCAAAACAAGAGGACGCTGAGAGGTCGGGATTTCCCTAGTTGAGCCTGCTGGTTCGTTCGTGGGAACGTGTTGCTCGTCGGGGGCGTGCACGCGACGCGACCCGACCACGGGGACCGAGCCTGCTTCGGAGGTGAGTCTGGATGCGCGGGAGCAGTGGGGGCCTAGGCCGCGGCAGGTGCGGGTCGTGGAGTTGGTGGCGCGGGAGCGCGAACAAGGAGATAGCGGCGGCGTTGGGGGGGCAGCGCGAAGGAGGTCGAGGCGCACCTGACGGTGCTGTACCGCAAGGCTGACACGGACAGCAGGACGGGGCTGATCGCGAGGGTGTGGGAGAGTCTGTAGCGCCTGTGAGCGAGTTCATGGTGGGCTGCACGTGGTCGACGACACACCAGAGCAGATACTGAACTCGTCGACACAGTTGACCTGGGCCGCATTCTGGCCGCACTGGCAAGACGAGCAGTCCGCAGAGGTGGGGTCGGCCGCACAGCTAGCGAGGCAATTGGTAAACAAGCATTGCATCTTACCGCCATAGCAATCGCTGCAGCCCTGAGACATCGCTGTCTCGGCCTTCACGCAGTCGGAAACACACGCTCTCATTTCGGTGAGGTCGGACAAGCAATCCATCGTACAAGCGCTGGTGACCGCATCGACATCTCCATCCGCGTATGTCGCCTGCATTTTGGCTTTGTCGTCCGCACTTGTGCACGCATCGGTTCCACCTCCGGCGCCAGCCGCACCGGCCGCGCCAGCGGCACCCGCCTCTCCTGCCGCGCCAGCGGCACCCGCCTCTCCTGCCGCGCCCGCCGTGCCCGCCGT
>CAYMUE010000227.1:0-8480 GCA_964393505.1 uncultured Polyangiaceae bacterium
CCCGCGGTCAGCCGCCCAGCTCCTTGAGCCATTCGCGCGCGAACCCGCTCGCCGCATCGGCGCGACGTAGTCGTGAACGCGGTCGGAGGGAAACGGAATCCTACTTGCCCGGGACCTGGATCCGTCCCTCGACGATGTCGCGACGGAGCGCGCCCACGCGGTCCTTGACGTCCTGGGAGATGCCCGCGGCGTGGGGCCCCTGGTCCACGTACCCGATGCCGTCCTCGCGCAGACCGTAGCTCTGCAGCCCGCCGCGGAACCGCCCCTCGATCACCTCGCGCAACGTCTCGTACACCACGACGTCCACGCGCTTGATCATGCTCGTCAGCACCACGCCGGGCATCTCGTCGTGCTGGTCGGCATCGACACCGATGGCGCGCACGCCCATGTCGCGTGCGGCCTCGAACACTCCCAGCCCGGTGGTACCGGAGGCGTGGAACACGATGTCGGCGCCCGCGGAGATCTGGCTGGTGGCGAGGGCCTCGCCCTTGGCGGGGTCCTTGAACGCTTCCGGGGTGGCGCCGGCGTAGGCGGCGTGTACGCGGCACGTGGGGCACACGTGCTTGACGCCGGCGGAGTAGCCGGCGGCGAACTTGCGGATGAGCGGGACATCCATGCCGCCCACGAAGCCGACGGCGTGGGTCTTGGAGGTGAGCCCCGCCACGGCGCCCACGACGAACGCGCCCTCTTCCTCGCGGAACACGAGCCCGGCGAGGTTCGGGGGCATCTCGCCTTCCGCGGGCGGCGCGTAGTCCACGCACGCGAAGCCGGTCTTCGGGAAGGCCCTCGCCACCACGTTCATGTCGCTCGAGAAGATGAAGCCCACGCCGATGACCAGGTCGAAGCCCCGCGCGGCGAACAAGCGCATGGCCGCCTCGCGATCCTCGGAGCCCGATGGCTCGATGACCTCCGCCTGCACGCCCAGCTCGCGGATCCCGCGCTCGAGCCCGATCCACGCCGAGTCGTTGAAGCTCTTGTCCCCGCGCCCGCCGACGTCGAACACCAGGCCCACGCGAACGCGTGCGCCCTCGCCCGACGGCGTCTGCTCATGACGTCGCGACGGCAGCGCGATTGTGGCGACCGCGGCGATCGAAATCACCGCGGCAGCGGTCACCAGACGGCTCACGCATCCTCCGACACGACGTTGATGGCGTCTCCCTTGCGGTGGCTCACCGTCGGCTCACTCTCTCGCTACGGTCACGATCCGGATGCGGGCGCGCGCGCTCTGGTAGAACGAGGCGAGCGCCGACACCACGCGGTCCTCAACATACCAGTGGCGCAGGGGCGTCGCGACCTGGTCGAAGGGCTGCCCGCGAAAGGGGGTCGGCTCGGTGATGAGCGCGTCGCGGAGCTCCGCGTTGGAGGGCTCGAGCAGCGGCAGGACCATGCGGTCGAGGTAGAGGCTTGCGCGCGCCTGGCGCAGCACGAGCTCGTGCAGGTCCTCCTGTTCGAGGCCCTCGGCGGTGGCAGCGGACAGTAGGGGAGAGCGACCGCCGACGCGCTGCTCGAGCTCGAGCCAGGTGGAGACGCTGCGGAGCCGCAGGTCTTCGTTGGAGATGGGGGGCTCGGCCGGGAGGCGTTGGAGGATCACCTCGGCGATGTGGCGTTCGAGGGCGGAGCGCAGGTGGCGGTCTTCGAAGGAGACGGTGGAGAGGAAGCCGCGGCGCGCCTCGGCGAGGGCTTCGAGGCGGGCTTCGAAGGCGAGCTCACGCGCGAAGACGAACTGCGGCAGGTCTGCGCCACCGAGCTCCGGGGATTCGAATCGTACGACGACACGATCGACCTCGACGCCGGGCTGTGCGGACGCAGGGGTTGCCGTTGCGCAGGCGGCCACGAAGCAGATCGCAGCCGCGGCGCGACGCATCAGCTCTGGGGCTCCGGGTCGGTCGGGGCCGCGGGAGCGGCGGGCGTCGTGTCCTCGATCTCGGGGGTCTCGTCGCGCTCCGCGTCGTCGCGACGCAGGTGCGCCTGGTGGTGGGCGAAGGATCGCGCGGTGCGTCGAGCGCGGAGGAACTCCGCGAAGGCGACCACGGTGTCCAGGTCGCGCGGGCCGAGGGCGTCGGCAAGCTCGTGCAGCCGCTTGCGGAGGTTGTCGATGTTGCGGCCGCGCCGGAACTCGAACCCTTCGGCGGGGGAGGGCTCGCGCGGGGTTTCCTCGGCGCCGGCCGGCTGCTCGCCGGGTTGCGGCGGGGTGGGCCACTCGGCGCGCGGCGCGGCCTTGAGGTTGTGCGCGGTGAGCCACGCTTCCATGAAGGTGCGCAGGCGCTCGGACCGGTACGTGAACCATCGCTCGCGCTCCGGACCGTAGGCCATCAGGACGTCCTTGAACCTGCGGAACGCGCCCTTGCCGTCGATGGACACCTCGAGCCGCGCGCGCAGCTTCGGGTCCTCGACCAGCGGGATGAAGCGCTCCATCCAGCGGTACTGCTCGCGGGAGGAGACCGGATCCACGCGCAGGTAGCGCGGGTCTGAGGCGATGCGCGCATGCATCTGGGGATCGGCTACGCCGTCCACCACGCGCAGGACATCGCCCGTGACGAGGTGCAGATACGAGTGCACCTCTGGGGCGTTGTTCTCGAACGCGTTCTCGAGCGCCTCCCAGTCGATGGGGATCTCGCGGACCTGCGCCTCGCGCTCCGCCTGCTCAGGATTCTTGCCGGCGTCCTGGACGCCTTCGGCAACGCGGCCCGCCGCGTCGGTGTCGTTGTCTGCCATCACGGACCTCAATCCAATCGAACAAAGCGAACCTGCAGCCGCAGGCCGGCTCCATCAAGATGCTCGCGCGCATCGCCGCGCGACGCGACCCCCGAAGCTACACTATGTCGGGGCCATGCGGGCGCGCCGAATCGCTTCCGACCAAGATTTGCGTTCTTCCGCGCGCTTTTCCCTGCTCATCTGCACCCCGAACGTGCTGTCGATCCGAACCATTCCCGCCGCCTGACGACTCGAAGCGACCAACCCCGCCCCCACCGCCGCCAGCATCGCCGCCCCCCGCGCGGTCGTCTCCAGCTCCCGGGGACGCTCCACCGTGATGCCCGCGAGGTCGGCCTGCATCTGCATCAGCAAATCGTTCGACGCTGCCCCGCCGTCGACGCGCACGCGCCCCACGGCGTAGCCGAGATCCTCGCTCATCGCCCCGATCAGATCGCTCACCTCGTGGGCGATTCCCAAGAGGGTGGCCCGCGCCAGGTGGGCCGAGGTGGTCCCGCGGGTGATGCCGCAGACCATGCCGCGGGCCGACGCATCCCAATAGGGCGCGCCGAGCCCGGCCAGGGCCGGCACGAACATCACCCCTTCCGACGACTCCACCTTGCGCGCCAGCGCCTCGATCTCGGGCGCCTGCTTGATCAGCCCGAGCCCGTCGCGAAGCCACTGCACCGCCGCCCCGGCGATGAACGCGCTCCCTTCCAACGCGTACACCACCTCCGTCCCGATCTTCCAACCCACCGTCGTGAGCAGACCGTACCGGCTCAGCACCACCCGGTCCCCCGTGTTCACCAGCACGAACGCACCCGTGCCGAACGTGCACTTGACGTCCCCCACCTCGAAGCACGCCTGCCCGAACAGCGCCGCCTGCTGATCCCCCGCGATCCCGCTGATCGGAATCCCGTCTGGCAACCCAGGCACCCCCCGCGTCACGCCGATCCGCTCCGCCGACCCCACGATGCGCGGCAGCATCGGGGGCGGCACCTCGAGCATTCGCAGCATCTCTGGATCCCATTCGAGCGACGACAGGTTCATCAGCAGAGTCCGTGAGGCGTTGGTCACGTCGGTCACGTGCTCCGCGCCGCCGGTCAGACGCCAGCACAGGAAGCTGTCGATGGTGCCGAAGGCGAGCTCTCCGGCTTCGGCCCGCGCCCGCGCGCCCGGCACGTGGTCCAGGATCCAGCCGATCTTCGTGCCGGAGAAGTACGGGTCGAGCACCAGCCCCGTGTGCTCCTTGACCTTCGGCCCGTACCCCGCCGCGCGCAGCTCCTCACAACGATCCGCCGTGCGCCGGCACTGCCACACGATCGCCCGGTGGATCGGCGCCCCCGTCGCCCGATCCCACACCAACGTCGTCTCCCGCTGGTTCGTGATCCCGATCGCCGCGATGTTCCCGGCCGACAGCGACGCTGCCGCGAGCGCCTGCCGCACCGCCTCGAGCACGCTGCGCCAGATGTCCTCGCTGTCGTGCTCCACCCACCCCGGCTGCGGATAGTGCTGCGCAAACTCCACGTTCGAGCGCCCCAGCGTTTGCCCCGACGCATCAAGGATCAGGGCGGTGGTTCCGGTCGTGCCTTGGTCGATCGCGAGCAGATGGTGAGCCATGTTCCTCCCGGGTGCCGCCCGCTGCGGAGGGACGGAGCGTTCCCTCGGACCGGACGTACCTCCGTTGCTCTAGCGGTCCTCGGCGGTTCCATGCAAGACCCCGGAGAATCCACCGCCCTCACGCCGCTGTTGTCGGCTCACGGTCCTCCGGTCTACCCTGTCACTCTCCCATGGCGCGCATCGTCCTCATCACCGCGGAAGGCCAGCAGACGATCGAGCTGCGTCCCGTGAACTCGATCGGGCGCCACCCCAGCAACACGATCCAACTGCTCGACCGCATCGTGTCCAAGGAGCATTGCATCGTCGAGCAGCGCGCCGACGCCTCCTGGTGGCTCAAGGATCTGGGGGCGCTCAACGGGACGTACATCAACAACGAGCGCGTGCGTGGAGAGCAGCCGCTGAAGCACGGCGACGAGATCATCATGGGGTCGACGCGAGCGCGGTTCGACGATGGTCGCGGCATGCCGCTCCCCGACGCTCCGGGCGGCTTCCAGGCGCCGCCTCCGCCTTGGCCGTCGCAACAGCCCGGCCCCGGCGCGCCCCAGCCCTACGGTGTGCCCCGGCAGAGCAGCAGCCCCGAACACCCGATCCCGCTGGTCTCGCGCCCCCCCGTGCCGCCCGCCCCGGCGCCGCCCCCCGCGGGACGCCCGCCCGGCGGAACCATGGCGATTCCCCAGTATCCGGGCCACACGCCCTCGCACATCGGGGCCGGCAGGGTCGACTTCCAGGATCAGCAGCGCGCCATCGGCACCCAGATCGCCGCCAAGCAGAAAGGCTTCCAGCCCTTCGATCAGGTCGCCTCCGACGCGATCCAGCTGCGCGCCGACTACGAGCGTCTCCGCCTCAGCCACGAGCTGTCCCGCGAGATCGCCCTCGAGCGCGACACCTCCACGCTGCTCGCCAAGATCCTCCAGTCGATCTTCAAGTTCGTCCGCGCGGACCGCGGCGTGATCTTCCTCAAGAACGACGCCGGCGTCCTGGAGCCCAGGACCAGCCTCCGCCGCGACGGCTCCGAGGCTGCCATCACGGTCTCGTCCACGATCCTCAACCACGTGCAGCAGGAGCGCGCCGCGGTCCTCACCCACGACGCGGCGATGGACTTCGCCGCCTCCAAGGGCAAGAGCATGATCCTCAACCGGATCAGCTCCGCCATCGTGGTGCCGCTGCTGCACAACGAGGAGTTCCTCGGCGTGCTGTGGCTCGACGCCGAATCGCTCGCGCAGTTCCAGCCCAAGGACCTCGAGATCGTCACCGGCGTGGCCGCGCAGGCCTCCATGTTCATCGAGAACAACGCCCTCGCCCAGAAGATTGAACGCGAGATCATCACCCGCGAGCGCTTCTCACGCCTCCTGTCCCCCAACATCGCCGAACGCGTCGCCAGCGGCGAGCTCGAAGTCAAGAAGGGCGGCGAGCTCGTCCGCGAGTGCACGGTCTTCAACTCCGACATCCGCGGCTTCACCAAGATGAGCGAGAAGACCGAGCCCGAGAGCATCGTCGAGATGCTCAACGAGTACTTCGAGCTCATGGTCGAAACCCTCTTCAAGTACGAAGGCACCCTCGACAAGTTCATGGGCGATGGCTTGATGGCCTTGTGGGGCGCCCCCGTCGTCCACCCCGACGACCCGCTGCGCTCCGTGCAGTGCGCCCTCGAGCAGATGGCCGTCCTCGAGACCTACAACGTCGAGCGCATCAAGAAGTCCCTGCCACCCCTCGCCATCGGCATCGGCATCCACACCGGCCCCCTCGTCGCCGGCTACCTCGGAAGCTCCAAAGCCCTCTCCTATACCGTCATCGGCGACACCGCGAATACCTCGGCCCGACTCTGCTCCCACGCCGCCGGCGGACAGATCATCGTCAGCGAAACCACGCACGCACGCCTCACCGGACGCTTCGAGTGCGAGGAGCTTCCCCCGGCCACCCTCAAGGGCAAGGTCAACCCCCTGCGCATCTTCAACATCAAGGCCGCCAAGGTCGTGCAGGTGCCCGCCTCCTTCGACAAGCCCGAAGCCTGATTCAACGTCGCGCGATCCCCCACGCCCCGATCCGCGCCTCCCCTTCCCCCGACTTGCTCACCACCCACCGCGCATCGACCACGACCCGCTGCTCACCCCGATTTCGAGGATCCAACGAGCGCGTCACCGTGATCGCCTCGGGTCGCCCGCTCGCCGCCTGGATCGCGAAGTATCCGTAATCGGATGGTTCGACCAGCACGCGATCGCCGGGCTGCGCATGCGTCGCCAGCCATCGCCCCACCGCGACCTCCTCGGACCGATCGACCCCGTAGCCCGGGAGCGTGCCGTGCACGCGGAGGCCCGACACCAGCGCCAGGATCGCCGCCGCGCCGATGAGCCAGGCGCGCTGCGGCGATTGCCGATCGAGGGCATCGATGGCTGCGAACCAGGCCACGATCGCGATGGAGAGCACGGCGCGTTCGGGGTGATGGGTCGGAGCTCCGCCGCGCATTTCCGCGGCCACGAGCGCAACGAGCACGAAGGCCGCCGCGGCCACGGCACGCCCCCAGGGGGACTTGCGTGCACCGAGCGCGACGGCGCCCACGGCGACGATCGCCGCGGGGATCATCTCGATCGCGACAGCGATCGGATAGGCCCCGAGGGATGCGGCGACGCCGAGCGCGCCTCGATAGGCCGAGACGCGCGCGAGGAAGTGCAGCGGATCGCCGTGCGCGTGGGCGTTCCAGGCGATCCATAGCGCCGGGCCCGAGAGGGCCGCAGCGCTGGCGCCGAGGCGCACGCGCAGGGAGGCACGCTCGGGCGAAGGCCACAGGAATGCGACCGCAACGGCGAGGGCAGCGGGCCAGGCCTCGTAGCGACTCAGCGAGGCGACCGTCAGCAGCCCTGCGGCGGCGAACATGCGCGGAGCATCGGCGCATCGCAGCAGGATCAGGGCGGCGGCCACGCAGGCCGCGACGGGCAGCTCGGGCACGGTGGCAGCTCCGGTCACTGCGGCCACGGGGAGCAGGGCGAGCGACAGCGCGCCCACGAACGACGCTCGGGCCGAGCCTCCGGCCCAGCGCGCTGCGCCGTAGGCGATCAGCACCGCGAGGCATGCGACGGCCCAGCTCGTGAGCTCGGCGACGCGCAGCGACCGTCCGGCCAGGAGCATGATCGCTCCCTGCCCCCAGAAGGGCGCCGGCAGCCAGCTCGTACCCGAGGGATCGAGGCGCGGGTGCAGCGCGAACGCCTGCGCGATCGTGACGCGACAGTAGTCGTCGTCCGAGAGCGCAGAGAACCCTGCCATGCGAACCGCCGCGGTGACGGCGACGCGTGCGGCGACGAGGGCCACGCAATGGGCGACGGTGGAGCGCACGGGCATCCCGGGGAGGCGTCTACCACTTGGGGGGGCGGAAAAGGAGACGGGAAACGGTAGGCCCGGGCGGGCAAACGGGACCGCAAAGGCCGAGGCCCGAAGGACGAAGCCTTTGGGGTAGCTTTCGTGCCGGGTTTGCATAGTATATGCGCCCCGCGTCCGCGGCCCCGGGGGCACGAGCGCGGCATTCACGGTGCCGTCTGCCGAAGGAGATCAAGGAACATGGCCGGGTTCGACCCAACGAACATCAGGAACGTCGTCGTCGTAGGTCACAAAGGAGCGGGGAAGACTTCGCTCGTCGAGGCCATGCTCTACGTCGCAGGCGCGACCCAGGCGCTGGGAAGCGTCTTCAACAAGACGAGCATCCTCGACGACGAGATCGAGGAGCAGACGCGCAGCGCGACGCTCCAGACGAGCGTGGCGCACGTGGTGTGGCGCAAGACGAAGATCAACATCCTCGACACGCCCGGAGAGGGCGGACTGTTCGGCGACACCCGCGCGGCAATGGGCGCGGCCGATGCCGTGCTGCTCGTGGTCTCCGCGAAGGACGGCGTGCAGCCCATGACCGAGCGGCTCAACACCTGGGCCCTCGAGCTCGGCCTGCCTCGCTATGTCGTCTTCACCAAGTGCGACATCGAGAACGTACAGCTCGCCGTCGCCATGGAAAGCGTCAAGAAGCGCCTCAAGCTCTCCCTCGCTCCCCTTCACCAGTCCGTCGGCGAAGGCCCCGCCATGAAGGGCATCGTCGAGCTGCTTGGCCGCAAGGCCTACGTCGGCAAGGACAGCCCCAGCGCCAAGTCCTCCGACGTCCCCGCCGACATGAAGGACGCCCTCGAGAAGGC
>CAYMUE010000228.1:0-8435 GCA_964393505.1 uncultured Polyangiaceae bacterium
GATCCGCGGCGGCGCGTTGCGGAGTCGTCACCGCGGGTCGCGCCGAAGTGGCGATCGCGGGCTGGGCGGGAGCGACGGGACTCCTGGCAGCGGCGGGCGCGGCGCGTGGGGGCGCGCCTTGTGCGGGGCTGCTCGGCGCCGCGGGACGCGGGGCAGGCGGCGAGGCAGCCGGGGCGGGAGACGGCGCTCGCGCAGGCGAGCCCGGTGTCGGGCGTGGAGAAGGCGACCTGGCCGAGCCGTTGGGAACCGGAGGAGACGGCGACGCGGCTGGGGCGCGACGGGATCCCGAGAGCGAGGACAGCAGACCGGTGCGGACCGGAGCGGACTGACGCTGCAACGGAGGATCCGTCGGAGGAGGCGCGGGGTCGGTTCGGGAACCCGATGGATCATCGGAGTGGGCGCGCTGGGCGTTGGCCCAACGAGCAAGCTCCTGGTTCGGCGAAGTCCATGCGTCGTCGCTTTCGACCTCGTCGAGGTCTCCGAACGATGGGAGCGAGGCGCCGGGCCGAGGGCCCCTCGGCGCAGTGGGGGCGGGGGCGGTGCCGTACGGGTCGATGCTGCCGAAGCCGACATCGGCAGGGCCGAACCCCTGCTCATCCCCGAAGTCCGGAGAGTGGAAGTCGTCGGACTCGATGTCCCCGAAGCCGCCGTGGATCGGCGCGCTCCGGCGCGGGACGGCGGCAGCCGCCGGACGCCGGTCCTCTTCCAGCACCGCGTCTTCGCTCAGATCGACCATCCCCCCGTCGTCGTCGAAGTCACCGAGCTCCACATCGACGTCGAAGTCCTGATCTGCGCCGCGACTGCGATCCCGCTCGCCGGCGACCTGCTCGATGAGCTTGCCGAACCTTCGCCTCGCGGCTCCGGTGACCGCATCGGCGCCGAAGCGGGCAGCGACCTTGCGGACGTCGCGCTTGTAGGTTCCGGCCTCGATCTCGCGCAGGATCCGGCTCCAGTACTGCTGCAGCGTGTTGTAGCGCTGGATGGTGTTGTTGAACCGGAAGCGCAGGCCGGTGTTGCGGATCTGCTCACGGCGCAGCACCCAGACGCGGCGATCGACGTCCTTGCGCTGGATGGTGGGCTCGAGCTTCTCGATGCCCATGAAGTACTGCTCGTAGAGCGCACGCAGCCGATCGACCCGCTGTTCGAGTTCGTCGATCTGGATCTCGATCTCGGCTGCTTCCACGGGAGTCCTTCGCGTCTTCGCGCGCCGTGCGCGCCCCTACAGCGGCGTCACCTTCACGTTGTCGAAACAGACCGGTACTTCCCAGTCGTTGAAGCCGAAGTGATCGTGCCCGGCGCCCGACAACGGCTGCGGATCCTGAAGCTCGTGGATCAGCACCCCGTCCACCCACCACGAGAGCGTCTTGCCATCCGCGCGCTCGACCTTGAAGCTGTACGACTTGCCCTGCACCACCGGCTTCTCACGCTCCTCGACCGCGTCGGCCGACAGCCTGACCTCGAGCCGATCCTTCGCGTGCTCGTCGATGCGCGCCAGCACGTGGAACGAGTTCTTCCACCCGCCGAAGATCGTCACGTAGCTCGTGGCGTTGGTGTAAGAGGTCCCCGTCGCGCCGCTGCGGCCATCCCCCCAAAACTCCGCCTTGAGATCGCCGTCGGCCGAGTCGCTGGAGGCTTCGAACTCGATGCGCGCATTGACCGGCAGCGTGCGGTGGAGCCACACGCCCCGGTTGCGCGCGCCGCGACCGCACAGCTTCCCGTTGCGGATCTCCCACGACGAAGTGAGGGGGAGCCAGTCGGGGCCGAGGGCGGGGCGATCGAACTTGTCTTCGAAGGCGGTGGTCAGCAGCGGGCTGGGAGGCAGGGAAGCGTCGGGACGCGGCGGCGGAGGCGCCTTGGCGGTCTTGCGCGGGGGAGTGGTGGTTGTGGGCGTTGCGCCAGTGCCGGCGTCGCTGGTGGGCGGGCCGTTCGGGACGCAAGCGCACGCGAGCAGGGCGGCGCCGACGGAGAGGGAGGCGATGGATTTCATGGACGAGGCGAGACGGGAAGGCACGGGGGAGGATGCTAGCACACGGAGACCGGGCGATGGACGGGGCTTGCGAATCCGCGGCGTGATCGGCATCCTTCCTCCATGTCCGACGAACGGAAGCCAACCGAGGACCTGAAAGAGGGGCTGAGCCTGATCTTCCGCGCGGCGAAAACCGCGGCGAAGCAGGTGGACGTCAACAAGATCGACAAGGAGCTCGACAAGGCGTTCACGCAGGCAGGGCGGCTTGCTACCCGGGTGGGCCACGCGGTGAGCGAGGGAATCAACACCGTCGCCAGCAAGCCGCCATGGCAGCGCGGAGACAAGCCGACCACCGGGGATGCAACGCCCGGCGAGGCGCAAACCAAGGCCTCCGACGAGACTGCCGCGCAGCCCGGCGCGAAGCCCGCCGCGTCAGCCGCCGATGCGCCCGAGGACAAGAAGCCCTCCGAGAGCTGATCGTCGATCCCTCCGGCGGCGCGCACGAATCTCAGGCGGCGCGGGCGCGTCGCGAGGAGCAGTGCGTCACGCGGTTGCGCCCGGAGCGCTTCGACACATAGAGGGCTTCGTCGGCGCTCTTGAACAGCGCCTCCCAATCCCGTCCGGCTTCGGGGAAGGTCGCGACGCCGACCGAGCAGGTCACCTGCAGGGCGCCCTTCGGGGTCTGGAAGACGTGCTTCTGCAGCTCCTCGCGGATGCGTTCGGCCAGGAGGGTCGCGCCTTCGGAGTCGGTCTCCTCGCACAGGACGATGAACTCCTCGCCGCCGAACCGGGCGACGACGTCGGTGGCGCGCTTGGTCTTGCGCAGGATGCCTCCGAGTCCCTTGAGGACGACGTCGCCGATGTCGTGGCCGTAGGTGTCGTTGACGCCCTTGAAGTGATCGAGGTCGATGATCATCACGCTCAAGTTGCGAGAGAAGCGCACCGCCGCAGCGATCTTCGACTCGGCCATCTCGAGCATGGCGCGCTTGTTGAGCAGCCCGGTGAGACCGTCGCTGGTGGCGAGCTCCTCGAGGCGCTTGACCATGCGCGCGTTGGACAACGACACGGCCACGTGGCTCGCGAGCACCTCGAGCGTAGGGCGGACCGAGTCGCCGAAGGCGTTCCGCCGCCGCGCCCCGAGCACGAGGGTGCCGAGGGGACGCTCGTGGACGAGCAGGGGCAGCACGAGCATCGACGGCATGGCCGGGGGCTGCGTGCGGGCGGTGAAGATCACCTGATGGGCTGCGTCGAACTCGCCCTTGTACGGAAGCGGATAGCGGTTCTGCACCACCATCGACACCAGACCGGCGTTGTGACGATACCGCGCGCCGACCAGCGCCTCGGAGCCGTCACCACTCGCAGCGCGGATCTCGTGGGTCTTCTTCGCCTCGTCGTAGATCGTGATCGCCGCGAAGTCGAACGCCGCGACCTCGCGGGCGGAGCGCACGCTCGCTTCGACGACGTCGCGCTCGCTCAACGCCGCGCCGAGGGCTCGCGCAGCCCGGTACAGCTTGCCCTGCTCGACCTTCGCCCGCTCGAGCTGCACGAACACGCGCTCGTTCTGGATCGCGCGAAGGACGTAGCGCGTGGCGGCCGAGAGGATCTCCTGCTCTTCGGCGGAGAAGGGCTCGTCGTCGCGACGATCCACGACGAGGATGCCGCGGACGCGATCGTGCTCGAGTACAGGGACGGCGGCGACATGGCGCACCGGACAAGCGGCCGGGTAGTACGGAAGACGGTAGGAGCTTTTGAGGTCGGACAGCAGCACCACGCGGCGGTCGGCGACGACGGCGCCGAAGATGCCGTCGCCCACCTGGAACGGTCCCTCGCACAGCTGCTCGCTGTCGGAGGTGAGCTCGCTGATCCGAAGGTGCGTGCCGGTGTCGGTCAGCCACAGCAGCATCGCGGTGTTCAGGTTCATCGAGCGCCGAAGCAGCTCGAGCGCGAACAGGGCCGCCTGGTGGATCTCCTCGACGCTGGAGCGCACGAGCCGGCTCGGATCGTCGTCGGCGGCGACCGCGGCCGAGGGCGCCGCGTTGGCGGCCCTGCGGGTCGCGCTGAGCAGACGGTACGAGCGGGCGGCGTCGTGCATGCGCTCGATCTCGGCCTCGACGCGGGATCGGGAGTGGAGGCGGATGCGAGCGATCTCGACGCGGAGCACGGCCATGGCGATGACGGAGAAGACGGAGCAGAAGGCGCCGTGGACGAGGAGCGGGACGAGGGAGGCATCGGTCTGGGCGAGGAAGCGGACGGAGGCCTCGAGGGTGACGAGCCAGCCCACGACGACGACGGTGGCCGCCGGGGCTGCGAGGACGGACACGAGCACGCACAGCACGTAGGCCAGCGGCCAGGTCGAGCCGTCGAGTCCCCCGTCCGCCGCGAGGATCGTCCCCATCACGCCCACGGCCAGGAGCATGCCCAGCTCGGTGTCGGGCAGCGCGCTCTGCTCCTCGGAGGCAGCGTGGCGGATGCGTCGACGAATGCTGGCGAGGAGCACCAGGCCGTAGAACGCGATGGCGGCGTAGAGCCAGCGCGCCTCCAGGTGCAGCGCCGAGTCGGCCACCAGGCCGGCTCCGAACGCAATCGCCAGGACGATCCAGGCGAACCTGCGAACCGTCGATCTCAACGCAAGCAATGCACGTACGAGGAGGTCCATCCGACAGCCAGCTCATATCAGGCCCGTCGGCGGCAGGCCCACTTTCCGGCTCCAATCCGAGCCGTTGCGGTTGACGCGGAACGCGAATCGCGTACCACTTGGGGCAACAACAGGGGATGATCGTGGGACCACTGAAGCGACTCGAGCAGGGACTGTCGCTGCTGCGCGCGATTGCGCAGAGCGACGCGGTCAAGGACGCGCGGGATCGCGTGCTGCAACGCCTCGCCGAGCACGCATCGCGCGTGGCCCAAAGCGATCTGGTGCCCCGCGCCGTTGCCGCACCGGCCGAGCTCATCGCCGAGCTGATCGGCCCGCCCCCTGCCCCGGCGGACGCAGCCTACGCTCCGTCGCAACAAGGAGAGGAGACCCCCCAGCGTGACGCCGATCCCGTGCCCGAGTCGGGATTCCGATCGTCGCGCCCTCCGGCTCCCAGGACCTCGCAACCCCCAATGCCGGGCCGCTCGCAGCCTGCTGCGCCGAGACCCTCGCAGCCGCCCGTCCCGCGCATCTCGCAGCCGCCCGTCCCGCGCATCTCGCAGCCGCCGTCGCCCCTGCCCGAAGACCGTGCGCAGGGGGAGGTGTCGGCCCCGCCGCCTGCCGTCCCGGCGCCTGCCGCCGCGAAGCGATCTCGGAAGAAGGCCGGGGGGAGCCGCGGAGGACGCGGTGCAAAGTGCGGGAAAACGGCCTCGGCGAAGGCCTCCAAGGACTCCGGGGGAACTTCGAAGGGGCGAGGAAAAAAAGTTCGGGACAAGGCTGGGGACTTGGAGTAGAGATTCGGCCCCTCGCAACGGTTTCGACCCGCGCGAGACGCAGCATCCCGGGGCCGTAGCTCATATGGGAGAGCGTCTGACTGGCAGTCAGAAGGTAGAGAGTTCGATTCTCTTCGGCTCCACCCCCGCAACGGCGCAGCGACTCACGCTGCGCCGTTCGCATTTCGAAGCCAGGCGTACCGCGCGCTCACGGCGTCGCGCGTGACCACAGCACCTTGGGCTTGCCGCCCTGCGCGATCGCGAACCGGTGCCCCGCGGGCAGCGTGAACGTCTCGGTCGTCAGCGCAGCGTCGGGCCAGCGGATCGTCACCTCGGCCGTGCACTCCGCCCCGAGACCGAAGTGCAGCGCCAGATCGTCCTGCGCCCCGAAGTGCCCGTGACCTCCCCCCACGTCGCGCGTCTGCGTCACCCCGCCCGCCTTCACCGTCACCCGCGCCCCGATCGCCGCACGGTTCGTCCCGGTCCCGCCCTCGAGCTGGACCTGCACGAAGTTGCCACCCTGCCCGATCACGTTCTCAAAGTAACGGATCTGCGCCGTCGGATAGCAGTCTCCCCCCGAGCTGCACCGCGCCGTCGAGTGCCCCACCACGATGTCCAGATCGCCGTCGTGATCGAAGTCCGCCACCGCCGCCCCGTGGCTGCGGTGATGATCGATCCCTTCGGCGATCGGCACCGCCACGAAGTGCCCCGCGGAGTCCTGCTGGTACAGCAACCCGTGCGCCCCCGGATAGTCCGAGTCCCCCCAGTACAGGTCGATCCAACCGTCGTTGTCGAAGTCGAGCACCGCCCCGCTCATGATCCCTTCGTTCCAATCCACCCCCGTGTGCTTGCGCGTCAACCCGGTCGCGTCGTTGCCGGGACGGGTGAAGCGGACGTCGGCCTCCTTGGAGTTGAGCAGCAGCTCGGCCGGATCGGACGACGCTCCCACGTCCCAGTGCATGATCTCGCCGGTGACGAGGTCGAACCACCCGTCGTTGTCCATGTCGGTGCACAGGGTCGCGGCGCTGTTGCCGCCGAGCCGGAACGGCTCCCGATCGTTGGTGTGATCCCAGCGAAACGCGTCGTCGTCGATCGTGCACTTGATGTACTTCGGCTCCGGCACCCCAGCGCAGTCCTCGTCCGTCGGGTGCAGCTTGCACCAGCAGCGCGCCGACTCGTTGTCCGTCCAGTCCGTGCGCTCGTCGAACGCGTAGCCCGACGCGATGCTTCGGTTCACGAACTTGTATTCGCCGTTGCCGGTGTTCTGCCACAGGTGGTTCGGAGCCCTGCCGTAGGATGCGGAGAGCAGCTCGGGATTGCCGTCGTTGTTCAGATCGCACGCCATCCCCGACCACGCGTAGGTGTGCGCCTTCGCCGCGTTGAGCGTCGCTATGCTCGACCACGCCGCCGTCTTCAACCCGCGATCCACCGTCACATCGGTGAACCGCCCCGCGCCGTCACCCTGGTACAGCCGATCCTGCTGCGGCGTGCTGTTCGGCGCCGCCTGCGGAACCCAGATGTCCAGCTTGCCGTCGCGGTCGAAGTCCACGAACGCTCCTGCCGCCGGCGCACCGAACGACGGAAGATCCACCCCTCGAAGCGCGCTGTCCGCCGGCCCGAGCTCGAAGGTCCCGTCCCCCTTGTTCAGCATCAGCTCCGTCGTCTCGTCCCCGGGCTTCTTCGGATCGATCCCCAGCCCCACGAACGCGTCGAGATCCCCGTCCCCGTCCACGTCGCCGAAGGACACCACATCCCCCGCGCGCCCCTTGTTCGGATCGGTGCCCACCCGCGTCTGACGCAACCCCGACGCTTTCGTCGCGTCCACGAATGCGTGCTTGCCGTCATTGCGCAGCAGCCACGTGGTGCGCGCCCCGCCTTCTGCGAAGTCATCGCCCACCGCACCCGTCTTCGCCACCGATAGATCCGCCCACCCGTCGCCGTCGTAGTCCACTGCCACGATCCGCACACCCGTCGCACCGATCACGTCCAGCTTCCAGTCGGCCGTGGCCTCCTTGAACGCCTGCGTCCCCGACGACCACCGCGTTCCCTGAGAGCAGATCGGCTCCGGCAGGGTGTCGCCCGCATCCTGCTCGGCGTCGGGATCCGCGGCCTCCACTCCGCCGTCATCCGGCGAGCTTGCCGCACCCGCGGCGGACGTTCCGGGTTCGCTGTCGCTGTCGCTGCCGCAACCTGCGGCCCAGCAGGCGAGTGCGGTGAGGGAAACGAGCGTGACAAGCAAGGTCGGTCGCATCGACATGGCTTTCGTTCTCCGATCCCAAGACATACCACGATCGCGCGCGCTCCGTTCGTGACGCATGCTCCTCTTGCGCGGACCCCTCCCGACCCTCCGCGTGATTGCACCTGTCACCAACTGTCGCCAGGGATCACCCATGTCCCCCGCCTCGCACCGCGCCTGCGCCTACGTCGATTGGGTGCTCCGAAGGGGCGGCGTGATCTGGCTCGTGACCCTGCTGCTCACGACCGCCACCGCCGCAGGCACCTGGGCGTCGTTCCGCGGGCTGCGCAGCGACCTCGAGAGCCTGCTGCCCGATCGGGCGCCGAGCGTGGTGGCGCTGCGGGAGCTGCGCACGCGCATGGCCGGGATCCGCGTGCTGGGCGTGGTGGTCGATGCGGGACGCCAGGAGGATCTCGGCGCCGCGGAGCGGCTCATCGACGATCTCGCCGCTCGGATCCGCACCTACCCGCCGGAGCTGGTGGCGTCGGTGCGCAAGGACGTGGTAGCCGAGCGCGCGTTCATCGAGGAGCACGCGGCGCTGTACGCCGAGCTTCCGGATCTGGTGGAGCTGCGGCAACGGCTCGAGGCGCGCAAGGAGTGGGAGGCCGCAGAGGCGGCGGGAGCGAACCTCGACGATGAGCCCGCTCCATCGGTGGACGTGTCGGACCTGGAGCAGCGGTATCGGAGGCGGGATCCGACGGCGGGGCTGGCGAAGAGCGGGAGGATGACGAACGCCGGGGAGCGGTTGACGGTGCTGCTGGTGGATGTGCCCGGCTACGCCACGGGCACGGGTGCCTACGAGGACCTGATGGGCAGGATCCGCGCGGA
>CAYMUE010000229.1:0-5953 GCA_964393505.1 uncultured Polyangiaceae bacterium
CGCCCGGCGCGACGGAGCCGCAGTTCTACGGCAACTGCAAGCTCGGCACGCAATCGCGCGCGTGCAGCTCGAGCTGCTAATGGGAGTCTTGGAGCGCTTGCGAGAACGAAGGGTGTCAGCCCAGGTCAACGGATCCGAGCGGTTGCGGAACAGCTACTGCTGCAGCGGCAAGTGCGGAAGCAACGGCTGCTGCCAGTAGTGCGCGCGAGCGGGGCCGTCGGCGTGCTAGCCTCCGGAGCGATCACGAGAGAGATGGCGATGGACGTGCGACTGGAAGTCAAGGACGACGAGGTGACGGGCGAGTTCGCGTTGGCGCTGCCCCCTGGGATGGTGGCTGCGAAGCGCGACAAGGCGGTGGACGAGGCGCTGACGGCGCCGCTGTACGAAGCGGCACGCAAGCTGGGTGTGGTGCTGTCGTCGGACGCCAACGACTATGCGCATCCGCTGAACGGCCGCGACGAGCAGGGGCGGACCCGGTTCCAGGTGCGGGGGCGTGTGGAGGGGGACTTGTTGGTGCCGATGCGCGCCGGCAAGCGGCGCAGATAGGAATCGCGGCTAGCAGCAGGAGTCGCCGCAGCAGCTCGTTTGACCTGGTGCGCAGCAGTTGTAGCCTCCACACACCTTGGTGCCCGTGCACAGGCATTCCCCACCCTTGCACTTGGCGTTCGCCGCGCACGTCTCTCCCTCATGGCACGGATTGCCACAGGAATCCTTGCACACGCCGGCGGAGCAGGTGCACGCGACACACTCGCCGTTCACACAGTCCTTGTCGGAGCTGCAAGCGTTGCCGTGTGTGCACTGGCCCGTGGACGCGTTGCACCCATCGTTCGTGCAATCGCTGCCGTCGTTGCAGTCCTTCCCAGCGTGACTGCAGTTGCCGCTGTTCGCGTCGCAGGTGTCGGTCGTGCACGCGTTGTTGTCGTCACAGTTCTTCGGCGTCTTCGTGCAGGCGCCGTTGGTGTCACACTCGGCGATCTCGCACAGGTTCGAAGCGACACAGCCCGCACAGGGATCCGTTGCACCGCCGGCTCCCGCTGCGCCCGCTGCGCCCGCGCCACCGGAGGCTCCCGCTGCTCCCGCGCCACCGGAGGCTCCCGCTGCTCCCGCGCCACCGGAGGCTCCCGCTGCGCCCGCTGCTCCTCCCGTGTTCGCACCGGCGCTCCCTCCCTTCGAAGTCGTCGCATCCGCGGCGCCGTCCACCGACCCGTCCTTGCCGCTCGATCCACCTGTCGATGCATCGGAGAGCCCGGCGTCTTCCACGGCGGTGAACTCGCTTCCTCCGCAAGCGCCGGCGAGGAGCATCAGCGAGGCGATTGCGGCAACGCGTCGGGATCCGCGAGGCGAGGCAAGCCAGGGGTATTTCATGCAAGCGTCTCCAGGGGCGAGGTCCGACGGGCATTGTACCCCAAGACGCAGGGATGCACAGGCGGCGCTGGAGGGCGACAGGAGGGACGGTGCGAGGGGGGGTGAGTGCGCGGGGGGGGGAATGCTACTTGTTGCCGAGGGTAGCGACCATGACCGCCTTGATCGTGTGGACGCGGTTCTCGGCCTGATCGAAGACGCGGCTGCGCGGGCCTTCGAACACCTCTTCGGTCACCTCGCAGATGTCGGGGGTCTTCTTGGAGACCTCGGTCTCGAGGTTGTGGAAGGCGGGCAGGCAGTGCAGGAAGATCGCATCGCCGCGCCCCGTCTTCTGGAACATCCCCTCGGTGATCTGGTAGGGCTTGAGCAGCGCGATGCGCTCGGCGATCTTGTCCTCTTCGCCCATGGACGCCCAGACGTCGGTGTACAGCGCGTGCGCGCCCTTGACGCCCTCGTCCACGTTGGCGGTGACGGTGAGCTTGGCGCCGGTGGTGGCGGCGATGGCGCGGCACTTCTCGAGCAGCGCCTTCTCGGGGAAGAGGCTCTCCGGAGAGACGCAGCGGAAGTCCATGCCGAGCTTGGCGGACACGACGAGAAGGGAGTTGGCGACGTTGTTGCGACCGTCGCCGACGTAGGCGAGGCCGAGGCCGCGCACGTTCTTGCCGAAGTTCTCCTGCAGCGTGAGCGTGTCGGCGAGCGCCTGCGTGGGATGGAAGCGATCGGTCAGGCCGTTCCACACCGGCACGCCGGAGTACCGCGCGAGATCCTCGACCGTCTTGTGCGCGAAGCCGCGGAACTGGATGCCGTCGAACATCCTGCCCAGCACGCGCGCCGTGTCCTTCGTCGTCTCCTTCTTGCCGAACTGCACGTCGTTCTTGCCCAGGTACTCGGGGTGCGCCCCCTCGTCGACACAGGCAGCCACGAACGCGCAGCGCGTGCGCGTCGAGGGCTTCTCGAACAGAAGCGCGATGCACTTGCCCTCGAGGGTGCGTCCGCGATGGCCAGCGCGTCGCGAGGTCTTGAGCTCGGAGGACAGGTCCAGCAGGTAGCGGATCTCGTCCGGCGTGAAATCGAGCAGGGTGAGGAAACTGCGGCCTTTGAGGTTGAACGCCATCTGTCTAGCTCCTTGGAACCCGGGCAACGCCCGGTGCGAGCACGGGCATACCCTGTCCGCCTGCGCAATGCGATGGGCATCCTTCCGCGCCCGCTTTCGCCCTGCAGCCTGGTGCCGTTCGCGTCGCGCGATCCTCTCCCCATCCACCCCACGGTTGCCTGCACGCCGCGGCATCGAACATGATGCAGCCACCGGCGGGCGACCCCGCCTCCGGGCGAGCCGACAGGAGAATCGAACCATGGATCTGCAAGGCGAAGCGACGAAACGTTGTCCTTGTGGCAACCCTGCGACGTTGGCGGAATGTTGCGGCAGATTCCTCTCGCGAACGCAGACCCCCGCGCGGGCCGAGGAGCTGATGCGGTCGCGCTACACAGCCTACGTGCTCGGCGATCTCGACTACTTGACGGACACGCACGATCCCGAGACGCGTCAGCCGGCGGATCGCGACAACGCGGCGCGATGGATCGAGGACGCCCGGTGGCGCGGGCTCGAAGTGGTCGAATCGCTGGCCGGAGGCCCGGACGATCAGCAAGGGGTGGTGGAGTTCAAGGCGCGGTACATGATCCTCAACGCCCAGCAGGTGCACCACGAGCGTTCGACGTTTCGTCGTGTGGATGGGCGATGGGTGTACGTGCGGGGAGAGCCGGGCAAGCGGGTGGCGCGTGCGAGCGCGAAGGTGGGACGCAACGATCCCTGCCCGTGCGGGAGCGGGAAGAAGTTCAAGAAGTGCTGCGGGAGCGCCTCCGGCTGAGTGTCCGGCTTGCCCCAGCGGGAGCGCCCTCGATCGCCCCGTTGGCGCCTGGCTCGCGACGGTGGCTCGACTCCGCGATCCTGCGCTAGGCTGTCCCCATGCTTGGAACTCGCGCCTGGATTCGCCTCGCCGCTGCCCCTGTCGTCGTCGCGCTCGCCGTCACCGCTTGCGGAGACGACGACGAGAAGTCCCCGATGCAGTCCTTTGTGAACGAGTACTGCTCGATGGTTTCGACCTGTTGCGAGTCGTGGGGTGCGAAGAACGACGGTGGGGCGACCTGCAAGATGTTCATCGCGTACATGTCCATGGGAGCGACGTACGACGCGGCGCGGGGAGATGCGTGCCTCGAGTACATGCGGAGCGCGCAGTCGGAGGGCAAGCTGTGCACCGTGGCCACGTCGGCGAGCACGGCGGACCCCAACCCGTGCCAGGAGGTGATCGAGACGGCCCCATCGACCGGCACGACGCAGCCCGGAGGGACCTGCGACTTCTCCGATGACTGCGCTGCACCGGCGGGGAAGACGGCGAGCTGCGCAAGCTACTACTCCAGCGACGGCGACGCAGGCAGCGGCAGCTTCGTGCGCTACTGCCAGGTTGTCACGCCCGGCAAGGAAGGCGACGGTCCGTGCTCGATGACCGTCACCGAGAACGGCTCGACGTGGTCGTCCAGCATGGGCGGTGACAAGGTCCTGGAGACGATCTCGTGCGCGAAGGCAGACGGTCTCTACTGCGACCAGACAAGCCAGAAGTGCACCGCTGTGTCCGCAGACGGCGCTGACTGCAAGATCTCCGAAGCGTGCACGACCGCGTCCTTCTGCTCGTCGTCGGGCAAGTGCACTCCCGATATCGCGATCGGAAGCGCCTGCGAGGAGTTCTACTCGGATTGCGTGGAGGGCGCGTACTGCGACGAAGCGTCGGGGGAGTGCGCGAAGCTCAAGGCCCAAGGCGAGGCGTGCGTGTCGATGACGGAATGCGTGACGATGGACTGCACCGACAGCAAGTGCGGACCGGGTTTCGGCTCGGGGCTCGTGGGGGGGATGCTCTGCGGCCATTGACGCGCGCGGTCGGGCCGGGGGGGCGCGCCGTCTACATCATCAGCAGCAGGCTCAAAGCCATCACGATCATGCCGCTTGCCAGGCCGAGGATCGCCAGGTGGTGCTCGCCGTACTCGCGCGCCGTGGGGAGCAGCTCGTCGAGGGAGATGAAGACCATGATCCCGGCCACGGCGGCGAACAGGCCGCCGCGAACCGACGGAGTCATCCAGGGGCTGAGCAGGGCGTAGCCGATCACGGCGCCCACAGGCTCGGAGAGGCCGGAGAGGAAGGACCAGCAGAAGGCCTTCTTGCGGCTTCCGGTGGCGTAGTAGACGGGGACCGAGACCGCGATTCCTTCGGGGATGTTGTGCAGGGCGATGGCAACGGCGATGGTCACGCCGACCTTGGGATCTTCCAGGGCGGACACGAAGGTCGCAAGCCCCTCGGGGAAGTTGTGGATGCCGATCGCGAGGGCGGACAGCAGCCCCATGCGCAGCAGCTTGGGGTCGGGACGCGAGGGGCGGTCGAGCTCCTCGACATGGTGCATTTCGTGGGGGTTCTCGACCTTGGGAACGAGCTTGTCGATGAGGCCGATGAGGCCCATTCCGCCGAAGAAGCAGATGGCAGAGACCCAGGCGCCCGCACGGGCGCCCAGGGCCCCGGCGAGCTGCTCGCGCCCCTCGACCAGGATCTCCGCGAAGGAGACGTAGATCATCACGCCTGCGGAGAAGCCGAGGGCGACCGAGAGCAGACGCGTGTTGGTGCGGCGGGCGAAGAACGCCAGGGCGCTGCCGATCCCCGTGGCCAGGCCTGCCAGCAAGGTGAGACCGAAAGCGATGAGAACCGCAGAGCTCATGGGGAGGATTCAATCCCGAACGACCAGCCGTGAACGACCACGTCGGTGTTCGGGTGTCAAGGCGGAGGCATCGACACGCTGGAGGGAGCGGCGCGCATCGTGGGCCAGCCGTTGTCCCAGAGCACCCGGTCGAGGAGCACGACGCGCCCGGGCGCCTCGCCGACGTGACCGGCCTTCCAGGAGTGGTAGACGTGCCAGGTCTGGCCTGAGGGAGTGAGCAGGACCGAGCCATGGCCCGGACCGGCCCACGCGCCTGCTGTGGTGAGAATGGGGGCCGAGGCCTTGGTGTAGCTGCCCAGCGGCGAGGAGGACTTCGCCACGCCGATGGCGTAGCTCGGGCTCGCATAGCCGTTAGCGCTGTAGAACAGGAAGTACTCCCCACCGTGCTCGATCACCCACGGCCCTTCCACCAGCGCCCCCTCCCACGCCTTGTCGTTGGTGATCAGCGTCTTGCGCGTGCCCACCAGGGACAGACCGTCGGCCGCGAGCTTCTGGCCATGAATCGGAGTCGGCTTGCCCACCGCATTGCCGTCCTCCTTCCACAGCAGGTAATGGTTCCCCTGCGTATCCTCGAAGTGATTGGCATCGATGAGTCCCATCGACGTGTCGTGGAGCAGCGGGTGCCCGATATCCGTGTAGGGGCCGAGCACGTCGTCCGCCGTGGCGGCGCCGACGCTGAGCTTCCCATCGTTGTGGCGGGCCGTGTAGTAGGCGATGAACTTCGAGCCCACCCGGTGGAGCTCCGGAGCCCAGTAGTCGCTCTTGGCCCACGACGGCTTGGACGCGGAGGGGAACACGTGGCCTTTGGACTGCCAATGGACCAGGTCGGGAGAGAC
>CAYMUE010000229.1:6053-8428 GCA_964393505.1 uncultured Polyangiaceae bacterium
CATCGTCGTCGCCGCATGCGATCACGACCAGCGCCGAGGAGGAAAGCAACGCCAACACGACCAGCGAACGACGACGAATGTGCTGCATGCGTCGAGCATCCCTTGGGCGGCTCGGTCAGGTCAAGGGTCCGGTCGGGTGCCCCACGAAGGGCGCAAAGCCGATGTGCGAACAGCCGACGTCAGATCGAAGTGGGCTTGTAGTGTCGCCCCTTCGGTCTCGACTTCGCCGGGACCGTGGTGACCGTCGTCGCAGAGGCCGGCGCGGCGGATGCCGCACTCGCGGACGCTGGCGGTGCAGAGGCCGCAGCGGAAGCCTCGATCGCCGGAGAGGAGGGTGTCGCGGAGGAGACGGCGGGGGCCTCGGAGGTCGCACCGGGAGAGGACTCGGGGTCCGAGGCAGACACCACGGGCTGCGCGCTCGTCACGGGCTGCGCGGTGGAGAAGGCTCGCCCGGAGAGGAAGCCCACCGCGGTTCCCGCGACGAGGACGGCAACAGACGCTGCGATGAGGACGGTGCGTCGGGAGTGACGGGGAGCGGACGGCGACGCGCCAGTCTCCTCTTCGGAACAGGATTCGAGCGATGCGGTGGACGTCGTCGATGCTTCGGATGCGTCGACCGCGCCCGAGGAGGTCGCGTGAGCCGGTTCGGGAACGGAGGGCGCTGGGGGGATCACCAGGCGGTCCGCGGCGTTGTGGTCCGGGGACTGCGGCTTGGGCATCGGACGGGCGCGCACCGTTGCGCGCTGCCCCTCGGGCGCATCGGCGCCCGCGCGCAGACGTCCAATGATGCCCGACACGGAACGATGGGCATCGTCGGTGTCGCGACCGGGCGAGGAGGTGTCGATCGGACTGCTGCCGGGGTCGCGTGCACGCACACCGGTCGCCGGAGTCCCGGCGGGGCCGCGCACCTCGATGAGGGCTTCCATGGCCTCGGAGGTGAAGCTCTTGCGCGCCTCGAGGCCGGCGAGCCGATCGTCGGCATCGCGCAGCGCTTTCTTGATCCGAGCGCGCTTCGACTCGAAACGTTCGGCGATCAGCGGACGGAAGAACGCGGCCACGTCCTCGTCGGTGCTGACACGCTTGTTGCCCGGCAGCGCATGGTCGAGCGCGCGGAGCATGTCGCTGGCGGTCTGGAAGCGCCTGGCGGGGTCCTTCTCGAGAGCGGTCATGATGACCTTCTCGAGCTGCGCGGGGAAGCCGGGGACGACCTTCCCAGGGCGAACGGGGGGCTTTTCCTCGACGATGTTCGCGATGGTTTCGTAGTCCACCTCGGTGCTGAATGGGTGCTTGCCGGTGGTGATGGAGTACAGAAGGCTGCCGGTGGCGAAGATGTCGCTGCGGCGATCGACCTCACCGCCCAAAATCTGCTCTGGGGCGAGGTAGGCCGTCTTGCCCTTCACCGTGCCCGCCATCGTTGCGCCCGCGACCCTGCCCACGGCCTTCGCGATGCCGAAGTCCACCAGCTTCGCAACACCATCCCAGGAGACCAGCACGTTCTGCGGGCTCACGTCGCGATGCACCAGGCCCACCAGCTTGTCGTCGCCGTCCCGCAGCTCGTGGGCGGCGTGCAGCCCCGCACACAACTGGGTGCCGATGCGCACGCACAGGGGCATGGGGATCCCGCCCGACGCGGACGCCTCCTTGGCCAGCACGTGCAATGGCTCGCCGTCGATCCACTCCATCACGATGTACGGCACGCCGTTCTCGTCGCCGAGGTCGTGGATCTCCACGACGTGGGGATGACGGATCCGCGAGGCGAGGGAGGCCTCGTCGAGCAGCATGTCCTCGAACGAAGGGTCGTCGGACAGGTCGGGCCGGATGGTCTTGATCGCGACGATCTTCTGGAATCCCCGGGAGCCACGCAGGCGCGCCGCCCACACGACCGCCATGCCACCCGTGGCGATGGGAAGCAGCAGCTCGTAGCGGCCAAGCACGCAGCCGCCCTTGATGCTGCCCGGGGACGTCAACGCGGTAAGCAAACTCCTTGATTCTCCGAAGACCACGGCTCGCTGGGGAGCGACGCGACAGCGCGCTCGAATCCCAGCAACCCATCAGGACTACCGTCCATCCCGGGATGTTGTCCACTCCCGAACCCCGGAAGAGCGGGTAGTTTGCCGCGTTACCACAAGGACGGACCTCTCGAGCCTGCCACCCTTCCAGTCCCTACGCGCCCCCGTTGCCTTCGCCTCGCTTCGGGTCGTTCTTCAAGGCAGCCGTGTCGAGGTTCCACGACGACGGGTGATCGAGGACCAGCTCGGACTGGGAGCTGCGCGATGCGATTCGATCGGCGGCAGGCGTAGTGCGCAGATCCGACGGGCCATCGATTCGCTCTGCGAACAAGTCGCTGAAGGACAGCTCGAGGGTCTCGTGGGGGG
>CAYMUE010000230.1:0-8404 GCA_964393505.1 uncultured Polyangiaceae bacterium
AGGTCGTCCGTCCGTCCGCTGCGACGACAGGGAGCAGGTGACAGGCACGGCGCGAAAGGGAGGGGGGAGCGGGGAGGGGGAGGGGAGGGGGGGGGTGCGCGGGGGCAGCGGAGGCAGGGGGTTACTTGTTGGTGAGCTGGGTGGGATCGGGCGCGCCGCCCTTGCCCTTCATGTCCTTGGTGTCGATGACCGTCTTGGGATCGATCGGACGAGGGTTCATGAGCTCGAACAGGGCGCGGCCTGCCTCGACGCCTACGTCGCCCTTCTCGTCCTTGAGGGCCATGAGACAGCCGGCTTCCTTCATGAACTTGAGAGTGCGCAGCGCACCGGAGCGGGTCGCGGGGTCGCCCTTGACCGCGGCGGTGCGGAGCTTGTTGCGCAGCACGACGCGGGTCATGGAGTGGGGGCCGTTGTCGAAGGCGAGGTTGTCGAACTGACGGCCGAGGAGCATGGCGGCCCATTCCTGGGTGGCGCCGCGCACGCGGATACGACGGATGGCTTCGGCGTTGTCGACCCAGCGGTAGACGCGGCCTTTGTCGACGTCGGCATCGGACCAGTAGCCGAAGGCCTTGAAGTAGTCCTCCTGCAGGAGTGCGAGGGCTTCCGCGGGGAACTCTGCGTAGGCTGCGACGGCGCGGATGGCGGCGTCGGAGGAGCCTCCGACGAGCAGCGCGAGGGCTGCGTTGTTACGGACCTCGGGGTCCTTGAGCTTCTCGAACAGCGCTGCCTCGTCCTGCTGGCTGAGCCCGGCGAAGCCGAGGGCCTGGGCGATGTTCCACCGCAGCAGCGGCTCGAGGTCGGAGGTGAGCAGCTCGATGAGCTTGGGGTTGGCGGCAGGGAACGGGTGGCGCGAGAGGGTCTCGCTGTAGCAGGCGGCGATGAGCTGATCGCGCGCTTCCTTGCCCTTGGCGAACTTGACGATCTTCTCTGCGATCTCGGCGGCCTTGTCGTCGGGGGTGACCCAGCCGAGGGCGAAGCACGCCTCCATGCGAGCCTGCTCGTTCTCGAGCTTGTTCTCGATGTACTTGACCAGGATCGGGTAGGCCTTGGGATCGCCCCACTGGGCGTAGCCGTCGGCGACACCGACGCCGAGCGCGCGGACCGCCATGCCGACCATCGCCAGGCCGCCGCTCATGAGCGAATCCATGGTCACGTCGACGTCGTTGGCTTCGGTCTTGCGGCGCTCGAGCTGCTTCTCGAACTTCGGCCAGGAGTCGGCGTCCTTCATCCAGCCGAGGTAGCGCAGGGCGCTCTGAGCGACGGCCCACTCGGTGGGGAAGGGGGGCTGCTGACCTTCGCGAGGAAGGCGGGCTGCCGGGAAGGCCCAGTCGCGCATCTTGGCGAGGGACTTCTTCGACTCCGCGGCGGCGAGGAAACGCAGCCCGTTGGCGTGGGGCTGCGGCATCCCCGTGATCCACTCCATCACGGCCTCTTCGGCCTGCTCCAGGAACACCGGGCGCTTGTCAGGGTGCAGCACCGCGAGATCCGCCAGCATGCGCGAGCCGATCACGCGCTCGTTGTCGTCACGCGCCAGGGCCTTGAGCTCGTCGAGGTCCGAGCCACCGTAGATCTTCTGCGTGTCCAGGCGCATGCGCTCGGCCAGGTAGGGCACGGCACGCGGGTCGCCGACCTCTGCGAGGCGCATGGCGGCTTCCGTCTTCCAGTGGATCGCAGGCTTGGTCTCGATGTACTGCACCAGCAGATCGGCGGAGCGAGGATCGGCCAGCGCCTTGAGCTTCTCGAAGATGATCTTGGTCTGGTTGAACTCGCGGCTCGGCTCGGAGCGGTCGATCGACTGCAGCGCAAGCACCAGGCCCGGTCCGCCGATGCCGTCGCGGAGCGCGTCGAGGAACTTCTGACGGCTGTCCTTGTCGGCCTTCGCCAGCGCATCGAGGAGAGGACGACGGGCTTTCTCGTCACCGATGCGTCCGAGGCCCGGAGCCGCTTCGCGAGCGACCTCGATGTCCTTGTCCTGCACCAGCTTGATGAGCGTGTCGGTGAACTTGGGGCTCGCGTCCTTCGAAAGGATCGTGGCCACCAACTGACGCACCGAGGGGCTCTCGTCGCCCGCCTTCTGCGCCCAGACATCCACCGGAGCCATCTTCGCGAGGATCTCGGGGTCGAAGGCGGGGCCGCCACCGAGCCGCTGGACCTTGCCGAGGTGACCCACGCGGTAGACCTTCAGCACGCGGTCGAGCGCGGACTGCTCGCGCAGCGCGATCAGCGCCCAGGCGACCTGAGGCTCGTCGCCCGAGGTGGGGTTGGCCTCCTGCATGGCCTTGAGCAACGCCGGCTTGGCCGCGTCGGCAGCCGGCGTGCCGAAGTGGGCGAGGACCTGCGCCGCTACGCCGCGAAGCCGGTGATCGTCGCTCTCGATCGCCTTGATCGCGAGGGAGACCGCTTGCGGATCCTTGAGCCATGCGAGCTGCAGGAGGGCCTCCTGCTGAAGCTCATACTCCTTGGGATCCGCAGCGTACTTGCGCCACGCGGCCGCTGCCTGATCCTTGGGGAGCATGTAGATGCGCTTCTGCTCAGCCACGATTTGATCCATCGTGAGCTTCTCGCCTTCGCGCTTGATCCCGACGAACAGCAGCACGCCGCCGATCAGGGCGAGAAGGAGGCCGACGATGACGACCTTGACGCCGATCGAGCCTTTTTTGAAGTCTGCCTCATCCGGTACGTGGGCCATGATCCCTCCAACGGGTTTCCAGGCGGGCGCGCGAAGGCGCACCCCGAGCCGATTCACGCGCGGCGACCATACCAGAAGCGGTGGGTGATCCGATCAGCTTCCGCGGCAGATCCGGGTGGGGAGGATGTTTACAGGGGGCGCGGACGGGTCGACAGGCTCCTCCCGAGGGCGAGCGCCGCCGCCGGTTTTCTCCCACCGGCCTCCCATCTCTGCTACGCGGACCGTCGATGCCCGGGGCGAAACGTCCTCTGATCCTGGCAGCCGTCACTACCTGCGTGGTGACTGGCTTGTCCTACGCGCTGCCCGAACGCTACGCGGCCACCGGGGTGGGGTTGGCATTCCTCGCGGCGACCTGGGCCGGTGCCTTGCGTGGCGAGGATGCCCAAGTCGCGCATCACGGCCTCTCCCTCGGTGGCCTGCTGGACCGCCAGCCACTGTCGCCATCTCGCCTTGCCCGCGAGTCTCTGCGCGCCGTCGCCTGGGCTGCGGCCATCGCTGCTGTGGTTTTCCCCCTCTTCTGGGTCGGCTACACAATGTGGTGGAAACCGTCGCAGCCGTTCCGATGGGTGGCGCCGGAGTCGTGGTCCGACGAGATCCTTGGGCAGATCCTGGTGATCGCGCTGCCCGAGGAGGCGTTCTACCGCGGATACCTGCAGACCGCCCTCGACGACGCCTGGGGAACGCGGCGCAAGGTGCTGGGCGCACGGATCGGGTGGGCGCTGCTCGGGGTGTCCGTGCTCTTCGGCGTGGGGCACTTCCTCACCGAACCGCGTCCGGAACGGCTCGCGGTCTTCTTCCCCGCGCTGCTGTTCGGCTGGTTGCGCACCCGGACCGGGGGGATCGGCGCCGGGGTGGCGCTGCACGCCATGGCCAACCTCTTCGCGGCCCTCCTCGGCAGGGGCTACGGGTTGATGCGGTAGGGGTGGTCCGAAGCGGTTCCGTTCGCTAGCATCCACGCACGCCATGGTTCAGCAGGTGCCCGCCGGTCAGGACAAGCACGAAGCCGCAGAGGCGGTCCTGCGCCCCGGTCGCATCATTCAGGACAAGTACCTCGTCCACCGGATCATCGGTGTCGGTGGGATGTGCGCCGTCGGCTCCGCCACCAACGTGCTGCTCGATCAGGTGGTCGCACTCAAGGTCCTGCTCCCTTCGCTCGCCTCCAACTCGGAGATGGTGTTGCGCTTCATGCGAGAGGCCCGCTCCGCCGCGCGCCTCAAGAGCGAGCACGTGGCCCGCGTGTTCGACGTCGGCATGCTCGAGTCCGGGGAGCCGTACATGGTGATGGAGTTCCTCGAGGGGTGCGACCTCGGGGTGGTGCTCGACGGACGCGGCTCGGTCCCGGTGGCGGAGGCGATCGAGTACGTGGTGCAGGCGTGCGAAGGGATTGGCGAGGCGCACGCGATGGGGCTCGTGCACCGCGATCTGAAGCCGGAGAATCTGTTTCTGGCTCGGCGCGCAGATGGCGTGTCGCACGTGAAGGTGCTCGACTTCGGGATCGCGAAGGCGATGGTTCCGACGGAGTCGGGGCAGCGGCCGTCGTATCTCACGGAGAAGACGACCACGTTCGGCACGCCGACGTACATGTCTCCCGAGCAGCTCCGCGAAGCGCGGGATGTCGATGCACGCTCGGACATATTCTCGCTCGGCGTGATCCTCTACGAGCTCGTGGCAGGGCGCGTGCCGTTCGAGGGCGACACCACGGCGGACCTCCATGCTTCGATTCTCATGGAGGAACCCACTCCGCTCCACGAGCTGGATCCCGCGGTCCCGGCCGCCTTCTCCGAAGTGGTGACGCGGTGCCTCTCCAAGGATCGGCACGAGCGCTTCGCCTCGGTGTCCGAGCTGACCGACGCCTTGCTGCCGTTCGCCTCGGACGCGCTGCAGGAGTACGGGGATCGCGTCGCCCGCATCGTCTGTGGACCTCGACCATCAGGGGCCGACATAGCCGCGCTGATCGAGTCCGGAGCCCATCCCCGCATGAGCGACTCGGGCGCGCCGTCTTCGGCGCGCCGACGACGCTACGCTCGCGGCTCCTCTGATCCCGATTCTGCAGGCAACCGTCCCGAACGCGACCCGTCCTCGCAAGATCCAGCACGACCCGTCGTTGCGATCGTGCGCTCCTCACCTCCCGCCGAGACTCCCGCCGAGAGACCCACCCTCGCTCCCGGAGAGCTCGCCGCCGCACCGCCCAAGCGCTCGCGCCAGCGTCTCATCGCGCTCGTCTTGGGTGGACTCGCGATCGCCCTCGCCGTCTTCTCCATCGGCACGTCGCGGACCGCTCGGCGCGTCGAGCAGCCAGCGACAACCATGAGCGCAACGACCTCCGTGCCGTCTTCGTCATCCCCGGCCTCCGAAGCGAACTCCGCACCGATCGCTCCGCTTGTGCAGCCGATCGTCACGGTTTCCGCCCCTGCTGCGGCGTCCACACGCTCGGCCGCCGACCCGCTTCGCGTGAAGAAGCCGGCGACTGCGGGGAGCGGAGCCAAGGCTGCGGCGCCGAAGTCGGCAGACGACTACGATCCGTACGGGAAGCGGAAATGAAGCTGGCTCTCTGGTCGGGGTATTGCGGGGTCGGAGTGGCCGCCGCGTTGTTGATGGCCGCCGGCGACGTGAGGGCGCAGAGCGCCACGGACAAGGCCGCGGCCGAGACGCTCTTCGAGGAGGGGCGCAAGCTGATGGCCGACGGGCGTCACGCGGAGGCCTGCCCGAAGTTCGCGTCGAGCCAGAAGCTCGACCCGGGACTCGGTACGTTGCTGAACCTCGGCAACTGCTACGAGCTCACCGGGAAGCTGGCGAGCGCCTGGGCCCAGTTCCGCGAGGCCGCGTCGCTCGCCTCCGCCTCCAGCGACACGCGTCGCGCCGAGGTCGCCCAGAAGCGTGCGTCCGATCTCGAGCCCAGACTCGCGCGCGTGACGATCGCCGTTCCTGCGATGTCCCCCGCGAACCTCGAGGTGGAGCTCGACGGAGTCGCCTACGATCGCGCGGTGACAAACGTCGCCATGCCGATCGATCCGGGCGCGCACGAGATTTCCGTGAAGGCCCCGGGCCATGCCGCGTGGACCACGCGACTGCAGGTGCCCGAGGAGGCGGCTCAGTTGACCGTGGAGGTTCCGGCGCTTCAGCCCCTGACGACGCGAACCGAAGGCGGGACGAGCCCGACTCCGGCTGTTGCTTCGCGGCCGGTCGTCGCACCCCCTGATGCCGGAACCGGGGCCCTCCGATGGTCGGGACAGCGCACCGCTGCGCTGATCTCGGGGGGGCTGGGGTTGGTGGCCGCAGGGTGCAGCGTGGTCTTCGGTCTGCGCGCGCGCGCGGACTGGAACGACGCGCAGACGCGCTGTCCGGGAGGTCTGTGCGCGTCGCAGCGCGACGTGGATCTCGGCGACGATGCGCGCACGAAAGCGAACGTGGCGACGGTGCTGGGCGGGCTGGGGCTGGCGGGGATCGCGGCCGGCGCGGTCCTCTGGATCACGGCGCCGTCCGGGACCGGGCGGGCCGGATATGTGGGCCTCGGTGCAGGGCCGGGGGCATCCACAGGCCTGAGCGTGCAGGGGGGATTCTGATGCTGCGCGCACGGCCGCACTGGTGGATCACGGGGATCGCCGGCCTTCTGCTGAACGCGGGTTGCTCTCAGATGCTCGGCATCGAGGAGCTGCAGCTCCGGGAGCAGGACGGAGGCGGTGGCGCCGCTGGAGGAGTGGATAGTTCGGCAGACGATGTGTCCGTGACCGACGTGACTGCGGACACCTCGACGGCGGACGCGGCGGAGAGCGGCGTCGACGCCCCGACGGACACCCCGCCGCTCGACGCGGATTGCCCACCGGGCACGAAGCTGTGCGCGGGCGAATGCGTCCCCACCGACCAGACGGCGACCGGGTGCAATCGGGCGTCGTGCGAGCCCTGCGTCTTCGCCCACGGATCGGCGATCTGCGAGACGAACGGCGAGTGCGCGCTGGCGCAGTGCGTGCTCGGCTTCGAGGATTGCGACGGCAAGTCCGACACCGGATGCGAGATCGCGCTGAAGACCGACGTGGCCAACTGCGGGGCGTGCGCCAAGGCATGTGCGTTCCCCCACGGCGTTCCCCAATGCGTCGGGGGCGCCTGCCAGATGTCGTCGTGCGAGCTCGGCTGGGCCGACTGCAACGGGGACCCGGCCGACGGGTGCGAGACGCACAGCGACGCGGATCCGGCGAACTGCGGCGCGTGCGGTCTGGGGTGCGCCTTCCCGCACGCGGGCGCGGTTTGCGTGTCGGGCGGGTGCGACCTCGGAGCTTGCGACGCGGACTATCTCGACTGCGACGCGCTCGCGTCGAACGGATGCGAGGTGTTCGCCCCGACGAGCCTGGAGCACTGCGGCGGCTGCAACCAAAGCTGCGCGGCGGATGGTGGCGACGCGCTGACGTGCAAGGCCGGATCGTGCGTGCCCGACACCTGCCCGAGTGGATACGGCGATTGCGACGACAACACCGTCAACGGTTGTGAAGAAGAGCTGGCAACCAGCGTTCAGCACTGTGGAGCCTGCGGCTACGGGTGCGCCTTCGCGAACGCAACGCCGATGTGCGCTGCAGGGCTCTGCTCCATCGCCGCTTGCAGCACCCCCTACGGGAACTGCGACGGCAACGAGTCGAACGGATGCGAAACCAACACGTCGTCAAGCGTAGAGCACTGCGGCGCGTGTGCGACCCCGTGTGTTGCGAGCCCCAACGCCGTGGCCGCGTGTGTGGGCGGCGCCTGCTCCAACGTGTGCGTGAGCGGTTGGGGGGATTGCGACGGTGACGTTGCCAACGGCTGCGAGACCGATCTGCTGAGCTCGACGGCGAACTGCGGAGCGTGCAAGACGTCCTGCAGCAACGTCAACGGCGTCGCGTCGTGCAACGACGGCGTCTGCGGAATCAAGTGCGACAAGGGATTCGGCGACTGTGATCCGCTGGCGCCAGGGTGCGAGACCAGTCTGCTGACGAGCGTGCAGAACTGCGGAACCTGCGGCGTGGTCTGCTCCGTGGAGGGCGGGGTGCCGTCGTGCTCGGCAGGCGTGTGCTCGACCGCGTGCGCGCCGGGCACCGGGGACTGCAACGGCTCGTCCGCGGACGGTTGCGAGACGAGCCTGACCTCGAGCCCCGAGCATTGCGGCGGCTGCGGGCTCTCGTGCGTCGTCCCCCACACCGTGTCCTCCTGCTCCGCGAGCAAGTGCGTCGTCGCCTCCTGTCTCAACGGCTGGGAGGACTGCGACGGCAAGGCGGACACCGGGTGCGAGGCGCTGCCAGCGAGTGACCCGTACAACTGTGGGGCATGCGGACGCGCGTGCTCGTCGAAGGACGTGATGTCCTTCTCTTGCGCTTCCGGGACCTGCGCGTCGACGTGCAGCCTGGGCGCTTCGAACTGCGAGCAGCCGACGGCGGGCGCGGACGACGGCTGCGAGACGGCGTCGAATCACCAGCGCTGCGGGAGCTGCGGCAACGACTGCACGGCGCAGGGGGGAGGTTTCTCGTGCGGGGGCGCAGGGCGACCGGCGAACGTGTGCAGTTGCGATTCGAGCTCCGACTGCAATCCCGTGAGCGGCAGCGGAACCTGCACGACCTCGGGCGGAAACAACGGTCTGTGCAAGTGCGGCAACACCCACTGCCGCCGGGGCGAGCACTGCAGGCTCGACACGCAGACGAACAAGGACGTCTGCTCCTGCAACGGCGCTGCCGCGTGTGGTCCAGCCGACACGTG
>CAYMUE010000231.1:0-8394 GCA_964393505.1 uncultured Polyangiaceae bacterium
GACGGCAAGAGCTGGGGCGAATGCGTGGGGCAGGTGCTTCCGGTCGCGGAGGACTGCACGACGGGAGAAGACGAAGATTGCAGTGGTGAGGCGAACGCGGAGGTGGACGGGTGCATCTGTCCGCCGGCAGGACAGTCTCAATGCTACACCGGACCGGACGGCACGCAGGGGGTGGGAATCTGCGTCGGTGGGATCAAGACCTGCGCGGATGACGGCAAGTCGTGGGGTGCGTGCGAAGGGGAGGTGTTGCCGTCGGCGGAGTCCTGCGAGGTGGATGGGGACGAGGACTGCGACGGAATGAGCAACGAGGCAGAGGCGGGGTGTGTGTGTCTGCCGGGGACGACGAAGGCCTGTTACGAGGGGCCTGTCGGGACGGAGGGGGTCGGGACATGCGCCGTGGGCTCGTCGACATGCAACGCGGACGGCAAGGGGTGGGGTGTGTGCGTGGGGCAGGTATTGCCAGCGGAGGAGTCGTGCGATTCGCCTGGCGACGAGGATTGTGACGGGAAGACGAACGAGGAAGGGGCGGGGTGCGTGTGTCTTCCTGGGGTGGCGGAGTCCTGCTACGAGGGACCGGGCGGGACGTTGGGGGTGGGGATTTGCGTCGCGGGGATCAAGACGTGCAACGCAGACGGCAAGACGTACGGGCCGTGTGAAGGGCAGGTGGTTCCTGCGGCGGAGTCCTGTCTGGTGTACGGGGACGAGGACTGCGACGGGCAGGTCAACGAGGAGGGGACGGGGTGTGCGTGTCCGCCGGGGGCCGTGGAGAAGTGCTACAGCGGGCCTGCGGGGACAGCGGGAGTGGGTGTTTGCAAGGCCGGTTCGCGAACCTGCAACTTCGAGGGCAGCTCGTGGGGGCCGTGCGAAGGAGAGGTGTTGCCTTCGCAGGAATACTGCTTCACACCCGATGACGACGACTGCAATGGATCGAATCTGGTGTGTTCCGGGGCCACGGATGTCTGCGGTCCCAACGGGACCTGCGTCACACCTTGCGATCCCTTGTTGCTCGGGACCTCGTACATCGGCTGCGAGTACTACCCCACTGTGACGACCAACGCGTTGTTGCAGAACAAGGCAGCTCCCGGTGCCACGGGGTTCCACTTCGCGGTAGCCATTGCGAACACGGATTCGAAGTCCGCCACCTATACGATCACGCGAGGAGCTTCCTACACGACTTCGGGGACGGTCGCGGCCAACAGCGTGCAGATCGTGCAGCTTCCGTGGGTGACCGAGCTCGCGAATCCTTCTTCCTACTCGTCGCTGGTATCCCGCAACTCCACCGGGGCGGGCGCCTATCGCCTCGTCGCGAGCCGGCCGGTCACGGTCTACCAGTACAACCCCATCGAGTACACTACCAGCAGCGTCAACTCGTACACGAACGACGCATCGCTGCTGTTGCCGGTCAATGCGTGGCGATCCACCTACCGGGTGGCGGCGAGGAACACTTGGAGCTCGTATCCCGGGTTCTACGCGGTCGTCGCGAGCCAGGACTCCACGTCGGTGACGCTGAGTCCTTCAGCGACCGGAACGATCATACGGGCGGGCGGAGGCGTGGCCTCCAACGGCACGGGGACCGTGTCGTTGAATCGAGGCGACGTGTTGCAGGTGATGTCCGCGGCAGGCGGCGGAGGACCGGACGTTTCCGACGTTACCGGCACGTATGTCAGCTCGACGAAGCCGGTGCAGGTGTTCGGCGGCCACGACTGCACGGACATCCCGTACAACATCACAGCCTGCGATCACATCGAGGAGTCGATGTTCCCGATTGAGACGCTGTCCACGGAGTACTTCGTCGGAGCGCCCTGGATCGGCGTGAACACCGTGAAGGCGAACATGGTCCGCATCGTGGCTGTGGATGGGGCCACGACGCTGACCTACGATCCCGCGCAGTCCGGGGCGCCGAGCACGATTGCGGGAGCGGGGCGGTACGTGGAGTTCCAGACCGCGAACGCCTTCCGGATCACTGGCTCGGGGCGGATCCTGGTGGCGCAGTACATGATCGGACAGACGGCGGGAGGGAACACGGGCGACCCGGCCATGACCCTCGCGGTGACCTCTCAGCAGTTCCGGACGAACTACCTGTTCCACGCGCCGACGAACTACGAGGCGAACTTCGTGAACGTCATGGCACCCACGGGGGCGTCGGTGACGCTCGACGGTGCCGCGGTGAGCGGGTTCACGGCGATCGGCACCACGGGGTTCGGGATCGCGCGGGTGCAGCTTCCAAACACGAACCTCGGGAATCACAGAATCCTGTCGAACATGCCTGCCGGCATCAGCGTGTACGGCTACGGCCAGTACACGAGCTACTGGTATCCGGGCGGGTTGGACCTCAAGATCCTGCAGTAGTCTATGCCGTGCGTCGGGGGCTCCCGGCGCACGGACGAACCCCTCCTCGATAGTCCCCTACAACCGACGGCTCAGCGCTTGTTCCAGCGCTCGGCCAGCTCGGGGAAGAGAGTCGCCCCCATCTGCAGGAGGTGCGCGGAGTGGTGCTCGCGCGTCTGACCCCGGAAGCCGCGCACGTGGAGGCCGCCGGCTCGCACGTCGCGCACCGGCTCCATTTTCTTCTCGAGGCTCGGCTCCACGGCGTTGAGGGCAGACTTCAGGTGCAGGTGCTCGGGGGCGACGGGGGCGTTTTCTACGGGTTCGACCTCGCCCTTGATGGCATCGAGCAGATACGATGCGGTCTCTCCGGAGCCGACGTAGGTGACCGGGTCGATGTCCGAGTGGGTGATGGCGAACAGCATGTCGCCGGTCACCGCTTTCCGCGCGGCTTGCACGAAGGGGGCGAGCTGGCGGTGGTTGAGCTCCGAGGGACGCTCGGGAAGCCGGCCGCAGTGCAGACCGTCGGACAGCAACACGGCATCGAGCGGATCGGTCTTGCGACGGACCTGGAGGATGGTCGAGATGGCGCCGTATCCTGCGCTCCACGAGGAGAGGGCGACCCTGCGGAGGGCCGGGCTCCGCAGTCCGCGCTGGGTGATCGCGTTGTGGATTTGGGAGAGCAGGGATTCGTAGGTGCCGGGGGCCGCATAGGCGTTTTCGTACACCGCGGAGCCGACGCCGAGGTTGATCACCGCGACGAGGGCGTTGACCTTGGCGACCTCGGCGCTCTCGACCATGACCTTCACGTTGCCGTGGAAGTGGATGAGCAGGTCGTAGTCGCCGGTCTGCGAAGCGAAGGTCTCCGGGATGTAAAGCACTCCGCCTCGGATGGTGGAGTAGCCATCGCGGCGCAGGCGGGCGTCGGCGCTCGGTCCCGCGGGCTCAGGGGCTTCGGCGACCGGCGCTTCGGGGGAGGGCTTTGCGACCTCGATGGAGCCGGGGAGCAGCGAGGTCATCGCGCGCACGGCGCGCTGGTCGATGCGGGCATCCTGAGCGGCAGAGCGGGCGACGACGGCGGCAGCGACGAGGGCGAGCATGCCGGCCATGGCGGCGCGGATGCGGGTGCGGCTGCGGGACTTCGTGCGAGGCGTTGCGACCGCATCGGTTTCGGTCTCGGTCTCGCTGACGGCCACCGGCGGAGGCGTCGGAGTCATGGTCATCGCCCACCGGTCGACCGAGGGCGGTCCGTCGCTGGCCCTCTTTGCGTTCCGGGGGAGCTGACGCAGCGTGCCGAGAGAAGTTCGGGCTACGACATAACTGCCATCGGGACAGGAGACGGGGGGTGTGGACGGGGTTGGCACCGGACGCGGGGCAACGGAGGGCACCGAGGCCCGGCGGAGCGGAGCGACGGTCACGGGGGCCGGGCGGGGAGTGACGGAAGCGACCGAGGCCGCGCGCCTGGGCTGAGCGGAATCCGGCGAGGATTTCCGGGGCCGGTCGTCGTGGCTCGAACGCATCGTCATGGACCCCGACGATTCGCCGGAGTCGGGGCAGACGGCCAAGTTTTTGCGGATATACTCCGGCCCGTCTCATGCTGACGATCCCGGGACGCGCCGAGTACGAGGAAGAGGTCAAGAAGAGCCGATTTCTGGCGCGAGCCGCGCGCGTCGAGTCAGCGGAGGAGGCGTTGTCGTTCCTGCACGAGGTTCGTGACACCGACGCGACGCACAACTGCTGGGCGTGGCGGATCGGGGAGCAGTATCGGTTCTCGGACGACGGCGAGCCCGGCGGCACGGCGGGGCGACCGATTCTTGGTGCGATCGACGGGCAGCAGGTGGATCACGTGATGGTGGTGGTGACCCGGTGGTTCGGGGGGATCAAGCTGGGGGCGGGAGGTCTGGCGAGAGCGTACGGGGGAACGGCCGCGGAGTGTCTGCGCCGGGCCGGCAGACTCGAGGTGCGACCGAAGATCTGTCTGCGCGTGGCCGTGCCGTTCGATCAGATCGGTGCAGTGTATCCAGTGATCGAGCGGCATCAGGTCCGGAAGCTGTCCGAGAGCTACACCGACGGCGGGGTGTCGTTGGAGCTCGAGGTGGAGGAGGCAGGGGAGGAGGGGTTTCGGCGAGCGTTGCGGGATGCGACGAGGGGACGCGTGGAGTTTGCGCGAGGAGCTGACCAGCCGTCGCGGTCGTGACGGGCAGCGTGCGGGTAGGCAGAGCGGGGAGGGGAGAGAGTGCTCAGGGCGACTGCATCTTCTCGGTCATGATGCTCAGGATCTCGCGATCCACGGAGACCATGCCGAGGTTGGCGATGCGTCCCATGTTGGCGAGGGAGGCGGAGCCGTCGCTGCCGACGATTCCATCGGAGACGGGGATGCCGACGCCGCACATGGCGAGGGTGGCGGCGCGGAAGGCGGCATCGACGGCGGTCATGGTCTTGAGGGCGCAGCCCATTTTCGCGCCGTCGCAGACCATGCCGGTGACGTTGCCGACCATGTTGTTGATGGCCAGGGAGATCTCGCGGTCGGAGCCTCCCTCGAGCAGGACGAGGCCGGCAGCGAGGCCGATGCCGGCGGCGTTGGAGCAGCCGCACACGGCTGAGAGCGTACCGAGGTGTTCGGTGGTCAACGAGGTGACGAGGCAGGCGAGCGCGAGGGCCTCGTCGATGCGTTCCTGGGGCGCGCCGATCTCGCGTCCCCACAGGACGAGGGGGACGGTGCACACGATGCCTTTGTTGCCGGAGCCGGCGACGGACATGACGACGAAGTCCTCGCCGGACATGCGTGCGTAGACGCCGGCGCAGACCAGACGGCTGGAGCGCGAGATGTCGTCGCCCATGCGGGTGCGGAACGGAGCGGGGAACAGCGAGAGGCCGTGGCGTGCGATGGCGAGGTTGAGCTCAGCGCCCTCGCGCAGGCGGAGGCGGTCCTGCAGCGAGATGGATTGGGCCACTGCGATCAGATCGCGGAACGGGAGGGCGGCGATTTCACGGGCGAGCGCGCCGTCTTGAGCGGAGGCCTTCGCGGTTTCGAATGGGACTTCGACCCCGTCGCGCACCAGGCGTGTGAGGCGTGTGTGGTTCTGCTCGATGACGGCGCGACCGATGCCGCGGTCGGAGGTGACGGAGCAATCGACGTACAGAGCGGTTCTGGCGGGATCGACCTCGACGGAGACGACACCGAGATCGAGCAGGGATTGGGCCTGTTGGAGGATCTCGGGAGTGATCTGGCGGAAGCACTGGAGTTTGGCGGAGGGGTCGGGGAGGAGGGCGCCGATGGCGAGGGACCAACGGATGCCGATACGGTGGTCGGAGTGGGGGATGCCGACGGCGTAGCAGTTCTTGTAGATGCGGGGATCGCAGGTGAGGCGAACGGAACGGATCGTACCACGAACGAGCTCGGTGGCGTTCGCGGCGGCGAAGGCGATGCAGGCGGGTTCGGTGCAACCGAGGGCGGGTCGGCATTCCTGGTCGAGATAGCTTTCGAATCGCATGCGTTGCGAATCCTACGCGCTCCTGGAGGCCGGGGAAAGGCGGCTCATCGGCGCGGAACTGGATGGTGAGACACTCGCGTCGGGGATGGAAGGGGCGTCAATCCCAGACCTGCAGCATTTCGCCGAGTCGCATGGTGGCGCCGCAGCGGGGGCACGGGCCCGGGTGGACCCAGAGGCGCCAATCGTGGCCGCGTCCTTTTGGGCACGCGGTGGGCAGCTGGGGACGGGGCGGAGGGGACGGGCTGGCGAAGGGCGGTGTCAACGCGACATCGTGCAGCTTCTTGCAGGTCCGACAGGAGATGGTCGAGGTCGCGCCTTCTTCGGAAATATCGTAGTCGCCAGCCACGGTGGCGCGGTAGCCGCACTGGCAAGTGAAGGTGTAACGGGTGCCCATGGAGGAGACTCCTGCGTTGAAGCCATAGAACCCTATCCGGGAATCGCACGCGCGATCAACGAGGGAATACATCGGGGGAGAAGATTGATGTCTTCGCGTTAGCGAGGGGGCGAAAGTCGCTGAAAATCCGCGCACGCAATCCGCTCGAATCAGCGATTGAATCGCTCGTCGTCTTGCGCGGAATCCCAGTGCACGCGAATCGATCCCGCGAGCCGTGGTGACCGTGGTCCGGTTCCCCCGGCAGTCTGCGTCGAACCCGGGTGGTTGACTCCGTCGCGTCGGGGGGAGCCGGCTGATGGCGGACACCAATCGGGGGGGACTCTCGCACGATTTCACGAGCGCGGTTCTTCCCTTGCCTGGTCGGGCTGATACATTCCGCGCGCACCCGCCCAGCAGCGAGGTCCCGTGATGCAACCAGGCTGTGCTTCGACCCCCGTCGCCGCGTCGCCCGCCACCGGCGGCTCCTTTCGCTTCGAGCTCCGCGTCCCCGAAGACGCCATCGACCGCCTCGGACACGTCAACAACATCGAGTACGTCCGCTGGTTGCAGGAAGCGGCGCTTCGCCACTCCGACTGCGCGGGCTTGACCTGGCAGGAGTGCCAGAGGATCGGCGGGGCCTTCGTCGTGCGCCGTCAACAGCTGGAGTACCTCCGCGCCGTGCGCGCAGGCGAGACGCTGGTCATCCACACGTGGATCGCGTCGAGCACCCACATGAGCGCGGTGCGTCGCACGGAGATCCGCAACGAGGCAGCGGATCTGGTGCTGGATGCGACGACGACCTGGGTGTTCGTGTCGCTAGACACGTGGAGACCCAAGCGGATCCCCCTGGACGTGCGGCACATGTTCGGGATGGACGCGCCGGTGGTCGAGGCCTGAGCCTCCCGCCGCCGTTCGGCAAGGGGTCCCTCGTGGATCGGATCGGGATGGTGTAGGTTGGCGCCATGGTGCAGACGCCCGTGCAGCAGCTCTCCGAGATCCTCTCGAGCGTGGCCGGTTCCTCTGTCCTCGTGTTGCTCCAAGGGCACCCCGATCCCGATGCGATCGCGAGCGCCCTGGCGCACCAGCGGATGTGCCTGAGCTTCGGCGTCGAAGCGGCCATTGCCCACGTCCTGCCCGTGTCCCACCGGGAGAACCGCGCATTGATCAAGGTGCTCGGCATCGAGCTGCGCCAGGTGTCCGCGGCGAGCGACCTGGCTGACTTCCAGTACCTGTCGTTGGTGGACGCGGTCGCGTGCGACGGCTCGATCGAGCTCCCATCCACGCTGCAGCTGCTCACGGTCGTCGATCACCATCGATCGTCGATCCGACCTCAGGCGCGATTCGTCGACGTGCGCACGGACTATGGCAGCACGTGCACGATGTACGCGGAGTACTTGCAGCGAGGGTTGTCGCCGCTGACGGGGACGGTACGGGAGGATGCGCGGGTGGCGACGGCGCTGCTGTTCGGGATCCAGACGGACACGGACGACTTCTCGTTGGCGAGCGTGGCGGACTTCACGGCGGCGGCATACCTGCGTGGGTTCGCGGACACCGACGCTTTGCGCAGGATCGGGCGGAGGATGATCAGCGCCGACGCGATGGACGTGGTGGGGCGTGCGCTGGGCAACCTGACGGTGGCGCGGGACTTCGCGCTGGCTGGGGTGGGGCACATCGCGGTGGGGCATCGGGACGCGATCGCGCAGGCCGCGGACTACATCGTGGCGCGGGAGGATCTGGACACGGCGATCGTGTTCGGGATTGTGGGGGATCGCATCGACGGGTCGCTGCGCACGAACAGCCCCAGCGTGGATCCCTCCGCGCTGCTCGAGACGGCCTTCGGGACGGACTCGTCGGGGCGTCCATACGGCGGGGGTCGAGCCGACAAGGGGGGATTTCAGATCCCGCTCGGGGTGCTTGCGGAGGGAACGGACAAGGCAGCGGTGTGGCGCATCGCGGAAGAGGTCGTGCGCATGCGCTTGGCGAAAGCGATCCCGGAGCTGGCGAAGGTGTTCGAGAAGGCGAAGGGGTGAGCGGCCGGCTACGGAGCCGAACCGTCCTGGCCTGCCATCTCGCGGGCAAACCGAGCCGCCATCGTCGTTGAATCGTCTCGGGAATCGTCGTTGTGACGCCCGGTCGGACGACGAACCCTCGGAATCTTCGAGCCACCCTGGGGACTTGAACCCCAGACCTGCGGTTTACGAA
>CAYMUE010000232.1:0-8393 GCA_964393505.1 uncultured Polyangiaceae bacterium
CCCCCTCCCAAGACTCTCCCCCCGACCGCAGGGCGCCTGCAGTCCCAACCCCCTATTGACGTCGCCTTGTGTCGCCCGAGATTGCCCCCGATGTCCCGCACGGAGCGCAGAAATCGCGCGACCCCGCTCCCGGTCCGGCCACGACCGCTGCACGTTGTCCCGAGACCGAGCCAGGTAGGCCCATGACCTCCCGAGGACGCATCCTGATCATCGACGACGATTCCGGGGTCCGGACCGGCCTCGGCTCGCTGCTCCATGGTCTCGGCTATTCGATCGAGACCGCGGCCGACGGCTTCAAGGCCCTTCACAAGATCGGCGACTTCCACCCCGACGTCGTGCTCACTGACCTGCACATGCCGGGCATGGATGGCCTCGAGCTCATGGAACGAGGCTCCGAAATCTTCCCGAGCTCCGCCTATGTCGTGATGACTTCCGCGGGAACCATCCACTCCGCAGTCCGCGCAGTCCAGCACGGGGCCCTCGATTACCTCACCAAACCGCTCGATCCCGAGGCCCTCCCTGCCGTGCTCGACCGCGCAGTCCAGATCTGCCGCGCCCGGCTCGAACGCGTGCGCCAACGCCAGGGCCCTCTGCCCACCCAACCCCTGCTCACCATCGTCGGTCAGGACCCTTCCATCCGCGAACTGCTCCGCCACATTGCTCTGGTCGCCTCCAGCCGCGCCAGCGTGCTCATCGAAGGCGAGAGCGGCACTGGCAAGAGCCTCATCGCCGAAGCCATCCACGGCGCCAGCTCCCGCTCCCAAGGCCCGTTCGTGCGTCTGAGCTGCGCCTCGCTCACCGAATCCCTCCTCGAAAGCGAGATCTTCGGCCACGAAAAAGGCGCCTTCACCGGCGCCATCTCCCGTCGCGAAGGACGCTTCAAGCAGGCCGACCACGGCACGCTGTTCCTCGACGAGGTCAGCGAAATCCCCCTGCCGACCCAGGTCAAGCTCCTGCGCTTCCTCCAGGAGCGGAGCTTCGAACGCGTCGGCGGAAACGAGACCCTGCGCGTCGACGTACGCGTCATCGCCGCTTCCAATCGCCCCCTGCAGCAGTGCGTGCAACAAGGCACGTTCCGCCAGGACCTCTACTACCGGCTCAACGTCGTGCCCTTGCGCGCCCCGTCCCTGCGCGAGCGCGCCGGCGACATCCCCCTGCTCGCCTCGCACTTCCTCGAGCGCTACGCCCGCGACGACTCCAAGACCATCGACGGGTTCAGCAACGACGCCATCTCGCTGCTCACCGGCTACGGCTGGCCCGGCAACGTACGCGAGCTCGAGAACGTCGTCGAACGCGCCGTCGTGCTCTGCGACTCCGGTCGCATCGAGCCCCGCCACCTGCCCGACCACCTTGCCGCCAGCCCGAGCCGCGACGCCATGCCCCAGATCCCCGGCTCGACCATCTACGAGCTCGAGCGCTGGGCGATTCTGCGCACCCTCGAGGCCTGCCACGGTTCCACCTCGCGCGCCGCCGGAATTCTCGGTATCAGTCCTCGGAAGATCCAGTACAAGCTCCATGAGTACGGCGGCAACGGCAGGGCGTCCCCCGGCCAGCGCCGCCCCGACCCGGGCGACTAGGCTCGGCCGACCCGCGAGGACGACGAACCGTGAGCGATCAGGTCATCAAGGTCGAACACCTCGGCAAGCTGTTCCGCCAGGGCTTCTGGCGCAAACGCGTCCAGGCCCTGCACGACGTCTCCTTCGTCGTCGAGCGCGGAACCATCTTCGGCTTCCTCGGCCCCAATGGCGCCGGCAAGACCACGACCATCAAGATCCTCACCGGCCTCATCGCTCCCACCAGCGGCAAGGCCGCCATCTTCGACAAGCAGGTCCCCAACCCCGCGATCATGAAACGCGTCGGGTTCCTCCCGGAAAACCCCTACGTCTACCCCTACCTCACCCCGCGCGAGTTCATCGAGATGTGCGGCCGCCTCTCCGGCCTCTCCGGCGCCGAGTTGCACCGCAAGACCGAAAAGGTCCTCGACCGCGTCGGCATCCTCTACGCCGCCGACCGCAAGGTCGGTCGCCTCTCCAAAGGCATGCTCCAACGCACCTGCCTCGGCTCCGCACTCATCGCAGACCCGGAGCTGCTCATCCTCGATGAGCCCATGAGCGGCCTCGACCCCGTCGGCCGCAAGGAGGTCCGCGACATCATCCTCGAGGAACGCGAGCAAGGTCGCACCGTCTTCTTCTCCAGCCACATTCTCAGCGACGTCGAGACCATGTGCGATCACGTCACCATCCTGCGACGAGGCCGCGCCGTCGTCGAAGGCGACATGCGCGAGCTGCTCAAGGACGAGGTTTCCCGCACCGAAATTGTCGTTCGTGGACCGAACGATCGGATCGAGCTGGTCTCCACCAAGCTCCGCGAGCTCGAAGGCGTCACCGTCCACCCGCTCGCCCTCGGGCTCCGCGTCGATGTCGAGGGCGAGTCCAAGGTCCACGACGTCCTGCGCGTCTCCCTCGACGGTGGCCTCCAGATCGCCGAGCTCACTCCCCGCCGCGTCACCCTCGAGGACCTGTTCGTCGAGCGCGCCATCGGCTCCGGCGATACCGCCGGCTCTCCGTCACCCTGAATCGCACGCCCCACTGATCGCCACCTTGCCGGCCAGCCCGAAATGCTCGATCCCTTCGCGACCTGAAGCACGGACTCCTCGAGCTGCTGCATCGCCGGGCTCACGCCGATCATTCCCGAGCACGCGCGGTCCTCGGGCGGCTCCTCGCCCGACTCTCCGCGCAGCGTCGGCGCCTCGAACGGGAACACGATCCGCCCGTGGCGATCCCGAGGGGCGTCGCGCACGTCCACGCTCGTGGCCCGTCCCCCCATCGTCAAGAGCAGCCGCTCCCGCCGCGGCTCGGGCCGCTGCATCCGAACGTGAAGAAGCCGAGCGACGACGGCCAGCGCGAGACGTCGATTCTCGCGCCGCAAGCGGTCGCGCGCGCGGATGGCCGGGAGAAGCGGCCGGGAGGGATTAGGACAGGGGTCAGGCCCGCTTGCGGGAGATCACGCGACGGAGCATCGCGACGTCGTCGCGGCCCAGCTCGCGCGTCACCACGAGCAGGATCAACGCGATCAGCGCCACCGCGCCCGCTTCCGGGATCACGAAAAGCTTGCCCAGCCACGGCACCCGCGTGCCGGCGAGCACCGTCGCTGCCAGCGCCACGAACACCCGCATCAGCGTGAGCGGCGCGGCGAACGCGCCCGCCACCCGCCGCACCACGACCGCTCCCGCGATCGCCGTCAGCACCAGCGCAATCGTCGTCGCCGCAGCCGTGCGCTCGAGCAGCTCCACGCCTCCCTGCGAGCTCGCGCCTGCCAGCCAGCTCAGCCCCGCGATGAGCGCGACCGCGACCCAGGTCAGCAGCGCGCTGACGCGCTCGCGTCCGAGGCTCGTGAGCACCGTGGTCTCGACATACAGGAGCGCGAACCCTCCCTGACCGAGGGCGAGCACGCGCAGGGCGTCGCCGCCGCGTTGGCCGAACTCGATCGGGTACACGAGGCGCAGCAGGTGCGGAGCGAGCGCGGAGACGGTGCCGACCATGATGCACGCGAACACCAGGGCGAGGCGCGTACCGGACCTGACGAAGCCTGCGATCGCCTCGCGGTCCCCCTCGGCCTTGGCCTTGGCGAGCATGGGGAACAGGATGAACGTGAGCGAGATGAGGAGCTGGTAGGGGAGGAAGGCGAAGAGCTGGCAGCCGCGGTACCAGGCGACAATCTCGTCGGCGGCCTTGCGCGCGACCTCGCCCGCGAGCCCCTGCTGCTCCACGACGAGCCGGGAGGCGAAGTGGCCGAGGACCATGATGTCGCTCTGCATGAGGAGCTGCACGGCGATCTGCCCGAGGGCGACGGGTCCGACGAACGCCAGGTACGCGCGCACCGAAGCCCCTGCCGCGCCGCCGCGTCCCAGTCCGGAGATGCGAGCCGCGATGGGCAGGATCAGCAGCGCGGCACAGGCGAAGCCGACGCAGGCACCGAGCAACCCCTGGTCCGAGCGGGCGAAGAACCACCCGAGCCCGAGCAAGCCCGAGGTGCGCAGCACGGCGTAAGTGACATCGAGCCCGGCCTGGCGCGTGAACAGCCGGCGTCCGTTGAGCGACCCGATGAGCGGGGCATACAGGCCGTAGCCGAGGACCACGAGGCTGACGACCTGCAGCGGCCGGAGGATATGCGGCGCGTGCTGGAAGCGTGCGTAAAGCGGGGCGAAGAAGAAGAACAGCAGCGCGACGGGGATGGCGATGGCGACGTGGACGCGCAGGGCGCGTCGGAAGGCCTCGGGGGCTTTGTCGTCGGGGACCTCGGCGACGGTACGGGAGACGCCTTGGATGGACGAGGAGATGACGACGTTGTTGACGATGTTGGCAGGGGCGAGGACGCGGGACAGGGCGCCATAGCCGTCGGCGCCGATGAGGCGCGGGAGGACGGTTTGCTGGAAGAAACCGACGAGGATGAAGAAGGCCTTGGCGCCGAGGACGGCGAGGCCGCCGCGTCCGGCGGTGCGTGCGGTATCGGGAGAGCTCACGGGCTGGGTGTATGGCAGAGAAGGGAAGGGGAGGGCAAACGAAGATCGGGCTTGACTGCGGGCGGGGTTCGGGTAGGGTTCCCCGCCGTTTCGTTCCAGCTTAGCTCAGTCGGTAGAGCAGGCGGCTGTTAACCGCCGGGTCGCAGGTTCGAGTCCTGCAGCTGGAGCCACGTTCGCCTGTCCGCGAACTTCGGTTGGGCAAACGTTGAACAGGGCCTCGCGGAACAACCCGCGGGGCCTTCGTCGTTTGTAGCTCGATTCCCTGAGGTTTGCGATGCGCGAGGCGGTACCGGCCAACGTCGGCGCTCTCGACAAAGAGCGAACGGGGGCGTCCACGCTGGACACCTTTCGGGCTCAGGACGGGCCTCGCGCTCTCTCTTTGTCCCTGCGGGGAGAGAAAAACAAAGAGTGGTTAACGCCTCGGCCCCTCCGCGGTGGACGGGGTCGCCGGCGCTTAACTGACCACGCTTGCGAGGGGCTTGGTCATGAATGAATCTCCCAGGCTCCTCGAGGGCGACATCGTCCTGTATCGGACGCCCGAGGGGGCGACGCGCATCGAGGTCGTCTACCAGGCCGAGACCTTCTGGCTGAACCAGAAGAAGCTCGCCGAGCTCTTCGGCGTCGACGTCCGCACGATCAGCTACCACCTCAAGGAGATCTTCGCGTCCGGGGAGCTCAGCGAGGAGGCAACTGTCCAAAGAATTAGGAGAGTTCGACGCGAGGGAAGTCGCGAGGTTGCGCGCGAGATCGTGTTCTACAATCTCGACGCGATCATTTCGGTCGGCTACCGCGTCAACAGCAGCCAGGCCACGCGCTTCCGGATCTGGGCCACGCTGACCCTCAAGGAGTTCGTGATCAAGGGCTTCGCGCTCGACGACGAACGATTGAAGCTCAACAAGCGATTCGGCAAGGACTACTTCGACGAGCTGCTCGAGCGCATCCGCGAGATCCGCGCGAGTGAACGACGCTTCTACCTGAAAATCACTGACATCTACGAGCAGTGCAGCGTCGACTATGACAAGGACGCCGAGGTCACCAAGACGTTCTTCAAGACCGTACAGAACAAGCTGCATTGGGCGGTGACCGGCCAGACCGCTGCCGAGATCATTGCCGCGCGAGCGGACAGCTCGAAGCCGACGACGGGGCTGACCACCTGGAAGCAGGCTCCCGCGGGCAAGATCCTGAAGTCCGACGTGAGCGTCGCCAAGAACTACCTCATCGAGAGCGAGGTCGCGGAGCTCGAACGCATCGTGAGCATGTACCTCGACTACGCCGAGAACCAGGCGGCGAAACAGCGACCAATGCGAATGGCGGATTGGGTGGAGCGACTGGACGCGTTCCTGCGGTTCAACGAGTACGAGATCCTCACGCATGCCGGGAAGGTGTCGGCCGAGGTCGCGAAGAAGCTCGCGGAGGACCAGTACACCGCGTTCCGCGTGAGGCAGGACGAGGCTTTCGAGAGCGACTTCGAGCGGGAGATCCAGCGCATCGGCGGCGGCTTGAAGGGTGGAAACGAAGGGGACTGAGGCGCCATGCGGATGTGGATCACCTCGCAAATCGGGCTGGAAGAGCCCTCGGCTTGGGGAGGACTCCTCACCTGGTTGGACATCCAGATCGGAGACGAAGACGAACGCGAGCGCCGCTCGAACTACGGCCGCGCGCGGGTGGCCCTCGTCCACGCCGGGGCCGCTGCCTCCACGTTGTGGGAAGTGCTCGACGAAGAGAGCGAGGAGCTGTCGGCGCTCTACGCGCGCTACTTCGACGGTGGTTGGGTCAAAGAAGAGTTCGAGGGGATCGCGACGGACTTGATGTACGTCGATGAGCTGGAGCTCGACGACTCGCACAAGGGGCGGAACATCGAGTTGGCCATCGTACGAAGGCTCTGCGACACGATCGGTAGCGGCTGCGCGATCGCGGTCGTGCCCTACGAGTCGGACGAGGACATCGAGCTCTGGCAGAAGATGGGCTTCAAGGTCACGGAGCCGGGCGCCATGCCTGGGACGATGCACATCTTGTCGGCGTTCGTTCAGCCTCGCGTTTGCGGGCCGAACGAGACCGGGCACTTCTGGACGGTGATGAACGGCGACCGAGCGCGCCAACGGGGGCAAGCGGCACAATGACGGTATTCGCGCGCTTCTCCGCGGAATTCCCAGACCGCGAGGAGACCAGGATCCTCATGTTCGTGGACAAGGTCGACGGCCGCGAGCGAGGCCGCGTCTGGCTCGACGAGCGTTTCTGCGCCGACCCCGATTGCGATTGTCAGACCGCGATGATTCACGCTCTCGAGGAAGGTGGGCGGCTGCGCGCCGCCATATTCTACGACCTCCTCGACCGGACGGAGCGGACGCCGGACGGGGAGAATCCGTTCCTCGAGCCTGGTGTGGAGCAGCCCGAGGGCGCGGAGCTGATTCTGGCCTACGTGCAGCAGATCTTGGAGAATGACACGGCCTACCGGGAGCGTCTGCGGCGCCACTACCGCGAGCTGAAGGATCGCGTGCGGGACCCGAAGCATCCGCTCTGGCCCGCAGTACTCGAGGACAGGCGACTGATGACGGGCTGGGCGCAGGGCGTCATGCGTCAGCTCGCAGGCGCGCCGCCAACAGGGCCTGACCGGGCGCGCAGAGAGCGGAATCGCAGGAAGCGAAACCGGAAGCGCAAGTGATCGCACGAGGCAGTGATGTACTACGACTCAGAATGGACCGAGCAAGGCGCTACGCTCAGCGACAAGGCTGCGATCCAGAAGTACGGGCTGACCCGCGCCGAAATCTACGCGGCGATGCGGGCCGGCAAGCTCCAGTTCCGCGAGCAGAGCATGCACGGCAATCCGTGGTTCCGCCTGCTTCGCCGCGAAGTGGAGGCGCTGGTCGCGGAGAAGCGAGGCGACGCTGCGCTCCAGGCGCAGAAGATAGCCGCCGAGATGCAGGACATCGACCGGCAGCTGCGCGCACTCAAGCGCCAGGCAGCGAAGCTCGAACGTCGTCGATCCGAGTTGAGCGCCGCGTTGGAAGCGGACAGCCGAACTCGTGGGTGAATTCGAGGAAGGCACAACCATGAACGCAGCGAAGAACACTCTCCTCTTTCGCGGGCTGAAAGAGCCCTTCGACCCATCTCGGATTCGGAGCCAGGATCGACTCGGAGGAACCGACTTCACCGATTGCCCCTTCGAGGCGCTCCGATACGCGAATGCGCGGCGCGGCGTTCTCTTGGTGTTGGACGCCCCGGCGACGGCACGCATCTCCGAGGAGCTCTGGCTCGGCGCGAAGGCGCGCAGGTTGATGTTCTGGGGAGAGTTCGCTCCTTTCGTCGTCGCCGTCATCCCCGCCAAGGACCTCCGCGCTCAAGTCCGGCGAAAGGGCATCGCGTCCGCGAGCGACCAGGAGAAGGCCTGGGTGCTCAACCGCTACATCCGATCGATCCTGCCACAGGCTAGTGAGCCTGCGCAGTCGTTGTAGTCGTGGGCGAGCAACTCGATCTCTTCGGGTACAAGCCGGTGCTGCAGCCGGAGCCTTCTCCCGCCGCGCCCGTCGATCTTCCTGCGCCTTTGGCGCCCGAGACCTCACCCGGGCAGATGGATCTGTTCAGTGACCGCTGGCAGCGGGCGGCTGCCGCGCACAAGGCGCTGGAGTCATTCGATCTCGATGCGGCTGCCGAGGCGCTTCGCGAAGCCGTTCGGCTCTACCCCGCCGATGTTGCGCTACTCGAGCGGGCCGAAGTGGTCGCCCGGCTCGCTGCATCGCTACGTGGAGCGCGCCGGAAGCACCCGACCCTGGCGCGTGCCCTTGCTGCCATCGAACCAAAGGTGCCGCCGTTCCTTGCGACGTACTGGCACCGCCGCATGGCAGACCTTCTCGAGGTAGAGGGCGGCGCGGGC
>CAYMUE010000233.1:0-8319 GCA_964393505.1 uncultured Polyangiaceae bacterium
ATCCGGGCGACATGCAGTTCGGCTGCTTGACCTCCGTCGTGTCGTTGGCTTCCTGGGGAAACCGCAGAAGGCAGCCGTAGCAGACGTCTATGGGGAATTTGAAATTGTCTGCCACAACCGGTCGCCCGGCAATCGTTCTGCCCCTCACGGAGATCGAAGAGACAACCGTGACGTAGTTGTCGCCGCGCGTTTGTGGAAGGCCCAGCGTCTGGCTCAGGTTCGCGCCGTTCGCGCCACTGATCAGATCAACCTCAATCAATCCCCACCCAGGCTCGGCTCCTGCTGGCGGATCCACGAATCCGGGACCTGGCTCATTGGAGGAGAGCAGGCGGTGGCCATCGCTGGCCTCGACGACTGTCTCCGCTCCCTCGATGGTGACGCCAGTAGCGTCGAGGCCATCACCGGCGTCACCCTGAGGCCAAGTCCCAACCAGGAGCACCGCGCGATAGCGGCTTGTAAGCATGAGGTCGATCGTGCCGCGAAGCAGAGTCAGCGCGCTGGGGTCTGCAGTGTACGCGCAATCGGCGGGACTTGGCCGCTGGACCTGTCGAACGAAGATGTAGCCTGGAACATATCCGAAGAGATCGAGTTGCTCGCCCACGACTACAACGACTGCGCAGGCTCACGGGCCTGGGCTCCTCGTGCGCGCAAACGCCAAGTAGGATGTCCCCGTTGAGGGATCCTTCCAGAATCGGTTGAAGGCGGTGACAGTGCCCCCCCACGTGTTCTTCATCCGTTTGCAGGCAATCCCAGAGGGCACTGGTGCCGGACAGGGCTCCCATTCGATCGGCGGTGGCAGCTCGGCACCCGGCCCGGGCACATAGATCGGACAGGCAGCGGACCAACCTGTCCAGGCCTCCCACCCAGGCGGCACGCCTTCATGTTCGATCACCGCATCTGGCCGAGAATCCGGGGTCGGCTCGTTCGCATCGGGTTCCCGTTTCGGATCGGTGAGCGCGTCCCGGCGCGCGTCGGCATCGGTGTCGGACCCGGCATCCTCCGGCTCGCTTCCGGGAGCGCTTTCGGAAGAGCAGCCGCGGCAGGCTGCGAGCAGCAAAGCCGAGCCAGCCAGGGCCGCCGCCGCCGCGCCGAGGTGATGCCTCACATGCATGCGCCGATGCCTCTCTGTGGGACGCGATCCTCAATCCGGGGGAGTGCCTGGCCCGAGCGAGTCGAGGCGGATGCGGAACACCGTCCCCGTCATGTCGGCGGTGCCTGCCACCACAAACAGCTCTTCGTCGGTGAATCCGAGCGGTTGGCCCCAATACAAGAACTTCTCCTGGTCCCCGACTCCGGGGATGGTCCAGCTGTAGCCGTCGGCCAGTCGCACGATCAACAACCCTGAGGCAGCCGGCGTGCCGAAGAAGTCGCTGCGCGCGGCATAGCCGCTGCCCACTGCGAAGTTGTCCGGGCTCATGCCTCGGATGTCCTTCCGCAGGCGGTGCGAGGTGGCCTGGAGCACAGCCGGATCGGTGGTGTAGGGAGCGGTCCACACCTCAGGGTTGGGACCGTCGTTGAGGCAAGCACCAGTCCCCTGGCTTTGGGTCCACACCATGTCCTTGCCGTCGGTACCGAAGTTCCCCGCGCCTCGCGTCATGTCGCCGTACCAGCGCAGCAGTGGCCGCAGCCCGGCGTCAGGGCTCCAGGACATCACTCCGCACAACTGGAGGTTGCCGACCGTGAAGAAGATGTCCCTGCCCCGCACGATGGGAACATGCGGCTGAAGCCCGTTCGGATCGGTGCCTGCCCAGTAGACGTTCTGGCTCGCCTTGGTGTCCCAGGTCCAGGCAATGACTCTTCCGAGCGTCAACTGCACCAGCCAGTCTTTCGACAGGCGCCAATCCGAGTTCTCCGCCGTCTCGAGGAGCACGGATGGTGCAGCAGTGCTCATCGAGCCGCCAATCGCGCCCTCAACAGTGGCCGTGGCTCCATCGGGTGCGACGTTCTGCCGGGCGGGGGCATGCCGGACGTAAAGACCGTCGTTGAAGTCCTGCGAGAAGTAGTCGCAGTCCGAAGGGACGTACGAGAGCGGGTACAACTGCGCATGGCGGACCTTCCCCTCGACCTCGGCGATGATGAACGGAACGAGCTGGATACCGTTTGTGCTTGCAGAGCGCGCGAAAGCGAGCAGAACGGTGCCAGAGCCCGGATCTCGCCAGAGCCTGTTGAAGAGCGAAACCGTCCCCCCCCAGGTGTTCTTCATTCGTTTGCAGGCAAGCCCAGAGGCTACCGGTGCCGGGCACGGCTCCCATTCGATCGGCGGTGGCAACTCGGCACCCGCCCCGGGCAGGTAGACCGGACAAGCCGCGGACCAGCCTGTCCATGCCTGCCACCCAGGCGGCACGCCTTCATGTTCGGTCACTGCATCCGGCTGAGAATCTTGGGTCTGCTCGTTCGCATCGGGCTCGCGTTTCGGATCGGTGAGTGCGTCTCGGCGCGCGTCGACGTCGGATCCGGCATCCTCCGACTCGCTTCCGGGAGCGCTTTCGGAAGAGCAGCCGCGGCAGGCTGCGAGCAGCAAAGCCGAGCCAGCCAGGGCCGCCACCGCCGCGCCGAGGTGACGCCTCACATGCATGCGCCGATGCCTCCCCAGTGCCCGATCCCGCCGGTGAGCGCCTTGAGCCGCACGACGACCGGCATCTTGTGCGCAGCGATCCGCGTTGCGAACCCGTAGCCCTCGGCATCAACCAGCGGACGCAGCGCCAACGCGTGCTGCCCGGCGAAGCTGTTGACGACCTGCAGTGCACCGCCTACCGCGTCGAGCCGAAGCACGACATGCTTGTTGACCTTCTCGCTCGATGCCGCCAGAAGAACCCGTCCGTCGCGGTCCAGGATCAGCCAGTGCTGATCGAACTTCCCAGTCCTCGACCACTCTCCGAGCACCTCGACCACGCCGGTCCCAGGCTGGAGCCGAGAAAGACGGGCCCGAGCGTTCTTTCCCTGCCCGGGCTCATCCAGAATCCACAGCCTGCGATCCCTGGGCGAATACGTCGCCGCGATCACGCTGCCGAGGGAGAACTCCTTCAACTGCACCCTTTCCCAATCGCCACTGTCCACATCGGCCCACCAGACGTCGGGAAGCAGCTCTCCACTGGTCGAACTCCGCCCGCCCAGCAGGAACAGTCGCCGCGAAGATCGGCTGTAGACCGTGATCGGATCGGTTCGTGGCTCAGGACCGGCGCTGGTGCTCATGGTGCTGGCCGACGCGACTCGCGTGAGGGGGCCATGGGTGGGACTAACGTCCTCTTGCCCGAGTAGCGCGCCCGAGCGGACGTAGAGCCGCTCGACGATCGTGTTGCCGGCAGAACCAAGCCCGATGGCACTTGGGGCGAGGGCTCCGTTCCCGGCCGCGGGATCGGTCTCGACAGCGTCGGCCCAGCGCACACCCTGTGCGAGGCTCGCCTGCAGTCCCTGACCGATCAGCCCGGAAACCGCCATCAATGAGCCGTCGTTGAGAAGCACGGTGGGCGCGTCGATCCCTGGCAAGGTCACAACCTGTTGTGCCTGCAGCGGCGAGCCGCCGGGGACCTGCGCGAGGGGATATCCCCAGTCCGGATGCTCGAGGGTGCCGGGCTCTGGCACCTCGATGCCGCAGGCCAGGCAAGGTCGCAGGGTGAAGTCGAGGTTCAGCGGAACCCTCGTGAGCAGCTTGTGGATCACATACCGGCTCTTGGTGACGATCGGGCTCACTTCCTGGAAGGCGTTTGCGAGTCCTGTCGCCGGTACCGTCTTGTCGTTGGCCAGACCGTGAATCCCGTGCGCAGCGTTAGCCACGTCCATTCCGTGCGTCGTGTTCGCATGGACCCACAGCGCTCCCTTGCCTTGTCCGGCCTCAGAGGGAACGCCATAGGGGACGTCGGTCTTCCACTTCGACAAGGTGGACCAGAAGGCAAAATCATCCTCCCAACGCCAGATGCGTGTCCTCTCGGTCGAGTGGTCGTAGGGGTTGAGATCGAGGTCAAGCGGGTCCTGGGTGCCCGCAGTTGAGGAAGGCTTCGGGAGCTCCGCTATCCAGATACGGTGCCAGACCGATTGCCAGATTTCCGCGTCGCGGTCTTGCGCCTTGTGAAGGAACGCATCGTTGATGCTCGCGCGAGCCGAGCACCAAACTTCCTTCGCAGGTATGTCAACGCAGTACCTGTACTCCGTCGAGTCGACGACGACGGGGTCGTCCAGTACGAGCGCCGGATCCGTGATCTTTTCCGTCACCATCTCCGGCGACGCATGCGCGCCGATCGGCGTCATCGCCAACTTGCCGGTGCTCGACGCTTCGACATAGAGATACCCTTCAAAGCCCTTGCTGGCGCCTCCTATCGGGACCTTCCGGGTGACGCTGGAGCTCTTCTCCTGCGAGTCGAAGCGGGGACAGGGGACCGGGTCGCACGCGTCCGCCATGATCCTTGCACCCATTGCGAGCTCAGAATCGAGGTTGCAGTTCTGGCTCTCGTCACTGTAGACGTGGGGGCAACTGTCCACCGGTTGCTGGGCGCAGTACTCCGGCGTGCACACTCCATGCTTGTTCGCGGCGAACGACCCCCATTCGCACCTGCCGCAGATTCCATCGCCGTCCTCGTCCCAATCGTGACCCCAGGGATCATCCTCCATCGGGTCGCAGGGACACAGGTCGCAGCCATCGCCGACACCGTCCTGGTCCGAGTCCGTCTGGTCGTTGTTGGCCAGACCCGGACAGTTGTCGACGGGATCGGCGATGCCGTCTTGATCCTTGTCGTACTCGTCAAGGGTGTCGATCACGAACTGAATCGGACTCCGCACGCCATTCTTCGCCGGCGCCAGCAGGTTGGTGAAGTACAGGGTCCCGGACCCGGGCGGCTCGTGTGGATCGTCGGGGTTGCATCCCGGGGCCGCGCTGCCGTAGCCGGTCCCGCACGAAAGCACCCCGAGAATCGTGGGCTGCTGGATCTTGTCGGCCTCGACGTGTCCAAGCAGCAGCGGACCACCACTGTCACCTGGATTAATCTTGCTCGTCGTGACCGCCAGCGTGCGGCCATTGCCGGACGCGGAGGTCTCCAGGAACCGACACTTGCCAGGCTCTGAGCAGTCCTGCGTGGCATCGTCCCAGTAGTACCCCGTTCCGGCTGCGGTGACTGCCGTCAGGTCGTACGGCGCACTCGCCGGGTCGGGTAGAGCAGCCACGGGGATGTCCTTGCATCCGCCCTCTTCGACTCCGAACAGCACCAGCAGATCGCGGGACTGGCTCGCGTACCCGGCGTCGTCAGGGTACAACGGGTTTGGGTACCAGTTGTGGTCAATGGGTACTCCGAACTTCGGCCGAAACATGGACTGCTGCGTCCCATCCTGGAACCCTGCCCCCGGATCATTCACCTCGCTTGGTTCCGGAACCGGCCAGCAGTGCAGCGCCGTCAGGAGCACACCGCACCTGATTCGCGTGGCCGTACAGATCTCATCATCAATCCTCAGGTATCCCACGGCCTTGAACCCGGGTTCGCTGCAGTCGGCACCGGTCAGTGGCTGTCTTGCGAGGTTCGTTGGCTCCTCCCCGCTTCCGCCGTCCGAGGCCGCAGAACATCCCGAGACATGAGCAATCAGAAGCGCGGCTGACAGGTCGAAGCAAGTCGGTCTTTTCATAACGGCCTCCGGGTTCAGTCCTCGGACGCAAGTATGTCCGTCGCGGCTTATCCGGTCAACATTGGAGTTCCCCCGGAATTCTGGCCGTCGAGGCGAACTCGGAGAGCATGGCCCCAGGCTGCGACCAGTCCCAACCAGCGGGCAAGGCCGAAGCGCGTGCACCAATCATCGAGCGCGATGCGCAGGACGCCCCGCGTCTATGGCTGTGCTCGACGATCCTCGATGAACCTTTCACTACCTTGCCGAGAATGGGTGTCTCCTGCTATGGGGACTGGAATCCGAATCGGAGGAATCGCCCATGCGCTGGCTTGTGTATCCATTGCTTACGGCTTGTCTCGGTATCGTCGGCTGCGGCTCGTCGTCGAACGACGCCGCTCCACCCCCGACGACCGAGCCTGAAGACGCGGGGGAAGACGCGGAGGAAGAGCTCCCCGGCGAGGACTCGGGGCCGGAGACGGGACTCCCTCCCCAGTGCGGCTCGATGGCGGGGCTGCAGGCCGGCTCTCCGTGGCCCATGGCGAATCGTTGTCCCGCACGCATCAATCGAGGAAAGAAGTTCCCTTCGAGCGCCAAGGTGGGCTGGAAGTACACGCCGGATTCGGTCTACGGGGAGCTGCGGGGTTCGCCCGTGGTCGCGGCAGACGGCGCAATCTACCTGCTGGCGAAGAGCGGCAGCAATCGGTCGTCGATTCTCCGATTGAAGAAGGACGGCGCCTTTGATTGGTACTATCAGGTGTCGAAGACCGGATCTTCGGATGAGGCCGGTCCGGTGCTGACCTCCCAGGACACGGTGGTCGCGGTGCACGGCGATACCCTCTACGCCGTGGGGCTCGACGGCAAGGCGCGCTGGGACACGAAGCTCGCGAAGTCGACGACGAGCAACCAGCTCTCGGTGGGGCCGGACGGGACGCTGTACACCTGCGCGTTCAAGCTGCAGGCCTTCGGTGCCGACGGCACACCGAAGTGGACCGTCGGGGGCGACGACGATCTGCTCATGGGCTCGGCCGTGGCGCCGGACGGGACGGTGTTCGCCCTCGGGAGGGATCTGGCGGTCGATTCGGGGATGGCAATGGCCGTCTCCGCGGAGGGCAAGCTGCTGTGGCGCAAGACCACGAAGGCCGACGGGGTGGGACCGATGCTGTTCCCGCTGGTGAGGTCCGACGGAACGTTCCTTGCGCCCATGTACAAGGACACCACGGCCTGGTCCCCGACCGGCGCGGCGAAGTTCACGGCGGCGACCTTCGAGCCGAACGGCGCGACGCTCGCATCGGGTGGCGATCAGCTTGTGGTTTCGTTCTACGGCGGCCACCCCGGCGGGTACGGGACGGTCGCGTTCACGGACCAGGGGGCGAAGAGCAAGGAAATCGAGCTCTGCAACAAGCTGCTGCTGTCCGACGGAGATGGGGCGGTGCTCTGCGGAGCCCAGCCGTACTCCGAGTCGATCATCGCGGTGGGCGCGGACGGTGAGCAGATGTGGTCGGTGGAGGAATCCGTGGGGCTCGGGTCTACGGCGGCCATGGGTGCGGACGGCACTCTCTACGTGACCACCAAGGACGGTTTGATAGCGATCGGACCGTAGCCTGCCACGTGGCAAGCGGCGCGCCCCGCCGGCAGCTCAGGAAAGCGCTCCTTCGACCGAAGCCCTTTGGGGATGAGGGCGAGCTGCCTTGCCATGTGATGGGAGCCACTCCTTGACGAGGCGGCGGGGTGTCGGTACCACCCCGGTATGACGGTCGCCAAAATCGCGATCAGCGTGCCCGAGGACGTGCTCAAGGGCATTCGCCGGGCGGTTGCGAAAGGTCGCGCCGCCAGCGTGAGCGCCTACGTCACGGCCGCAGTCGAGCAGAAGGCGCGGCTCGACGACCTGGAGGAGATGCTCGAGGAGATGCTGGCGGAGACGGGGGGGACCTTGACCGTCGCCGAAGAGACTGAGGCGGACCGGATCCTCGGCGTCAGGCCGCGCAGGAAGCGGAAGGCCGGGGGAGCATGAGCGGGCTGGTGCTCGATTCCGGCGCCCTGATCGCCTTCGAGCGCAATGAGCGCAAGGTCGTGTCGCTGATACTTCGAGCGATGCAGAACGGTCTGAGACTGGTCGTGCCGGCCGGGGTCGTGGGACAGGTCTGGCGCGACGGCAGAAAGCAGGTCCGGCTCGCAGGGCTGTTGGGATCGAACCTGATGGAGGTCGTTCCCCTGGACGATCACAGCGCACGCGCTGCCGGTCAACTGTGCGGAGTGACCGGAACCCAGGACGTCATCGATGCTTCGGTCGTCCTGTGCGCACGCGCCCGAGGGCTGCCGGTGATGACCTCCGACGTGGCCGATCTGCGGAAGCTCGACCCCGCTCTGGTGATTCACCCGGTGTAGCCCCTTCATCTCCGCTGCGTCTGTCCAGGCGTGCGGGATTCTCTGTTTGGGGGAGACGCGCTGTGGACGGCCGTCCCTGCATGGCCCAGTCTCTCGGTGGGAGAGGAGCTTCTCAGCTTGACGGACGCTGATCCCAGCCTCGTGCGCATGCTGTCTGACGCCGCTTTCGTCACGGACGAGCGCGACGAGGTGTTGGATTGGGACGAGGCAGCCGAGCGGCTTCTGGGCGTGCAGAGGGGACGGGCGATCGGCTGTTCCGTGGCCCGGCTCCCGATGACTGTCGAGGATGCGGGCTGGCGTGTAGGCATCATGGGGGTGTGACGGCCCCATCGCTACCCGAAACCTTCC
>CAYMUE010000234.1:0-8100 GCA_964393505.1 uncultured Polyangiaceae bacterium
AGGCCGAGAACCGCCGCCCAAGCGCCCAATTGCGATCTGGTCATGTGAATCCTCCTGAAGGCAAGTCCTGCGAGCAAGCGTTGGTCGCCCACAGCAGCCGAAGCGCAGCATGTTACCCCCGAAAGACGGCCGAGCGCAGCCGTTGCGTTCGGCTCGTGCAACGGGCCGGCGAAGCTCTGCTTTGCGCCGAGGACAGCGTCAGCTCCAGCCTCCGCCCACCGAGTGCAGGAACTCACGCTCGTCCACCACCTGCACCGTGCCCATCGTGCGGTCGTCGCTGCCGTGGATCTCCACGCCGGTCCTGCGAACGCCGGTGAGGTACTCGACGATCTCGGGCGTGATCTCCTCGCCTGGCACGAGGATGGGGATGCCCGGCGGGTAGGGGATGACGGACTCGCCGCTGATCTTGCCGGTGGATTCTGGGACGGGGACGCGAGTTTTGCGAGCGAAGAAGGCGGCGCGCGGGACGAGGACCTGACGCCCCATGGGGGGAGTCTGCAGCGCGAACATGTGGAACAGCTGGCTGGTCACGGCTCTGGGGCCGCGCAAGCGCTTGGCGAGCATCTCGAAGCCGGTCACGCAGCGATCGATGTCGTCCTTCGTGTTGCCGATCGACACCACGAGCGTGACGGTGGCGGCGCCGGCCATCTCCGCGCTCACGCCGTAGTCGTCGTGCAGCAGGCGCGCAGCCCTGTACCCCGACACGTTGAGCCCGGAGACGTCCACCACGAGCTTCGTCGGGTCGATGTCGATGACGCTCGAGCTCTTGGCGGCGATCTCGGGGCCGATGGCGTGCAGGCCGGGAATCGCGTTGATGCGCCTGCGAGCGTCCTCGGTGACTTCGATCACCTGATCGAGCAGGGAGGGATCCTGCTGCTCGGTGATGTGACGCATGGCGGCCTCGAGAGAGGCGATGAAGAGGCGCGACGGGATCGAAGGGCCGATGAGCCCCATGGCCATGCGGAGCATGTGCTCGTCGATGCGGTTGCTGCCGACCAGGAGCAGGGAAGACTGCGCGCAGGCGCCGAGGATCTTGTGGGTGCTCTGCACGGCCATGTCGACGCCGGCCTTCATGGCGGACAGGGGCAGCGCGGGATGCTGGTAGAGGTGCGGTCCGTGGGCCTCGTCGACGAGCAGCAGGGCGGAGGTTTCGCGGACGACGCGAGCGACCTCGGCGAGGTCGAGGCAGAAGCCCTGGTAGGTGGGGTTGGTGACGAGGACGGCGCGGGCGTCGGGGTGATCGGCGAGGGCGCGTTGGATCTGGTCGGGCCGGATGGTGAAGACGAGCTTGAGCTCCTCGCTGATTTCGGGCTGGAGGAAGACGGGAGCAGCACCCGACATGACGATGCCGCCGAGCACGGACTTGTGGGCGTTGCGGGGGACGATGATCTTCTGGCCGGGCTGGACGCAGGCGAGGACCATGGCGAGGTTGCCGCTGGTGGTACCGTTGACCAGGGGCCAGACGGTGCGGGCGCCGGAGGCTTGGGCGAGGAACTCGGAGAGGTTGTCGAGGGCCTGAACGAAGGCCGCGTGCGACAAGTGGTAGGAGTCGAACTTGTAGACCGCGTCGCCCAGGCTCGATGGCTCTGGGGGCCCGCCGTTCTTGCCCGAGCCCACGCGATCGAAGGACAGCCTTCGCGGCCTGGGGGTGATCGACGAGAGCATCATGGGCTCGAATTCGCTGGCGCTCACTGGTCACCTCCGACGCCGCGCAGGTAGCTTCGATGAAGGATGGTCCGGCGCTCGTCGACGACCCGCAGCACCTGGAGCGTCGGGTCGTTGCGCCAGAACTCGGTGGCGTCACGCGCCCCCTCGGCGATGATGTAGTCCACCATCTCGCTGGTGATCTCCTCGCCGGGGAATACGAGGGGCATGCCGCTGGTGTGGTGGGAGACGATCTCGGAGCAGATGCAGCCGACGCTGTCGCTGATCTTGACGAGCCTTCCCGGGGCGAAGAACGCGGCGCGCGGGGCGAGCACGAGCTTGCTCGAGAAGACCGGGTAGGGGCGCTGCACGCTGACGTACAGCGGCGCCTGGCGGCCGTAGGCCTCCACCACCGCCTCCATCGCGTCGATCAACCGGTAGGCGTCTTCCTCGCTGAGCTGGAAGCCCACCGACAGGATCAGGTTGTTCTCCTCGGCGCCGTCCACGGTGATGTCGTGCTCCTCCTCGAGGAGCTGCGCGAACCGGTAGCCGCTCAGGCCGCAGTCGGTCACCGAGATCGTGAGGCGGGTGCTGTCGATGTTGTCGACATCCGATCGCCGCAGCATCTCGTAGCCGAGCACGCTCAGGCCCTTGAGACGATCGATGGAGCCTGCGATCTCGCGTGCGAGGCCGATGCAGTGGTCGAGCAGCTCGCGGCCGTGGATGACGGCGTTGTGGCGTGCGAGGTCGAGGGAGGCCATGACGAGGTACGACGGGCTGGTGGTGGTCATGGTCTGGAAGACGTTGCGGATGCGGCCCCAGCGTTCGCCGGGGTCTTCGCGCACGTGCAGCACCGCGCCCTGCTCGAGGGCGCCGAGGCAGCGGTGCCAGTCCTGCACCACGAAGTCCGCGCCGGCCTCGATGCCCGAGATCGGCAGCTTCTTGTGGAACCGGAAGTGGGCGCCGTAGCGCTCGTCGACGATCACCTTGAGCCCCGCCTGGTGCGCGGTCTCGACCATCTCGTCGAGGTCCGGGGCGAAGCCGTGGTTCGACGGGCTCATGAGCAGCAGGGCGCGCGCGCGGGGGTGCTGCTGGATCGCCTGCCGCAGGTCCACCAGGGTCATGTTCCCCAGGAGGCCGAGCTCCTGGTCGAAGTGGGTGTCGGTGAAGACCGGGATGGCGCCGGCCATCACGATCCCCGACGCCGCCGACGCATGCACATTGCGCGAAAGGATCACCTCGTCGTCCGGATCGCACCCCGACATGATCGCCATCTGCAGCCCGATGTCCGGCCCGTTGACCAGCATCAGCGAGTGCGCCGCGTCGAACGCGTCGGCGATGAGCTCCTGCGCTCGCGCGATGCACCCGGATGCGTCGTGCAGCGAATCGATCTCGGGGCCGACCAGCGAGGCAAGATCCCGCAGGAAAGCCTCGCTTCCCACGCGCTCGCGGAACTCGGGGAGCAGCCCCCGACCGTACTTGTGGCCGGGGATGTGGAACGGTGCCTTGCCCATACGAACGTAGGCGTCGAGGGCTTCGATGAGCGGCATCGTGGACTGGTCGAGGCGCATGACGCGAACTGTTATCGGAATCGCACCCGGCGCGCCACCCTCCCTGCGCGCTTCGATTGTCCTTGACCGCCGCAATCCGATGGGGCTTATCGGCTGAGCCATGATGCCACCTACCCGACGGCGAAATCTCATCGTTCTGGCTGCTGTTGCCGTCGTCGGCGCAGGGGGCGGCTTCGCCTACCACCGCTGGCACAAGCAGAATGTCTGGCAGAACCTCGTGAAGAAGTGCGAGGCCAACGACTCGGCGTCGTGCAGCATGCTGTGCAACGACGCCAAGACCCCGGTGGCCAGGTCGTGCCTGCAGCTCGGCCTGATGTTCTCCGACGGCACCGGCGGGCAGACCAAGGACGACGTAGCGGCGTTGCCGCTGTTCCAGCGGGCGTGCGACCTGTCGGACTGGGAAGGGTGCGCACGCTACGGGCGCGCGCTGTTCAACGGGCAGGGCACCGCGAAGGACGAGACCAAGGCCTACACGATCCTCACCCGGGCCTGCGACGTCGGCAACGGCCTGGCGTGTGTCGGCGTGGGGATCGCGAAGCTGTCGGCTCGCGGCACGCAGAAGGACGAAGCGGGCGCGTTGGCAGCGCTCGAGAAGTCGTGCGCAGCCGGGACGGCGCGGGGGTGCGCGGAGCTGGGGACGGCGAAGTTCAACGGCTGGGGGACGGCTCGCGACGAGAAGGCCGCGGTGGAGCTGTACAAGAAGGCGTGCGACGCCGACGAGATGCGCGGCTGCGCGGGACTGGGTCTCGCCAAGCTCTTCGGCCAGGGCACCGACAAGGACCCCAAGGGCGGCGTCGAGCTACTGCGCAAGGCCTGCGACGGCACCTCCAAGGACATGTGCGCCGCCCTTGCCGGCGCCTACATGCAGGGAATCGGCGTCGATCCCGACCCGGCCAAGGCCGCCGAGCTCTACAAGACCGCCTGCGACAAGGCCGCCCCCTCGGGCTGTGCCGAGCTCGGCGAGCTGTACGCCAACGGCAAGGGCGTCAAGCAGGACATCAACGAGGCGATGAACCTCTTCCGCAAGGCCTGCGATTCAGGACTCCCCCTGGGTTGCGTGGCCCACGGCCAGGCCCAGATGATGGGCGCCAAGGACAAGAGCGAGATCGGCAAGGCCGCCGAGATGTTCAAGAAGGCCTGCGACCAGGACTTCCTCCCCGGTTGCACCCACCTCGCCACCCTCGAGATCGAAGGCCTCGGCGTCGAGAAAGACGAAGCCAAGGGACTCGAACGCCTCAAGAAGTCCTGCGACGCCAAACATCCCCCAGCCTGTACCGCCCTCGGCATGGCCCAAGAAAAGGGCGTCGCCGGTAACAAGCCCGACCCCGCCGCCGCCCTCGAGCTGCACCGTCAGGCTTGCGCCCTCGGCGACCCCAACGGCTGCGCCTTCGAGGGCGCCGCGCTCGTCGAAGGTCGCAACGTCAAGCGCGACATGAAGGCCGGCCTCGCCAAGCTCGAGGAGGCATGCCGCAACGGCTCCGCCCAGGGGTGCGGCATGCAGGGCACCGCGCTGCTCATGGGCGCCGGCGGAAAGGCTGGCCTCAAACAAGGCTTCGAGATCCTCGCCCAGCTCTGCCAGGCGGGCGACCCCGTCTCCTGCATCCGCGTCGCCGGCGCGCTCGCCGAAGGGCGCGGCACCAAGCAGGACCTCGGCAAGGCCCGCTCCCTGCTCGATCAGACCTGCAAGGCAGGCATCGCCCCCGCTTGCGAGATGCTCAAGCAGATCCCCACCGACGCAGCCCCGGCGGCCGAACCGCCCCAGTAGCTCCCAGTCACGCCCGCGCCACCCACGCGGCGGCCACGGGGTCGCGTGGCCTTACGCCGCGCGCACCCGCTCCCCTTGCCCCCCCCCTCTGCGGATCATCACCTTGTCGATGCGCCGCCCGTCGAGATCCATCACCTCGATCACGAACCCCCCGTGCTCGAGCCTCTCGCCCGGCTTCGGGATGTGCCCCATCCGCGCCAGCATCAACCCCGCCACCGTCGCATACGCCTGCCGATCCTCCACCGGCCGCGGCGGCAACCCCAGCGCATCCACCGCTTCGTCATACGAAATGCTCGCATCCACCAGCCACGACCCGTCCTCCCGCAACACGATCGGCCGGGGCTGACGCTCGTCGTACTCGTCGGCAATCTCCCCCACGAGCTGCTCGAGCACATCCTCCAGGGTGATCACTCCCGTCACCTGACCGTACTCGTCCACCGCGATCGCCATGTGCGACTCGCCGTTGCGGAACACCCCGAGCAGTCGATCGATCGGGTGGTTCTCGTACACGAACGTCGCCCGACGCAGGAACTTGCGCACCGAGAAGTTCCGCGGCCCTGCCCCCCCAGGCAGGATGTCCTTCAGGTACAGCACCCCCACGACCTCGTCGAGCGCTCCTTGCACCACCGGCAGACGCGAGAACCCGGAGGTCTGGAACGCACACACCACCTCGTCGAACGACGCGGTCACGTCGATGGAAACCACGTCCGAGCGCGGCGTCATGGCTGCCCGCACGCGCCGATCGGTGAACGCAAACACCTTGCGGATGAGCGCCGCGTCGGTCTCCTCGACCGACCCGATCCGCTGCCCCTCACGCGCCAGGTCCAGGATGTCGGCCGGCGTGACGCGGGAGACGGCCCCTCCGCGAGGGGCGATCACGCGCATCACGAGGCGAACGGAGCCGATCAGCGCGGCACCGATGGGCCTTGAGATCAACGCCAGGAGCCACATCACCGGAGCGCTGATCCGGGCCATCCGCTCGGCGTTCTCCAACGCGATGCGCTTGGGGACCAACTCCCCCACCACCAAGCTCAGCCAGGTGATCGACGCCACGATGAGCGCGAACGCGATCCCGTCGGCGTGCCGCCCGACCCACGCGATCCCGCGGAGCGCGCCCGCGAGCTCCCCCGACAACCGGGCACCACCGAACGCCGCTGCGAGCGTCGACACGAGCGTGATGCCGATCTGCACCGTAGTCAGGAAGCGGTCGGGATCCCGAGCGAGCTCCAAAGCCCGCGCCGCCGCACGGCTCCCCTGCGCGGCCTGCTGCTCCAGCCGCCCGTGTCGCACGGACAGCAGCGCGATCTCGGAGGCCGCGAAGAACCCGTTCGCCAGCGTCAGCAGGACGATGAAACCGATCTCGTATCCTATCCCCACACTCAACCGATAGGTGCGTCCCGGGGATCGTCGAGCCTCGGCGGACGAACGTCCGGATCGAGCACGGCGGCGCGGCACGCGATCGAGCGGATCCGCTGCGGCCGGTGCTCATGCCGAACGCTCACGAGTCCGCTTGGGTGGATGCTCCTAGCGCCAGAGCGTGTACAGGAAGGTCACCGTGCTGGTGAGCATGAGAGCATCCACGCGATCGAGGATGCCGCCATGACCGGGGAGGATGGATCCGGAGTCCTTCACGCCGACGGCGCGCTTGAGGAGCGATTCGCCGAGGTCGCCGAGCTGGCCGAGGAAGCCGGCAGCGCATCCGAGCACGACAGCGTCGATCAACGGCAGGCTCTTGAGGAACCACAGGTGCGCCACGACGCCCCAAGCCACGGCGCCTGCGAGCCCGCCGATCGATCCTTCGATCGTCTTCTTGGGGCTCACGGCCTCGTACAGCTTGTGCTTTCCGAGAAGACGCCCTGCGAAGTAACCGCCGGTGTCCGAGAGCCACGCGAAACCGAAGGCGAGCAGCGCAAACCCGGGACCGTCGTAGCCGGGCTGATCGCGACGCATGATCGCGAGGGTGGTCATCATGCCGCCGACGTACAGGGGGCCGAAGCAATTGGCCGTGATCCGCAGTCCTGCGGTCGGGATGCTGCCCAAGCGCCAGAGGGGCACCAGGACGCCGAGCAGGGGCAGCACGACCATCAGGGTGAGCAGCGCACGCGGATCGGAGGAGAGGAAGTACATGCAGCAGGCGGCCGCCAGCGAGGTGAGCACGCCAATGGCCTGGGCGACCTTGTCGCCGGAGTGGGTCATGGCGAACAGCTCAGCGCCTCCAACCCCGGCGCCGAGCCCGGCGACGACGACGAAGAAGGCCCACGGAGGGGCCCAGTAGAGCAACGCGAGGATGGCGGGCACGCCGACGACGGCAGTGCCGACACGGACGACGAGATTACTTGCAGCCACTTGGAATCAGCCTCGTGATGGGTTCATTCGCCAGGCGCTCCCTTCAGCGGCCTGCCGAGCAGCGCCTCCCACATCCCGCGGTCGTCGCGGCTCGCAAGCACGGTGGCCAGAGAGGCCGTTGTGAGCATCAACGCCAACAGCGGAGCATCGACCATCACGCCAGCGGTCAGCACGAGCGCGAGGGCGCCGATGATCGCCGGGATCTGGCGGCGGGTAGCGAGGGCCCCGACGGCCAGGGCCGGGGCAAGGGCGGCAAGGAACAGGGAGAAGGAGGAGGGCAGGCTGGGAGCCGGCGTCGGGATCAGACGATCCATCGCGCGAGCCGCGAAGACCCACCCGGGCGCGGCGCTCATCAGCGTCCCCTTCGATGCCGCCCAGGTCAGCGCGACCGCGACCGCGAGCGCGATCATCGTCGCCGGCGGGAGCACCGAACGCCGCCGCGAGGCGAGCCAGATCAAGGCCACCAACAGCGCCAACGCGTGGACACTCAGCGACAGCGTGGAAATCGCGCCAGCAAAGCGCAGCGAGTCCAGACTCCTTCGAGCGATCATCGCGGCGAGCACGTGCAGGAAGCCGGCGAACCCGGTGAGTCCCAGGACCGCGCCCAGGGCCCGCGTCCGGGCCTGTCGCAGCGCCTCCACTGAGGCAGTCATCGACGCTGCGACGGCGATCATTCCGAGGGCCATCATGCCGACGGGGTGCAGCGGGTTGCGTGTCGCCCAGATGCCGAAGACGATCACCAGAACGGTCTGGGGGATCAACACGGCACGCGCG
>CAYMUE010000235.1:0-1417 GCA_964393505.1 uncultured Polyangiaceae bacterium
GAGCTGACGACGGGCAACGCGAACGGCACGGCGATCGGGATGAACTCGCCGGACGGAGACAATCTGGTGGGGCTGATGGACAGCCTGCGGGTCTGGCGGGTGGGGAGGACGTCGTCGCAGATCTGCGAAGCGGCGGGGCTGACCTGTCCGTGAGTGCGAGCGACAGTGGTCACGCGGATGCCCGCTGACTAGGATGGCGCGCGATGGCGCGCAACCGGACAGCCCGAAGGACGCAGGGATTCACCGAGAGCGTGATTCGCGAGATGACGCGGGTCTGCGCGGAGCACGACGGCGTGAATCTGGCGCAGGGGTATCCCGACTTCCCGGCTCCGGAGGCGGTGAAGCGCGCAGCGGTCGAGGCGATCCTGGGCGATGTGAACCAGTACTCGATCACGTGGGGAGCGCAGTCGATGCGCGCGGCGGTGGCGGAGCATGCCGCACGGTTCTACGGCATGCGGGTCGATCCGGAGCGGCAGGTGACGGTGTGTTGTGGATCGACGGAGGCGATGCTTTCGACGCTGCTGTCGTTGGTGGATCCGGGCGACGAGGTGATCGTTCTGGAGCCCTACTACGAGAACTACGGGCCGGGCGCGGCGTTGTGCGGGGCCCGGCCGGTGTACGTGGCGCTCGAGGCTCCGCACTTCCGGATCGACCCGGAGCGGCTGCGGGCGGCGTTCGGGCCGCACACGAAGGCGATTGTGCTCAACACGCCGAACAACCCGACCGGCAGGGTGTTCGATCGGCAGGAGCTGCAAGCGGTCGCGGACCTGTGTCTCGAGTGGGACGTGGTGGCGATCACCGACGAGATCTACGAGCACATCGTGTACGACGGCCGGCGGCACGTTCCGCTGGCGACGCTGGACGGGATGGCCGAGCGGACGGTGACGATCTCGTCGTGCTCGAAGACATTCTCGGTGACGGGATGGCGTGTGGGGTACGCGATCGCGTCGGCGGAGCGGACGGATGCGATCCGCAAGGTGCACGACTTCGTGACGGTGGGAGCGCCTGCGCCGCTGCAGGAGGCGGGGGCGGCCGCGCTGCGGCTGCCGGACGCGTACTTCGAGCAGCTGTCGGTGCACTACGGAGAGCGGCGCGCGCGCATGATCGAGGCGTTGCGATCGAGCGGGCTCGAGCCGGTGTGCGTTCCCGAGGGGGCGTACTACGTGCTGGTGGACATCGGCGGTTTCGGGTGGCCCGACGACGACCTGTTTGCGCGCGAGCTGGTGCGTCGGGTGGGCGTGGCCACGGTGCCCGGATCGAGCTTCTTCCACGAGCCCTCGATGGGGAGGAATCTCATCCGCTTCTGCTTCCCGAAGCGGATGGAGACGATCGATCGGGCGGGCGAGCTGCTGCGGTCGGGGCTCGAGCGGATGCGCAGGGAGGTCCCGTCTCGATAGCGGAGCGGGTCAGCCGCCCG
>CAYMUE010000235.1:1517-8029 GCA_964393505.1 uncultured Polyangiaceae bacterium
CAACGGAGGGGGGCTCCTGCGATCCGGAGTGTCCGACCCTGGGGCTGGCGCGTCCGCCGTGCAAGCCGGCAGTTGCCGACAGCACGTCGTTGCCGGAGCCTCTGTTGTTCGCGGTTCGCACGATGATGACGGGCATGAATCCGGACCACCCGGATGACTGGTTGGACCTCGGGTTGGATCTCGACTGTCTGTTCACCGACGAGCAAGGGCAGCCCCCGTCGTGCATTCCGGCCACCGACGCGGGATCGACGCAGAACGGGAAGGATGGCCATCAGGGTAGGGACAACAGCTTCGGCAACAACATCGGCGCGAAGGTGCGCGAGATGACGAAGGTGTTGAACAAGAACTACGAGGATTCGCTCAACGAAGGGCTGGAGCTCGGGTTCCGCGGCATCCTGCTCGAGGTGGGGGACTACAACGGCGAAGCCGATGATCCGAACGTGTGGGTGACGGTCCTCAGCGCGGGCGGCACGGTGGACGACGGCGGCAACTACGTGAAGCCGGGGTGGATGGGCAAGGATGTGTGGACGGTGGAGAGCTCCAACTACCAGGCGGGCTCCTTCGAGCCGCTGTTCAAGTCCACCCAGGCGTACGTCTCGGGTCGCGTGCTGGTGGCGAAGATGCCGAGCGGGCTGCCGCTCACCATCAGCGGTGAGGCTGCCGGGCTGAAGTGGACGCTGGATCAGACCACGGTCCTCTTCAAGATGGATCCTCAGCACACCTACCTGACCGACGGCGTCATCGCAGGAGTATGGCCGGCGGCGCTTGCCGCCGACTCGATGGCAAGCGTTCTTGGGTCCATCGGAACGTGCCCGGACGATCCGGGCTACAAACTGATCGAGCCGCTGATCGCGGACTCGCTCGACATACGCAACAAGGCCGTCGCTCAACCGCAACTGAACTGCCAGGCGATCTCGGTTGGTCTGGGATTCGTAGGAATGGTTGCGCGCCGAGGCCCGATCATCGATCCCGCGCCAGCCAAGCCCGACCCATGTGCGAAGGACGCGGGGACCGACTCCCCGTAGCCTGGGGCGGCGAGTGCGGTCACGACCTATCCCTCCCGAACCTGGATTGCGCAGCCGAACGTTCCGCTACCGCCACACCCTCGCAGAAACTACACTCAACCATTCGCATGCCCCCCTCGCGATCAGAACTCCCCGTCAGCGCAGGCGATGTCATCGACGGCAAGTACCGCGTCGAGTCGATCGTTGGCGTCGGCGGCATGGGGTACGTGGTGGCAGCCACGCACGTCGAGCTCTCGCAGCCGGTCGCGATCAAGTTCCTGCTCCCCGACTTCGCGGGCAATCCCGAGGCAGTCGGCCGCGCGCATCCGCAACGAGCACGTGGCGAGGGTCTTCGACATCGGCCGGATGTCGGGCGTCGGGCCGTTTCTGGTGATGGAGTACCTGGTCGGCTCGGATCTCGCCGCCGAGCTGCAGGCCTGGAAGTGCTTGTCGGTCCAGGATGCGGTCGATCTGCTGATGCAGGCCTGCGAGGGCACCGCGGAGGCTCACGCTCTCGGCATCGTGCACCGCGATCTGAAGCCTGCGAACCTGTTCATCGTGCGCGGGCGCGGCGGCGAGCCGAACGTCAAGCTGCTCGACTTCGGCATCTCGAAGACGCTGCCCACCGAGGGGCAAGCTCCCGTTGATCTCACCTCGACCACCAGCGTGATGGGGTCGCCTTCGTACATGTCGCCCGAGCAGATCCGCAGCTCCAAGCTCGTGGATCATCGCACTGACGTCTGGGCGCTGGGCGTGATCCTGTTCGAGATGCTGGCCGGCGTCACGCCCTTCGAGGCGGACAGCGTGCAAGGGATGTGCGCAGCGATCGCTGCCGATCCCGTGCGTTCTCTGCGAGCGCTGCGGAGTGACATCCCGGAGGAACTCGCGGCCGTCGTCATGCAGTGCCTCGAGAAGGACGCTACGAAGCGCGTGCAGCACGTGGCCGACCTGGCGACGGCGATCGCGCCCTTCGGATCGGATGCGGCGCGTCGCGGGGCTCAGAGGATCCTCCGGATCAGCGCCGAGGGGGCGAGCACGATGTTGCTCAACTCGCCGCAGATCCGTGCGTTTGACCCTCCCACTGCGAATGCGTGGTCCGCCGCGTCCCGGACCGCGCATCGCCGCCCGCGGGCCGCGCTCGTGTTCGCGGGAATCGCGATCGCTGCCGTGGTGATCGGCGGCGCCCTCGCCGTTCGCGGAAGCGGGGAGAACGAGGTCGTAGCCGCCGCGAGCAGCGACTCCGCGAGCGCGGCTCCCGCGCCCACGCCCTCCGCACCTGTCGTGGCGTCATCGGATCCTGCGGCGACTGTCGCCCCTGCCACTGCATCGCTCGGGGCGTCCTCGGCACCCGTTCGGGTCAATGCGCCGCCCGTGAAGTCGCCGCCCGTGAAGCCGCCGCCCGGTGAGGGCGCGAAACCTGCCAAGGGAGGACCCGTTGTCGATCCGCTCGCGGAGCCGTGAGCTGCGCCTCGCCGCGCTGTGCCTGATGGCGGCGGTCTCCATGTCGTCCGCGGGCAACGCCAGGCCTGCGGGCAACGACGCTGTGCTGGCGCGGTCACTATTCGACAGCGGCAAGGCCTTGATGTCCGCTGGCAAGACCGACGAGGCTTGCGACAAGTTCGCCGAGAGCCAGCGGCTCGACCCGCGCAGCGGCACCCTGCTCAATCTCGCTGTCTGCAGGGAGAAACAGGGCAAGATCGCGACGGCCTGGCTGCTGTTCCAGGAAGCGATCCCGCTGTCGCGGAACGACGAGCGTCCGGATCGCGAGAAGCTGGCGAAGGAACGGCTAGCTGAGATTGAGCCCAGGCTCCCCCGCCTGGCGATCGAGGTGCCGTTTCCGGTCGATGCGATCGAGGTCTCGCTGGATGGCGTCGCTGTCGGCAAGGCGGCGTGGAGCGAGGCCGCGCCGATCGATCCCGGGGACCACCGGATCACGGTGAGAGCGCCCGGAAAGAAGCCCTGGAGCACCCTGGTCACGGTCGGCCCGTCCGCCGACCGACACGTCGTACGCGTGCCCAATCTCGAAGACGACCGGGTGGCCGTCGCTCCCGCTGCCTCGTCCGCGTCGGCACTCGCCCCCCAACCCGAGCCTCGCCCTGTCCCGCCAGAGCGCAGCAACGCGGCCGCGTACGTGATCGGCGGAGCCGGCATTGCCGCGCTGGGCGTCGGCGCGTTCTTCGGGTGGCGCGCATCGAAGAAGTGGGACGATGCCCGGTCGAACTGCACGGGCGACGTGTGCAACGCGCAGGCTGAGTCGCTCAGCAGGGAAGCGAACACCGCGGCGTGGGTGTCGAACGTCGGCGTGGGGCTCGGTCTGGTCGGCATTGGCGTGGCGACCTGGCTGCTGGTCAGCGCGCCCGGCGACAGGCCTCACACGAAGGCTGGCGTGCAGGCCTCCCCGATCGCGGGCACATCGACGTTGGGTCTCGGTGTGAGCGGAAGGTTCTAGCTGCGCGCTGGTGGACATCAGCGGGTACGAGATGCCAGTCCGTCGGTGGGCCTCGTTCGTCGGGGTCGGAGTCGACGCCGAGAGCCCACGCCGGGACCGACTCGTCCGTCACGTCGAAGTACAGCGCAGCCCTTCGCGTGGTCCTGCTGCGCGCACCGAGGATCGCCGTCGTCGTCGGTCTGTCGCACCCCCGATACGATCGCGCGGCGCCCGCTCGAGTTGGGCGCGAGGACTCCGTGGTAGCGCGTGAGCGGCAGACGCGGCGGCGCCACGATGGATGCCATGCGGGCCATGAACTCCATGGGGCTCATCACGCGGTGGCTGCCGCGCTTGCTCGCCCACTTGAGCTTGGATCCGGAGGGTCAGGGAGTCGAGGCCGGACCCGAGGACGGTTTGCATCTTCTGCAGTCGACCGGCGGAATCGACGACTCGAGCACTACTCAACTCACGACCTGAACGACGCAGACAAGATTCTCCCCATATGCTGCGGCGCGCTGCACGAGATGGAAGGGCAGACGGAGAACTCCGAGGAGATCGACGTCATTGAGCGCCGCTTCGTGCTGCGGAAACACCGGTGCAAGAAGTACGTCTGCAACTGCGGTGGGTGCGTGCAGACAGCACCCGGTCCGGTCAAGCTGACCGCTGGCGGTCGGTGCTCGATCGACATCGCCATCGAGGTTGCGATCAGCAAGTACCTCGACCATCTTCCGCTCGAGCGGCAGGTGCGAATCATGGGCCGTGAGGGGCTCGTGATCGACTCACAGACACTGCGGAATCAGCTCGACGAGCCCTGCGTGCCGCTGCGCGGCGCCTGCGCCCGGCTGCTGGGCCACATCTTGGGACACGAAGTCATCGGTGCCGACGAAACCACCTGGAAGATGCTGGGCGGCAAGCAGGGAAGCAAGACCTGGCGCATGTGGGCTGTCGGGTGCGAAGACGCTGTCTGCAGTCACGACGGGGGACGGCGAGGAGTCACGGACAAGGCGACGCGGGACAACGACGGAGAGATGGCGATTCTGACCGATCATCCCAAAGGGACGAGCTCCGCAGTTGATGTGGCAGAGCTGTACCGGAAGCGGTGGAAGGTGGAAACGATGTTTCGGCGAAGGTCCTCCCGCCCGGCGAGAACCGCCTCCGGCAGACGATCACCGAGCACATGCTCCACCATCGCGCCGAGCGCCCGTACCAGGGCCAGGAAGCGCACCGCACACACCAACGCGGGCGACGGCGGCGTCCGACGTCGCGCCAGGTTCGGCAGCGTGCTCAACCACCACGATCGCGATGTGGCTTGATTTGCTGGCGATCGGATTGTGGCACCCAACGACGTGCCTGGGATGGCGCAGTGGTGTGGTCTGGCAGGGCTCTCCCGAATGCTGTGGAGTCGACCACCTGTTGCAGGGCACATTCTTCGGGTGTAGGGACTTGATCGGTCCTGGGGTGCCAGGAAATAGGCCGGCTCAGGAGGGCAACATGCTCTGGCAAGCACACCTTGGTTGGGTCCTTGTGGTTGTGGCTGGATGCTGCCGGCCCCAAGGTGAGAAGCAGAAGCCCGCGGAGAATGAAGCGCAAGAGCCCACGGCTGTTGCTCCGACCTCCCCTCGCCCCAACTCGGGTGGGTGGCCTGATTCAGCAGCAGGGTTCTTCGAGGGGCGTCCGGCCGCGGAGGTCGAGTTCGCCAAGACCGCTGGCTCCGTCCTGCGAGTGAGAGTCCCCAAGGGTTGGCGTTTGGACGACAACTTCTACGAAGGGATGTCTTTCTTGCAGAGTCCAAGCGACAACGTCCGCGTGATCGTTCACAATGTCGGGAAGGGGCCTGTGTCCGACGCCAATGTTCACTTCTGGATGCGGGTGCCTCTCGGCACCGGCAACAAGAAGGCAACGCTGGAGCCCTGGGTGAATGGCAGACTCGGGACGTCAGGGTTGGAAGGGGAGGCCACCAAAGGCAACGGGCTGATCTTCGGGACGCCCGCGGCTTTCTATGTGCTCCGACTCCAACAGGCGGGCACCGGATTTCTGGTCATGATGGGAGTCAAGGCCAATGCTTCCGATCAGGAGAAGCAGCAGGGGTTGGCTGCGGTGCGGTCGGTGACACTCAAGTAGTGGCCCGGCCGGGAACCGGCCGGCGGGGATGACGACGACGTTCAGCGTGCGCTCCATCGAGAGCTCTCCCGAGCAAGTGGCGGCGGGGCCGGTCAGCCCGCGTTGCCGGGTCGGGGAGCCCACGGGATCGTGAACCGGCCTGGGTCCACCGCCCCGCCTTCGTGAGTGCAAAGCAAAGCCGCGGGCGGTCGAAGCGGGGACAGTCGGGATGGTGAAGGCTGCCCTGGGTGTGCACAGTGACTCGCGACCCGCATTTGCGGAGACGAAACAGCGCGAATGTCGAAGGACGCACCACAACCAGGCCCGTCACGCACCTCCAGAAGAATCAAGAGGGTGCTGGCTGGTTGCGCCTGCGTGCTTCTCGCCGTGCTGGTCTGCCATGCCGGTTGGGGACGGCTGATGCCGTTCCTGCCCTGGGCACCGGGCTTCGACCGCGTCGAGCGCTCGTCGACACTTACCTGAGGCACGAGCTCAGCCACGCGCTTCTCTTCCAGCACCTCGGGTGGACCGGGATTCGTGGGCTGCCTCCCTGGTTCGAAGAGGGGCTCGCGACCTTGAGCTCCAACCAGATGGGGGTCGATGGCTACTTCGATCGGGAGCACGTCATCGCGTGGTGGAGGCTCGGCCGGGCGGTGCCTCCATCGCAGTATCAGTCGCGCAGGGAGGACTCGGACGCGACGATGTTGCTGCCCGACGGAGAGTGGTTCCTCTTCCTTTTCGCGCAGTATGCGTTGCTCGTCGACGACCTGATCACGAAACACGGCAGGCCGAGATTTCAGCGCCTGCTCGACCGGTTGCTGCGCGGCGAGAAGATCGGAGAAGCGTTCGCTGCGGAGTACGGGACGAGCCCTGACAGCTACTTGTCAGAGCTCGTGTCACGCTCGACGAGCACCCCCTGACCGGACGGGACCACCCCAGCCAGCACGCGCACGCCGAGCTCCACGCGCTTCGACGGCCCG
>CAYMUE010000236.1:0-8008 GCA_964393505.1 uncultured Polyangiaceae bacterium
CGAGGAAGAAGAACTCGACGAAGACGACTTCGAGGACTTATTGGACGTCCCGGAGTAGAGATCCGCGTACCAACCGCCACCCTTGAGGATGAAGTTGCCGGAGGAGACGAGGCGCTTGGCTTGCTTGGCTTTGCAGGCGGGGCAGACTTCCACAGGCGGGTCGACGATCCTCTGCTCCTCCTCCCACTGGTGACCGCAGGCGGAGCAAGCGTATTCGTACGTCAACATGGTAGGCTCCCGATAGAAAACGTTACGGCGCGACACAAATGCGTTCTGGCGGTCTCTCTGTCAAGCCGAAGCTGTGGGTTGCCTTCCGCCGGGACAACGGGTAGCGAGGGGCTACGTGACGATACATGCTGTGCGACCGCGTCACGTGCGCGGTCAGGTACTCGTCTCGCTCCGGTGACCCCATGCACATCAAGAAGCTCGAGATCTCAGGCTTCAAGTCCTTCTGCGACCGCACCGTCGTCCACTTCGACCACGACATCGTCGGTGTCGTCGGCCCCAACGGCTGCGGCAAGTCGAACATCGTCGATGCCCTCCGCTGGTGCATGGGCGAGCAGTCCGCCAAGCAGCTCCGCGGCCGCTCGATGGACGACGTCATCTTCTCGGGCTCCGAGTCCCGCGCGGCCCAGACCATGGCCGAGGTGACGCTGACCTTCGCCAATGACGACCCCGACCGCGCGTCGAACCTCCCGCTCGAGTACCGGGCCTATCCCGAGATCTCGGTGACCCGCCGGCTCTATCGCGACGGCACCAGCGAGTATCTGATCAACAAAACCCAGGTGCGTCTCAAGGACGTCACCGACCTGTTCCTCGGGACCGGTGTGGGCACGCGGGCCTACTCGATCGTCGAGCAGGGCAAGATCGGTCTCGTGGTGTCCGCGAAGCCCGAGGAGCGCCGGCTCCTGATCGAGGAGGCGGCGGGCATCACCAAGTACAAGCACCGCAAGAAGCAGGCGGAAAAGAAGATGGAGCTCACCCGGCAGAACCTGCTGCGCGTGGGCGACATCGTGGCCGAAATCGAGCGCAACCTCTCCTCGCTCAAGCGCCAGGCTGCCAAGGCGGAGCGCTACCTGAACTACCGTCGCGAGCACGACGACCTCGTGCTGCACGAGGCCTCCCACAAGCTCCTCGAGCTCATCGCCGTGGAGAAGGTCGAGCGGCAGTGCTCCGCGGAATCCGAGGAGGCGGCGGCGCGCAAGAAGACCGAGCTCGACGCTCGCGATGCGACGTTGGAGGCGGCTCGGGCCGAGGCCTTCGAGCTCGAGCAGGAGACCGAGCGCCGTCAGAACGCAGCATTCCTCGCGGACAACGAGGTCCGCACGTGCGAGGCCGAGATGGCCCGGGCCCGGGACCGTCTGGCGCACCTTTCGGAGAAGCAGAAGACCGCCGCGACCGAGGCCACGAAGATCGAGGCGAACCAGTCCCAGCTCGACGCCGAGCTGCGCGGCATCCAGTCGGCGGTTCGCACGCTGGAGGCGCAGGAGGCGATCGACAGCGAGAAGCTGCGCATCGAGGAGACGCGCCTTGGCGAGCTCGAGACCGAGCAGCGCTCGGTTTTGCGAAGTGCCTCCGAGGTGCGGGAGGCGTTTGCCAAGAGCACGGCCTCCGCGGCCGCGGCGCGCGAGCGCCTATCCGGGTTCGAGCGGCGCATCTCCGACATGAGGCTGCGTCGGGAGCGGCTCGCGATCGACGCCCAGCGCCTCGGCGAGGACGTCGATGAGGTGGAGCGCAAGCGCGTCAAGGCGCAGCAGCGCTGCAAGGAGCTCGACGAGGACCAACTGGGTGCCACGGATCAGGTGCAGGCGCTGACGGCGGAGCTGAAGGAGCTGCGCGAAGCGATTGTGGCGCGGGAGCGGGAGCTCGAGGTCGCGCGCAACGAGATGAGCCAGGCGCGCGGGCGACTGCGTGCTCTCGAAGAGGTCCACGCCCGCTTCGAGGGAGTCGGCGCCGGCCCCAAGGCGCTGCTCGAGCTGGGGGATCCCGCGGTCGCAGGGCTCGCCGCCGACGTGGTCGAGGCTCCGGAAGACCTCATTTCTGCCTTCGCTGGTCTGCTGGGGAACCGTCTGCAGGCCGTGCTGGTGCGCGATGCCGAGAGCATCCCTGCCCTGCTCGCGAGGCTGGCGGAGCGCAAGGCGGGACGCGCGACCGTGCTGCCGTTGAACCCGTCGTTCGTGGCAGGCAGGGCGGGTTCGGTGCCCGAGATCCCCGGAATCCTCGGGCGCATCGTGGATCGGCTCTCGTTCTCGGTGGAGCACGAGGCGATCGTGCGCGTGCTGGCAGACGACGCGCTAGTGGCGCAGAGCGTGGACGCGGTCCACGAACTGCGTCGCGCGGGGATTCGGGACACGGCGGTCACACTCGACGGCACGGTGTACTGGGCCGACGGTCGCGTGAGTGGCGGCGCGGGAGACGCGGTGGCAGCGGCGTTGCTTCAGCAGAAGCGGCAGCTTCGCGAGCTGCGAACGGCCGCGGGGATCTGCGAGCGTCGCTCGGAAGAGGCGCTGAACGCCCACGGAGAGCTCAGGGCGAAGATCAACGAGACGGGTGCGCAGCTCGAGAAGGCCAGGACGTTCGAGCGCGAGGTGCAGATCGAGAAGGTCAGCGCCGAAGGCGATCTGCGTCGGGCGCAGGACATGATTGCGACGGTGCGGACGCGGCTCGCGGAGATCACGCGGGAGACGGAGGACGTGGACGCCGCCCTCGACGAGGCGGGGTTCGAGCAGGACCAGGCCCAGGCGCTGCTCGAGCGGGCCCAGGCCGCTGCCGAGAAAGCGTCGCAGACCACCGCCGAGATCGAGCAGAAGGTTCGCGAAATCGCCGAGCGCGTGGCCGAGCAGGTCTCGGTCTGCACGGAGCGCAAGGTCGCCTTCGCAACGATCCGTCAGCAGAGCGCCTCGGCGAAGCAAACCGGCGATCGGCTGGCGCGCTCGATCGACGAGCTGTCGGCTCGCGCCGCTCAACTGGGCAAGGAAGCCGTCGATTGCGCAAGGGGCCAGGGCGAGGTGGCGGCCCTGCTGATGCGCCTGCGCGAGCACCAGCACGAAGCGGTGTCGGCCGCATCCGACGCGAAGCTCGAGTTCGAGAAGCGCCGCAAGGCCCTCGACGACGTCCGCAACACGCTCAGCGTGCATGAGGCTGAAATCAAGCTGATCCGCAGCGAGCTCGAGGAGGCTGCGTCGAAGGCGCGCGCCCACGAGATGGCGCTGCAGCGGCTCGACCTGGAGCGCGAGCACCTGTTGGCGGGCATCGCGGAGAAGTTCCGGGGACTGCGTCTGCAGCGGGTAGTGGGCGACTACCACATGCGCGCGGCGCCGGACGCGGACCATCGGGCGAGGATCCAGGAGCTGGCCAACCTGATCGAGAGGATCGGGCCGGTGAACCTGGATGCGATGTCGGAGTACGAGAAGACGACGGAGCGTTTCCAGTTCTACAGCACGCAAAAGAACGATCTGGAGAAGGCGCTGCAGGATCTGGAGCACGCGATCCAGCAGATGAATCGTGAGTCGAAGCGACTGTTCCGGGAGACGTTCGATGCGGTGAACGCCCAGTTCAAGGCCTTGTTCCCGCGGATGTTCCGGGGAGGCCAGGCGCAGCTCGTGTTGACGAACCCCGACGATCTCCTGGAGACCGGCGTGGAGATCCAGGCCCAGCCTCCGGGCAAGAAGGTGTCGTCGATCGAGCTGCTCAGCGGCGGCGAGAAGGCTCTGACTGCGGTCTCGCTGATCTTTGCGATCTTCCAGTGCAAGCCGTCGCCGTTCTGCGTGCTCGACGAGGTCGATGCACCGCTCGACGAGGCGAACGTCAGCAGGTTCGCCGAAGCCGTGAGGGGCATGACCGATCGCTCGCAATTCATCGTCATCACGCACATCAAGCGCACGATGCAGATGGTGGACGTGATGTACGGCGTGACGATGCAGGAGCCGGGAGTATCGCGGGTGGTGAGCGTGAAGGTGAACCAGAACGCGCAGCGGCGTTCGGAGCATCCGGCAGCAGCAGCCGGGGCGGACGCGGTCGCGTGACCGTGTCTCGATAGCGGACCCAGAATCGCACCGTCGCCCTTCGATCTGGCTTTCCTGCGAGGCGGTCTCGACTATGCTCCGCCGCCATGCCGACTCTTCGTAGATTCACCGTAGTGCCCCGCCTGCCCCAGCCTCTGGAGCGGCTGCGCACGCTCGCTTACAACCTCTGGTGGACGTGGAACCACGATGCCCGGGAGCTGTTCGAGATCCTCGATCCGGACCTCTGGGAGAGCCTTCACCAGAACCCCGTGGCGCTGCTGGCCCAGATCCCGCAGCACCGTCTCGACGAGTTCGCGCGGGACGACGCGTACCTGACGGCGCTCGAGGCGCGGTACAACGCGTTCGAGCGCTACATGGCCCGCGAGGGATGGTTCCGCACGGCGCATCCGGACCAGCGCCATGAGCTGGTCGCCTACTTCTCGATGGAGTTCGGTCTCCACGAGTGCGTGCCCGTGTACTCCGGCGGCCTGGGCGTGCTCGCGGGTGACACGCTCAAGACGGCGAGCGATCTCGACATCCCCATGGTCGGGATCGGGATAGCCTACGCGGAAGGCTACTTCCGTCAGGTGCTGAACGACGACGGCTGGCAGATGGAACGCTATCCGCTCAACGACTGGGCGGACCTGCCGGTGTCTCCCGTGACTGACACGGACGGCAAGCGCGTGCAGATCGAGGTCCCCTACCCCGGTCGCAATGTGGTGGTCCAGGCGTGGAAGGTCCAGGTTGGCCGCGTGCAGCTGCTCCTTCTGGACAGCAACCTGCCTGCGAACTCGGAGGAGGATCGCAAGATCACCAACGCGCTGTACGGCGGTGACAACGATCACCGCGTTCGGCAGGAGATTCTGCTGGGCGTCGGAGGCATCCGCCTTCTGGCCGCGCTCGGGATGAACCCGACGGTCTGTCACATGAACGAGGGGCACTCGGCGTTCCTCGGCGTGGAGCGGATCGTCCGGCTGATGCAGCAGCACAACGTGCCCTTCGAGGTGGCGTACGAGGCGAGTTCTTCGGGCAACGCCTTCACGACGCACACGCCGGTTCCGGCGGGGCTCGACCAGTTCGACCTCGCGCTGGTGGCGCGGTATCTCGAGCCGTTCTCGCAGGCGACGGGGCTTTCCGTCGAGCAGCTCCTGGCAATCGGGCGAAGCGCGGTGCACGGGGAGCCGAAGTTCTCGATGCCGGTGCTGGCGATCCGTCTGTCGCGTTGGCACAACGCGGTGAGCGAGCTGCACGGCGTGGTGTCCCGCAAGATGTGGACGGACCTGTGGCCGCAGGTGCCGGTGCACGAGGTGCCGATCTCCCATGTCACCAACGGCGTGCATGCAGGCTCGTGGACCTCGGCGGAGATTAGCGACCTGCTGTCGCGCTACCTCGGTCCGCGGTGGCGAGAGGATGCCGACGATCCGAAGATGTGGGAGCGAACCTCGCAGATCCCGGACGCGGAGCTCTGGCACGCGCACGAGCGTCGGCGCATGCGGCTGGTGCGCTACTGCCGCAACCGTCTGGTCGGCTCGGCTCAACGGCGCGGGATGAGCAAGGCGGAGCAGCAGTTCGCGGCTGAGGCTCTCGATCCGGAGGCGTTGACGATCGGCTTCGCGCGACGCTTCGCGACCTACAAGCGGGCAACGCTTCTGATGAAGGATCTGGCGCGCCTCGAGCGCCTGCTGAACAACCCGGATCGCCCGGTGCAGTTCGTTTTTGCGGGCAAGGCACATCCGCACGACGAGAAGGGCAAGGACCTGATCCGGCAGATCGTGCACGTGTCGCGGCTCCCCGCCTTCCGAGGCAAGATCGTCTTCGTCGAGGACTACGACATGGGCATCGCGCGACGCCTGGTGTCGGGTGTGGACGTGTGGCTCAACACGCCGCGGCGTCCCCAGGAGGCCTCGGGCACCAGCGGCATGAAGGCCGCCTTTAACGGTGCGATCAACGCGAGCGTGCTCGACGGGTGGTGGGCGGAAGCCTGGTCCCCGGAGGTCGGCTGGGCCGTCGGCCGCGGCGAGGAGTACGAGGACACCGAGTACGGTGACAACGTCGAGGCGCAGGCCCTCTACCAGCTCCTCGAGGGAGAGATCGTCCCCACCTTCTACGATCGCGGACGCGACCGGATCCCGCGACGTTGGATCGCGATGATGAAGAAGACCATGGCGGTCGCCGGCTCCATGTTCAACACCGTGCGCATGACGCGGCAGTACGCCGAGAACGTCTTCGTGCCCGCGATCGAGCGCTGGCGCGCGCTGAGCTCCGACGGGCTGAGCCGCGCACGCGCCCTGACCGATTGGAAGCTGCGCGTCCGCGAGCAGTGGCCGCACGTGAGAGTGGAAGACCTTGCCGAAGTCGGCGCCTCGGAGGTGCCGGTGGACACGCCGCTGGTCGTGAGGGCGACGTTGTCGCTTGCCGGGTTGAGCCCGGACGACGTGCGCGTGGAGCTGTACCACGGGCGCCTCGACGGCGGGCACGAGCTCAGCGAGGGAAAGGGATCGGCCATGAGCTGCATCGAGCACCTCGGTGGAGACAGGTACCGCTTCTCCGGAGAAATCCGCTCGAACCGCAGCGGCTCGCATGCCTACGCGCTCCGCGTCATGCCGTCTCACCCGATGATGACCAACCCGTTCGAGACCGCGCTGGTCCACTGGGCATGAGAGGGAATCCCGCATTCGGGCCCGGTGCCAAGGCCACCCTGGCGGCGCTCGCGATCATCGCGGGTGCCGCTGCGGTGCCCGGGTGTACCGACGATGACGCGACCTCGAACAGCATGGGGGTGTCGGGGCCCGCATCGCTGGCGGTGACGGAGCCGACCGATGGCGCGTGCGTGGTCCTGCGGAATGACGCTGCTTGGACGGCGCGAGTGTCGGTGCAGGCCGTGAACTGGTACTTGCGGCCCCGCGACTTCTGCGGGGACTACCCGCAGTGCGGCTGGATCGCGGCCTTCGTCGACGACCAGCGCGTCGCGGAGTCTGCGGCGGCGGTGGTCGACGTCCCCTTCCGGGGATTGCCCTCGCCGTCGGGGCAGCACGTCATTCGCATCGAGCTTCGCACCGATGCCGACCAGGTCGCCACGGGCGGCGATGGGAAGCCGCTGTCGGTGGAGCTGACCGTGAACGCCGTGGAGCCCGGGGGATACTGTCCAGGGACCGAGCCCGACGCGGGCAGCGATGTCGAGCAGGAAGCCTCCGACGATGCTGCGCCCGAAGCGTCGGACGACGTCGCTGCAGATGTCGTGGAGGACTCGGCGGCGGAAGACGGCGGGGCGGATGCGTCCGTCGATGCGGAGCCGGACAGTGCGGACGATGCTGCACCCGAGGCGTCGTCGGACGACGTCGCAAGCGATGGGGCCTCGGACGCGGACGACGGCGCGGCGTCGGATGGTACAGTGGAGGAAGACTCTCCGGGGGAGTGAGTCTCGCGTGGAGCTACCGGAAGCGGCGGATCCAGCCGCCGCGTCTGGGAGTCTGGGAGGCTGGCATCCACTCGAGCACGCGATTGGCCTCGAGGTGCTCGATCAGCGCGTACATCTGGTCTGCATCGATCCTGGCCTTCCCACATGTTCGGGTCACGAACATCATTTCGGCCCAGCCCTGCGGGTTGCCGCGTGCGCCGAGGTCGATGGCCTGCATCACGGTCTCGAAGAGCTCCTGCTGGGGGTCGGCAGGCGGGGTCTGGGGCAGCGGAGGGGGAATCGCCGGAGCAGGCAGCACCGGCTGCGCGAGCGGAGCGGAAGCACGCGCGGGGGCGGAGCCTCGGGTTGCGAGCGGCGCAGGGGGAGACACGAGGGGGGCCGACGGGGCGACAGGCGGAGCCGCGGGAGGCGGAGCCGCCGCGGGGAGCGGGGGCGGATGGGCAGGTGCGGAGCCTGCGACACCCTGTGTCGCAGCTCCCGGGTGCGACGGCATCGGCTTGCGCGGAGGCGCAGCCGGCGGGGTCATGGGTGGGGGAACGACGGGCGCGAGCGCGACGGCTTGCGGTGTCGAGGGCGCGGCTGTTCG